>NZ_JBSWYG010000024.1:0-85635 GCF_056160985.1 Roseibium sp. AWQ4_290
AACCGATGCACTGGGAAGAACCGCTTGCGCGCAGATCTCCCGCTTCTCCTCATCAGACCAGCTCCGCCGCTTTCTTCGCTTACTCATTAAGGGCCCTTAAATGTCCATTTAGATAAGTGGACACTTAAGGCACCAAACGGCAACATGTTAGGTCGGGTTCAACGGACGCTCACTCGCGACAGGAGGAAAACCAATTTCATCAACCTTATACATAGCTCAGATCCTCGCCCCCTCAAAAGCGGCCGGCCGGGCAGACGCCCGGCCGGATTTGCGTTTGTCAATGGGCCAGGATGGCCAGGAGCAGGAGGGCCATGATGTTGGTGATCTTGATCATGGGGTTCACGGCTGGCCCGGCTGTATCCTTGTAAGGATCGCCGACCGTGTCGCCGGTCACCGAGGCCTTGTGGGCCTCCCCGCCTTTTTGGTGGGTCACACCGTCCTTGTCGGTGAAGCCGTCTTCAAACGACTTCTTGGCGTTGTCCCAGGCGCCGCCACCAGCGGTCATGGAGATGGCGACGAAGAGGCCGGTGACGATCACCCCGAGCAGCATGGCCCCCAGGGCGGCAAAGGCATCGGCCGGGGTTGCCACCACGCGCACCACATAGAAGACGACGATGGGCGACAGAACCGGCAACAGCGAGGGAATGATCATTTCCCGGATCGCCGCTTTGGTGAGCATGTCCACCGCCCGGCCGTAATCCGGTCGTTCCGTGCCCTGCATGATGCCCGGCTTTTCCTTGAACTGGCGCCGGACCTCCTCCACCACGGCCCCGGCGGCCCGTCCGACGGCGGTCATGGAAATGCCGCCGAAGAGATAGGGCAGCAGGCCACCAAACAGGAGGCCGGCCACCACATAGGGGTTGGAGAGAGAAAACAGGGTATCCACATTGATGCCCGCGAAGATTGATCCTTCTTCAGCAGTGCTGGAAAAGTATTTCAGATCCTCGGTATAGGCAGCAAAGAGCACCAGCGCCCCGAGCCCAGCCGAGCCGATGGCATACCCCTTGGTGACCGCCTTGGTGGTGTTGCCGACCGCATCCAGCGCGTCCGTGGTCGTACGCACTTCGTCCGGCAATTCGGCCATTTCCGCAATGCCCCCGGCATTATCGGTGACCGGACCGAAGGCATCAAGCGCCACCACCATGCCCGCAAGGGCCAGCATCGTGGTCACCGCAATGGCAATGCCGAACAACCCGGCAAAGCTGTAGGTCACCAGAATCCCGGCAATGATGATGATGGCTGGCAGCGCCGTGGCCTCCAGCGAGACCGCGAGCCCCTGGATCACATTGGTGCCGTGGCCGGTGACCGAGGCCTGGGCAATAGAGCGGACCGGCCGGTATTCCGTGCCTGTATAATACTCCGTCACCCAGATGATCAGCCCGGTGACAACCAGACCGGCCAGACCGCAGATGAAGAGGTCAAACCCGCTGAAAGTGGTGCCGCCGGAGGTGGTGTATTCGGTGCCGCCTCCAAGCCAGCCAAACACAATCACGGCCAGGGCGACGGCGGAAAGCACCGCTGTAGCGATAAAGCCCTTGTAGAGCGCCCCCATGATGGAATTGTTCACGCCCAGCTTGACGAAAAACGTTCCGATGATGGACGTCACCACACAGCTGGCGCCGATTAACAGCGGTAGCAGCATCAGATCCGTTGCCTGGGTTCCGGTGAAGAAGATCGAGGCCAGAACCATGGTGGCCACGACAGTCACCGCATAGGTTTCAAACAGATCCGCAGCCATGCCCGCACAGTCGCCGACATTGTCACCCACATTGTCGGCAATGGTGGCCGGATTGCGCGGATCATCTTCAGGAATGCCCGCTTCCACCTTGCCGACCAGATCACCGCCGACATCAGCGCCCTTGGTGAAGATGCCCCCGCCAAGACGGGCGAAGATGGAAATCAGGGAAGCCCCGAAGCCCAGGGCCACGAGCGCGTCGATCACGGTCCGGTCGGTGGCCTGGTAGCCCATCACTCCCGTCAGCAGCGCATAGTAGACGGCGACCCCCAACAGCGCGAGGCCGGCAACCAAAAGGCCGGTGACGGCACCGGCCTTGAACGCAATTTCCAGCCCTGCCCCGAGGCTTTGGCTGGCGGCCTGGGCCGTGCGCACATTGGCGCGGACCGAGACCATCATTCCGATGTAGCCGGCTGCTCCGGACAGAACTGCCCCAATGGCAAACCCGATGGCCGCCGGACCGGACAATAGGATCCAGGCCAGAACGAACACAACCGCTCCGACAATGGCGATGGTTGTATACTGACGGTTGAGATAGGCACCGGCGCCTTCCTGAATCGCTTCTGCGATTTCCCGCATACGGGCATTGCCCGCATCCGCCGCCATGACGGACTGAATGGCCCAGGCGCCATAGGCGATGGACAAGAGGCCACAAACAATGATGACAACAAGCTCGATCATGCTTCCTCCCAGAGCTACGGCGGACTGATTTCATTGTATTTTTGGCCGCCTGACTGCACTTCACGGCCATTCCCTGACGTGAAGACCCACACGATAGCAGCAAAGCAGCTTGGCTCGTCAAGCTCTCCCATCGTTTAATTTTTAAATTACGCTACGTAATTTATTTGATGCACCGCAGTAAATATGCTGCACCAGCGAGGGCTTTTTTCGAGAATGCTTTAACCGGTTGTAACGCCTCGTCTTTCAGCCAAAACGAGCCAGACAAGAAGTCCTGTGCACAGCACAACAAACGGGAAAACCAGCATGTTGACGGCGAACCAGCCAAACGCATTCAACAGGGCCCCGGAGGAAAAAGAAGCGGCTGCAACACAGCCAAAGACGAGAAAATCATTGACCGCCTGCACCAGATTGCGCTCTTCGGGCCGGTAGGTATCGGTCAGCATGGCGGTTGCGCCGATAAAACCGAAATTCCAGCCGAGCCCCAACAGGATCAGTGCGCCCCAGAAATGCGCCAGGTCAATGCCGGTCAGCGCCACCGCAGAGCAACCGGCAAGCAATGCCAGGCCAATGGCAACAATCCGTTCCTTGCCAAACCGCGTGATCAGGCCACCGGTGAAAAAGCTAGGCCCGAACATGGCCAGCACATGCCACTGAATGCCAAGCGCCGCCTGTGTTTCGGAAAAGCCGCAACCGATCATAGCCAAAGGCGTTGCGGTCATGACCAGGCTCATGAGCGCATAGGAGCAGATCCCGCAGGCGGCCGCCACACCAAAGCGGGGCTGCAGCATGATCTCCTTGAGCGGACGGCCTCCAGCCTGGACCCGGGACTGGCGGGGCGGCTTCGGAATCTTGACAAAGGCGACGAGGCACAGGGCCGCCAGCGCCAGTCCGGCCTGTGCCAGATAGGTCCCGGCAAACAGCAGCGGGGCAAACAGGTCCTTGGTGGCAATGACCGTTTGCGGACCAACCACCCCGGCCAGAACGCCCCCGGCCAGCACCCAGGAGATGGCTTTGGGCTTGAACGCGTCACTGGCCGTATCAGCGGCGGCAAATCGGTATTGCTGGACAAAAGCGCCGGCAATACCGCCCAGGCAGCAGGCCAGGGCAAACAGGACAAACTGATCCAGATAAACCGCAAAGGCGGCCAGTAGGCCGGACCAGATCCCCAGGAAAGCAGCCCCGGTGAACCCGGCCCGGCGGCCGAAGCGGCGCATGATCATGCCCGCCGGAATGGTGCCAAAGGCGGTGCCGAGAACCATCGCGGAGACCGGCAGGGTTGCCAGGGACTTGTCGTCCTCCAACATCATGTAGCCGACGAGCGGCCCGGTCGCGATCACGATGGATGCAGATGCCCCGCCCAGCGCCTGGGCAAGAGCCAAAAGAACGGCATTGCGTTTGGCAAGACGGTCATCGACAAAAGGAGTCTCAACAGAGGAAGCCTGTGCAGCGGTCATTTTGGGATCAGCTTTCGGGGTTGGCCAAGAGAAGCAGCGGCGTCGCAGTCAGATCGCCAGCAGGACATGCCCTAGCATGACGCGAAGCTCTCTTGAAAGGAAAGACTTTGACCCGGACGCGTCACGCTGTCCGGACTCCGCCGCTGGCGAAAGCCGCGTTCATCGCGTCTTTCTTTCGCTGCCTGACATCAAACATGCCGGCTCAAAGACGAAATGGTTTGGTACCAAACAAAGGTGGCACGCTTTAGAAATGCGTAAACCCGCCGTCTTCACCGGTCTTAACAGGATGCCCGTCCTGCAGCAGCGAAACCTCTCCCGGCCCGTCCGTCACACAGCCAATGGCGGCCATATCGCAGCCAAGCGCGAAGGCCTTGCGCTGGAACTCTGCCGAGACATCAGCAGGCACCGTTGCCAGAATTTCGTAGTCATCGCCGCCATTCAGACAATTTGCGAAGATCCCGGCCGCACGGGTTCTGAGCGCGCGCAGGGCATCGGACAGCGGAACTTTTTCCATATGGATCTCAAGCCCGGCGCCAGAGGCCTGCGCCATATGCCTGCTGTCGGCCAGCAACCCGTCCGAAACATCCATGGCTGCGGTGGCATGGGTGCGCAACAGATCCGCCAGACATTGCCGGGGCCGGGGCAGCAAATACCGGTCGAGAATATGCTGCTCCTCCTGCGCGGTGAGCCCGTTTTCGCGGCATAGAAGCGGATCCAGGCGGGCCAGAAGCCCCGCAGCCGCATCGCCAATGGTTCCCGACACGAAGAGCACATCCCCCGGCCGGGCCCCGGAACGGCGCACGGCCTGCCCCGCCTCCACTTCCCCAAGCGCGGTGACGGAAATCTGCAGGCCGTTTGAAGAACGGATGGTGTCCCCGCCCAGAAGCGTGATGTTATAGGCAGCCTGATCCGCCGTCAGCCCCAGGCAGAACCGGCGCAGCCAGTCCTCCGTCCAGTCCTCGGGCAAGGCCAGGCCGAGCAGATAGCCCCGGGCACGGGCGCCCTTGGCAGCCAGATCGGACAGGTTTACCCTAAGGGCCTTGGCCGCGATGGCCTCGGGCGCATCATTTTCAAAAAAATGAACATTGGCGGCCAGCAGGTCCTTGGTCAGAACCAGCTCGCATCCGGGCGCGGGTGCCAGAACAGCTGCATCATCGCTCAAGCCAAGGCTGCCCGGCTCCCCGGCCAGAGGCGCAAAATACGCCTTGATCAGTTCAAACTCCCCGGGGCGCCCTTCAGCCATGATCAGCTGATACCATCCGCCTTGCCATCATCCAGCTCTGCGTCGCGCAGTTCATGGGCCAGCCGGTCCAGAACCCCGTTGACCAGACCCGGTTCGTCATCTTCGAAAAACGCTTTGGTCACGTCGATATATTCGGAAATGATGACCTTGGCCGGAACATCCTTGCGGCGCAGCAGCTCATAAGACCCGGACCGCAAGATGGCGCGCAGGAGACTGTCGATCCGCTTCAGCGGCCAGTCTTCCGTCAGCGCCGTGTGGATATAGGGATCCAGGAATTTCTGATCCTGAACCACCCCGGCCAGAATTTGCTTGAACCATTGCTCGTCCGCGTCGCGGTATTGTGCGCCGTCGATTTCCTTGCCGAGGCGAAAGGCGGTGAATTCGCTGACCACACTGGTCAGGGGCGCTCCGCCCACATCCATCTGGTAAAGGGCCTGCACGGCGGCCAGCCGCGCAACACCGCGCTTATTGGCAGGGCGCACAGTCTTAGCCTGGTTCTCCGGGTCGGCTTTTCCGGTCATGCTCTCTTAAACTCCAAGCCGTTCACGCAGGGCGATCATGTCAAGCGCCGCCCTTGCCGCTGCGCCGCCCTTGTTCTTGTCGCCCACTTTTGCGCGGGCCCAGGCCTGGTCGCTGTTTTCAACGGTCAAAATACCGTTGCCAACCGCAAGATCCGCATCGACGATCAGGTCCATGATGACCCGGTTCGACTCGTTGGCGACAATGTCGTAATGGGTGGTTTCGCCGCGGATGACCACACCCAGCAGCACAAAACCGTCGTAAAGCTCACCGTCATTTTCCATCGCCGTCATGGCCATGGACAGTGCCGCCGGGATTTCCAGAACGCCCGGAACGGCGATCCGGTCAAAGCGCGCACCCGCAGCCTCGATTTCCTGGACCGCACCTTCGGCGAGGGCATCGGCGAGATCCTCATAGAAGCGGGCTTCAATGATCAGCAGTTTCGGTGCAGCGCTCATGTGTCATGATATCCTATTCAGGGCCGCGACAGGAACCATGTCCGTCCCGGTTTGTCCAGTCTCAATCCTGCAGGGCAGCCAGAACCTGACAGTATGCTTACCGCATCAACTGGCGCGCTCTGCCTGCGCTCTGGCCGGTTGGTCACTGGTGGTGCGTTGTCCCCTACCCGGCTTTGGGGAATTCCGCAAGCCGCGCCGCGTAGCGAGCCATCATATCCACTTCCAGATTGACGCTGTCTCCGGTCTGGCGCGCGGACCACGTGGTCACATCCAGCGTGTGCGGAATGAGAAAGACGGAAAACAGCGTACCGTCCACCTCATTGACCGTCAGCGAAGTGCCATCAAGGGCCACGGAGCCCTTCCTGGCGATGAAGGGGGCTGCCTCTCGCGGCGCCTCGAACTGGAAATAGACAGATTGCGGATGATCCTGCCGTTTGACGACCCGCGCCAGCCCGTCCACATGGCCCAGCACCAGATGGCCGCCCAGCTCCGCACCCAGGGTTAGGGAGCGTTCCAGATTGAGTTTCTGGCCGGTTTTCCACTGCGATACATTTGTCAGCGCCAGCGTTTCCGCTGCGCTTTCAACCTCGAACCAGTTGCCATCGGCTGTATTCTCCTTGGCGGTCACCGTATGGCAGACACCCTGGCAGGAAATTGAGGCGCCAATGTCGAAGGTCTGTGTGTCATAGGCGGTTTTGATCCGCGTGCGCTGTCCCGCCGGGATGGGGTCAATGGAGAGGATTTCGCCGAGATCGGTCACAATGCCGGTAAACATGTCAGGCTTCCCGCCGTCTGAGATAAATGTAGGTGTCGGAGCCGAAATGCCCGGCGTCGATCCGTTTAAATTTGGGGTCGGCGCATACATCCGCAAGGCTCATGCCGTGCAAGGCAGAGATGCCGCCAGCGCCGATGGTCGTGTCTCCGGTCACCACGCACAGATCATCCACGAGGTCCGCAGCGAGAAAAGCAGACGCCATGCGTGCGCCGCCCTCGACCATAACCCGCGTGATGCCCCGTGTCGCCAGGGCGCCCAGAAGGATGGCCGGGTCGATGGACGTCTCTGCCGCCGGCACACGGATCACATTGATGCCAGCCGCCACCAGCAGCGCCAGCTTGTCCGGGTCCGCATCATTGCCGCTGATCAGCCAGACCGGCACATCCGCACAGGTTCGCACAAGTTTCGAGTCAAGCGGAAGGCGCGCACAGCGGTCGACGACGACGCGCACCGGCGATCGTTCAGACAGTCCCGGCAGGCGGCAGGTCAACTGGGGATCATCGGCAAGGGCTGTGCCCGAACCCACCAGAATGGCATCATACTCGGCCCGGAACCCGTGCACCTTGCGCATGGAGAGCGGTCCTGAAATGCGGACCTGCCCCTCCCCCGCCCGGCCGATATAGCCATCTTTCGAGGCGGCAAATTTCAAGAACACCTGCGGACGCTGCTTCAGCTGGCGCAGGGCAAACCCGGTGTAAAGAGCCCGTATCCGGGCCTCCCGGACCCCAACCGTAACCTCAATTCCGGCCTCGCGCAGCATCGCCACGCCCCGGCCCGCGACACGCGGGTTAGGGTCCAGCATACCGACAACGACCCGCTTGACGCCCGCCTTGATCAGCGCCAGGGAACAGGGCGGCGTGCGGCCATAGTGGGAACAGGGTTCAAGCGTGACATAGCACGTTGCCCCCGCCGCAAGGGCCCCGGCCTGGCGCAGGGCATTGACCTCCGCATGGGCAAGCCCGGGCCGCGAAGTCACACCGCGTCCGGCCAGAACCGGCGTTCCGCTATCCGTGCGCACGATGAGGGCCGCAACAGAAGGGTTCGGCCAGACCCGGCCAAGCCCCCTCCGGGCAAGACGTTCTGCGGCGGCCATGAAACGGCTGTCAATCGTGTCCTGAAGCGGCATGAAGGTCCGATACTACTCTTCGCTCAGCGGTCCTGTTCGAGATCCTCGGAATCGCTGAGTTCATCCAGCAGCGCTTCGAAATCCCTGGCCTCGCGGAAATTCTTGTAAACGGAGGCAAAGCGCACATAGGCCACATCATCGATGGCCTTCAGCCCTTCCATGACGTGGTTTCCGATGGTTTCTGCCGTGATTTCACTTTCGCCCGCGCTTTCCAGCTGGCGGACAATGCCGCTGACCATGCGCTCAATCCGGTCCGGATCAACCGGCCGCTTGCGCACGGCAATCTGAACGGAACGCATCAGCTTTTCCCGATCGAACGGCACCCGGCGGCCGGAGCGTTTGAGCACCATCAGCTCGCGCAGCTGAACCCGCTCGAACGTTGTAAAGCGGCCGCCGCAGGTGTTGCAGATCCTGCGGCGGCGGATGGCTGTGTTGTCCTCGGTGGGGCGGGAATCCTTGACCTGGGTTTCCTCACCCCCGCAAAACGGACATCTCATGTTTCAAAGCTCCTGAGCGAGCCGGCTATGATCATTCCCCGTAGATCGGGAACCGGGCTGTCAGTGCTTCTACCTTGGCTTTAACGGCCGCTTCAACCGCCGCATTGCCCTCTTCACTGTTTGCGGCTTTCAAACCGTCCAAAACTTCCGTGATCAGGGAGGCCACTTCGCGGAATTCGGCAACGCCGAAGCCCCGTGTGGTGGCCGCAGGGGTGCCAAGGCGCACGCCGGAGGTCACAAAGGGCTTTTCCGGGTCAAACGGAATGCCGTTCTTGTTGCAGGTGATGTTGGCACGGCCAAGCGCCTTTTCGGCAATCTTGCCGGTTGCGTTTTTCGGGCGCAGATCCACAAGCATCAGGTGATTGTCCGTGCCGCCGGACACGATATCGAAGCCGTTTTCCTTCAGCGCTTCGGCCAGGGCCTTGGCATTCTCGGCAACCGCGCGGGCATAGGCCTTGAAGTCCGGCTGAAGCGCTTCCTTGAAGGCCACCGCCTTGGCGGCAATCACATGCATGAGCGGCCCGCCCTGAAGGCCCGGGAAGACAGCAGAATTGACCTTTTTGGCAATCACCTCGTCATTGGTCAGGATCAGGCCGCCGCGCGGTCCGCGCAAGGATTTGTGCGTGGTGCTGGTGACCACATGGGCATGGGGCACCGGAGAAGGATGCACGCCGCCGGCCACAAGCCCGGCAATATGGGCCATGTCGACCATAAGATAAGCCCCGACACTGTCGGCAATCTCGCGAAACTTCTTCCAGTCCCAGATGCGGGAATAGGCGGTGCCGCCCGCCAGGATCAGCTTCGGCTTGTGTTCATGGGCCAGGCGCTCGATCTCTTCCATGTCGAGCAGATGATCGTCTTCGCGAACACCATAGGAGACCACGTTGAACCATTTTCCGGACATGTTGACCGGCGAGCCGTGGGTCAGGTGACCACCCGAATTCAGGTCAAGGCCCATGAAGGTGTCGCCCGGCTGCAGCAGCGCCAGGAACACGGCCTGGTTCATCTGGGAACCGGAATTGGGCTGGACATTGGCAAACTGGCAGCCGAACAGTTCCTTGGCCCGCTCAATGGCCAGCGTTTCGGCGATATCGGCGAATTCGCAGCCACCATAGTAGCGCTTGCCCGGATAGCCTTCGGCATATTTGTTGGTGAAGATCGAGCCCTGCGCTTCCAGAACGGCGCGCGAGACGATGTTTTCAGACGCAATCAGCTCGATTTCATGCTGCTGCCGCCCCAGTTCCTTTTCAATGGTGCCGAAAATATCCGCATCGGCCTCGGCAAGACTGCGGGTGAAGAAACCGGAAGAAGACGGGCCGGAGCTTTCCATCAAAGACATCGCATGATCCTTGTGTTCAGATACGGGGCACCGGACCCCGGCTCCGCACCCCGGTTTGCTGGGGGCGCCCGCCGGGCGGCAACATGGCGCGAGGACTTAACACAGCCCCTCAGAAGAACCAAGAGGCATAGCGACGCGGCCGATTTTGATTGCGACACTTGCGGGCGCATTGGGCGCCTTTGGAGCCAATGATTCCGGTTCGGCGGCGCAATCAAGATATCAATAAAGGTTCGGATCCGCCTGTTGCGCGCTCTGGGCGGCGACTTGCTCAATGCGCCGCTGCAGCTTGCGCACCGCAATGCGCCTGAGATCCGTCTGGGCGGCGGAGGCCGGACCGAAGGTGGAGACTTCAATGCCGGTCGCCGCGTCGATCGCGGTGACTTTCACCTGCTGACCGATCGGATGAAATTCAAGATAGATCTCGCCCGGCCGCGGCTCGCGACTCATGCTGTTACTCCGGCTTTGCTTTGCCCCAAAAAGCCACGAAACGCCGAACTGATCAAGACCGGCGTTTCTAGAAGAGCTCGATAGACCCGTCTTGGCTTTACAGGCGGGCTTGGCTTCCGGTCCCGGACAGATCGTCCCGGTTATAGATGTCTTCGCGGAAGTGAACCACACCATCCGCATTGGCCCAGGCCGTCACATAGGTCAGGTAAAGCGGAATGGTTTTTTTCAGCTTCACGTCTTCCCGCTCTCCGGTCCGGATGACTTCATCCACCCGCGACCGGTCCCAGTCCGGCGTGGTCGACTGCAGCAGCCAGGTTACCAGCTCGCGCACGTTTTGAACCCGGACACAACCGGAGGAATGGAAGCGGTAGCCTTCGCCGAACAGGGTCTTGGACGGCGTGTCGTGAAGATAGACCTGATGCTTGTTGTGGAAATTGATCCGCACCGAGCCGAGAGAGTTTTCCGCACCCGGGTCCTGAGTGAAGCGGTACTGTGTCGCTTCATCGGTGTTCCAGTCGATCTGCTGCCAGGACAGTTCGTTGCCGCTCCAGTCGAAGATGCGGATGTTGTTCTTGGCCAAATATTGGGGGTCTTCCTTCATCTTCGGGATCAGGTCCTTGCGGATGATGGAAACCGGAACCGTCCAGTAGGGATTGAAATTCAGTTCGTAGATCTTGCTGTTCAGGATCGGGGTCTGCCGGTCAATCTTGCCGACTACCGCCGTATGGCGGGAGCGGACCCGGCCGTTTTCCACAGCCTCGATCTCGGCAGCCGGGATATTGACCATCACATAGCGGTCGCCCAGGAAGCTTGACATGGACTTGACGCGGACCAGATTGGTTTCCAGCTGGCGCAGCCGCACATCCGCCGGGATGTTGAGCGCCTTGACTGTGTCCTCGCCCATGACCCCGTCCGGGATCAGGCCGTGGCGCAGCTGAAACCGCCGCAAGCCCGCATCCACATAGGAATCGAACGTATCGGAGAGGCCGGCCTGCTGCTCCAGATCGCCGGACACCATCAGGCGGCGGCGCAATTCCACAACGCGCGGGTCGCGCACCCCGATGCGCAGGGCTTTGCCGCCCCCGCTCACAGTCCCCCAGCCCCCCGCCTGGACAATCCCCTGGTAGCGGTCAATGGCGACAGCCATATAGTCGGCGGTTTGCGGCGACAGGGTCGGCGCGGACGACTTTACTTCGGTGATGTGGTCTGTGGCGATATCAAAATTGTCGGTCCACTCAACGTTCTGGCGGTTCTGCTGCAGCGATTGCAGCGCGGTCTGGGCGCTTGCAGACAGGGTTCCGGCCAAAAGGGCTCCTAGTCCCATGGCGCAAACGCTCAAAAACGTTTTTCCCGTCCTCTTTCCGGAGAGGGGATGTGTCCCGGATTGTCCGGCTGCAAGGTGCATTGCCAACCTCTTTCGCTGCGCCTTCAACATTGTCTTCTCATCGTTCAGGCCGATTTAGCACACGGCATAAGGCCGATGTATCTTCGGGGTGCCCCGAGCGTCAACCTTGTCTTGTAACGAATGGGCCTTAACAAATCGCATGATTTTTTAACCATGCCAGGGCCACCAGCGCTGAACAGGCCATTTTTTTGTGACCACAAAATGTCGGTTGCCCTCGCGAAGCAGCAGACACCAATGCGGAAACCCCTGATTTCATGACAGCCACCCATCCATAGGCGGAGATGGTTGCAAGACAGCCGCGGGCAAACGCACAATCCCGTGAGACCGGTAAAAAACGTTCACAAAAACCAAGCGCCGCCCATTGGGGATCCCAATGGGCGGCGCTTTGACATCCAGATGAACCGCAAAATTACAAGCGGTAGAGAATCTGATCGGTCCAGAAGCGCTCAAGACGGCGCAGGGATTTGTTGAGAACAACAAAGTCTTCCGAACCGATTTCTCCGACCTGTTCCACGGACAGGATGTGGCGCTCATAAAGATCATTGACGATCTTTGCCACTTCCTGGCCCTTGTCCGTCAGGCTGACGCGGACGGACCGACGGTCCATGCGGGAGCGCTGATGGTGAATGTAGCCGGTCTCAACCAGTTTCTTCAGGTTGTAGGACACGTTTGATCCGAGATAGTAGCCACGGGTGCGCAGCTCGCCGGCGGTCAGTTCGGCATCGCCAATGTTGAACAGCAGCAAAGCCTGCACGCTGTTGACATCGGACCGGCCCATCCGGTCGAACTCGTCCTTGATGACGTCCAGAAGACGACGGTGCAGCCTTTCAACGAGGGTCAGAGCTTCAAGATAAAGCGGTTTGATTTCCGCTTCTTCCGCTTCGCCCGGTGACACAGCTTCGACTGCCCTACTTGCGGTGATCATTTGATTGCGCCTCTTGTAGTACCTGTTGTTGGACGGATATTTTCCCGCCTTGATCAGCAATCTAGACGACTGTTTCTAAAATCCGCTTAAGAGACACACTGAATCATTCGTTAACATTCAAAGGGTGTTTGACGGGTCTGATTCAGATTTTGTTCATAAAGATCCCCGGAGGAAATTCACGATGCCGGAGAAGTCCTTTTCGTCCCCGCCCGCGTTGCAGAACAGGCTGTAAAGCGCAGATGCCTCTGCTCCCAGAGGAGTCGCCGCCCCTGCACTGCTGGCAGCTTCCTGGGCCAGTTTCAGATCTTTCAGCATCATGGCTGCCGCAAATCCGGGCTGGTAGTCCCGGTTCGCCGGAGACGACGGCAGTGGCCCGGGCACCGGGCAATAGGAGGTCAGCGACCAGCATTGCCCCGAAGCGGTGGAAGAAATGTCGAACAGTTTCTGAGCATCAAGGCCCAGCTTTTCCCCAAGTACAAATGCTTCACAGACACCGATCATCGAAATGCCGAGGATCATGTTGTTGCAGATCTTGGCCGCCTGCCCGTTTCCGGCCCCGCCCGCATGGACGATGGTTTTGCCCATGATATCGAGAAACGGCCTGGCGGCCGCGAATGCCTCTTCACTGCCGCCCACCATGAAAGTCAGGGTGCCGGCTGCGGCCCCGCCAACGCCTCCGGACACCGGTGCATCGACCATTTGCATGGCCTTGTCTTCGGCCGCAGCGGCCACCACACGCGCGCTCTCAACGTCAATGGTGGAGGAATCGATCAGAACCGTGCCGGGCCTTGCACTGGCCAGAATGCCGCCATCGCCCTGATAGATCTGGCGCACATGTTTGCCCGCCGGCAGCATGGTCACCACCACGTCAGCCTGCTCTGCCATCTCTGCGATGCTAGCAGCCGTTTCACCGCCAGCGGCCGCGTGGGCCTCCAGGGCTGCCTCCGACAGATCAAATCCCAGCACACGGTGCCCGGCCTTGACCAGATTGGCGGCCATCGGCCCGCCCATATTTCCAAGACCGATAAAGCCGATCGTGCTCGCCATTTGTGTTCTCCCGAATGATTTTATGAGTCCTTTGAATCGGTTGCCCGATTCCGTTGAAGGGGTTTTTCAGGTCCTCGCTGATCACAGCGCGCTCGACCCACCAGGCCAGAACAGCCCCCTCAGGCAGTCCGGCCCGTCAGACGCTGCCGCCTGACAGGCCTTTAGGCAGCCCGGGTTTCCCGGTGCGTCAGATAGGCAAGCCCCGCATAGACCGCGATGGTGCCCAGCAGAAAGGCGATCTCGTAAGGCCGGCGGCCATAGAGATCGGAAAAGGCCGTGTGCATCACGATCTGGCAAAAGCAGCGGAAGATCCACATGACCGTGCCCCAGGACACGGCGAGCCACAGACCGGTGGCCGCCACCAGATCCAGAACGGCAAAAAAAACGATGGCCACCTGAAGGGCAATCGGCATTTCCCAGAAGAAATGCCCGCGCCATTCCACAATGCCGACAATGCGGGCCCAGTAGATGACCCCGCCCCCGATCAAGATGACGGCGATGACCCGCAGATACCAGACCAGGATCGAGTTCCAGGGCGGGCGGGCGTCAAGAAGGTCCTGAAAACTGGTGATCATGGCCGGTCCGGGTTCGGGTCAAAGGGGCAGGTCTCCGTCAGACGGTTCCTCGAAATACGACGCCAGATCCGCTCTGTCCACTTGTCCCATGTCATTAGGCGACCATTTTGGCGCATGATCCTTGTCGACCAGCACGGCACGGATGCCTTCGTAAAACTCCGTGCCCTTCAAGATGCGCGACACGATCCGGTATTCCAGCCGCATGCAGTCTTCAAAAGTCATCTGCGCTCCGCGCTGCATCTGCTCAAATGCAATCAGGACGCTGGTGGGCGATTTTGAGCGGATCGCTTCGGCCGCCTTGTGCGCAAACGGGTCTGCGGATCCGTCCAGCCGCGCCAGGATGCCGTCCACGCTTTCAGCCGAAAAAGCCGCTTCGATCAGGTCCTCATTCGGCTTCAGCTCGCCGCCTTCGGGCGCGGTTTCAAACGGCGCCAGGGCCGCATCAATATCGTCAGCCGTCTCCAGCACCTTTTGCAGCTCCGGCAGACTGTCTGAAGAGACCGCATGGGTCAGAACCCCCGCCCACAACGCATCGGCCTGTTTCAGCCGCCCGGCGCTCAAGGCGCAATAGACACCTGCTTTGGCCGGCAGGCGCGGCAGAAAATAAGTGCCGCCCACATCCGGAAAGAACCCGATGGCAGTCTCGGGCATGGAAAACAGTGTTTTTTCCGTGCCGATCCGGTGGCTGCCATGCACCGAAACCCCGACACCGCCGCCCATGACAATGCCGTCGATCAGCGCAATATAAGGTTTGGGGAAGGTTTTGATGAGCGCGTTCAACAGGTACTCGTCCCGGAAGAACGCGCTGAGCTCCTCCCCGCCCCCGGCCATCTTGGCGTCATAGACACTGCGGATGTCACCACCTGCACAAAAGGCTTTTTCCCCGGCCCCGCGGATCACCACATGAGCCACCTTCGGGTCCTGTGCCCAGCGCTTCAGCTGCTCCGACAAGGCTGTGACCTGCCCATGGCTGAGCGCGTTCAGGGCGCGGGGCCTGTTCAAGGTGATGAACCCGGCCTTGCCGCGCAGCTCAAATAGGATGTCTTCGTTCATACTCTAGCCTGACAAATAGGAGTCTTTTCAAAGGGAAGCGGAGCGTCGGTCCATCAATCTTTCAACAGATGGCGGGCAATGATCAACCGCATGATCTCGTTGGTGCCTTCCAGGATCTGATGAACGCGCACGTCGCGGAAAAACCGCTCGATCGGATAGTCCCGCAAGTATCCGTAGCCGCCATGAAGCTGCAAGGCCTCGTTGACCACCTTGAACCCGGTATCGGTGGCCAGACGCTTGGCCATGGCCGCAAGTTTGGTGGCTTCCGCCGTCTTGCCGTCCACGGCGCTGGCGGCCTTGTGCAGCAGCAGACGGGCTGCCTCCAGCTCCGTGGCCATGTCCGCGAGGCGGAATTGCAAGGCCTGGAATTCGGCGATCGGTTTGCCGAACTGCTTGCGGTCTTTCACATAGGACAGCGCGTGCTCCAGACAGGCTTGCGCGCCCCCGAGCGAACAGGCGCCGATGTTCAGGCGGCCGCCATCCAGCGCGGCCATGGCGATCTTGAAGCCCTGGCCTTCTTTTCCGACAAGATTGGCCTTGGGCACCCTGCAATCCTGGAAATTGACCTGGGCCGTCGGCTGGCTTTTCCAGCCAAGCTTGACCTCGTTCGCGCCGAAACTGAGCCCCGGCGTGCCTTTTTCAACCAGAAGGCAGGAGACCCCGGAGGGGCCCTCGCCGCCCGTGCGCACCATCACCGCATAAAGATCGCTGACACCGCCGCCGGAAATGAAGGCCTTGGATCCGTTGAGCACATAGTGATCCCCCTCTGCGCGGGCGCTGGTGCGCAGGCTGGCCGCATCGGAACCCGATCCCGGTTCGGTCAGGCAATAGCTGGTCAGACACTCCATGGCGCACAGCCGACTCAGATATCTCTGGCGCAGCTCTTCAGACGCGAATGTGTCAATGATCCAGGCGACCATGTTGTGGATCGACAGATAGGCCGCCGTGGAGGTGCAGCCCTTGGACAATTCCTCAAAGATCAGCGCCGCATCCAGCCGGGTCAAAGCGGACCCGCCCACGTCCTCGCGCACATAAATGCCACCAAAGCCAAGCTCTGCGGCCTGTTTCAGGGTCGGGACCGGAAAGTGGCTTTCCTCGTCCCATTGTTTGGCATGGGGCATAAGAGCGTCCCGGGCGAAATTCGCGGCCATGTCCTGAAAGGCGCGCTGGTCCTCATTGGGTGTAAAATCCACAAGTGTCCTCCCGTTCGTGCCGGAGCATCCGATTCCGGCCCTGAAGCCTCTTTGAGCGTTCGGGCTGCACTAAAGCACATTTGACGCAAACGTCAAACAAACTCTTTTTCCTTATACTTTTCAGCTATCTTGACACAAGTTGGATTGCGCCGATCTGCGTGATAGATTGGCGCTCCGCTGTTGTTAAACAGGCGTCTTTCCACCGCCATTGCCGAGTTCGAATTCTCCATGCCGTCCAAAGCCCCGCTCCCGCCGATCACTTCCGACCATATGGACACGCTTTTGTCGGGCGTCCGATTGCGCCGGAACCGGCGCACCGACTGGTCCCGGCGGCTGGTCCGGGAAAACACGCTCACCGTGGATGACCTGATCTGGCCGATCTTTCTGGTGGACGGGGAGAATGTGCGCCAGCCGGTCACCTCCATGCCCGGCGTAGAGCGCCTCTCCGTGGATGAAGCAGTACGCGAGGCGGAACGGGCGGTCCGGCTGGGCATACCCGCTCTTGCTCTCTTTCCCTATACGGACCCGGACCTTCGGGACGCCACCGGTTCGGAAGCCTTGAATGACGAAAACCTCACCTGCCGCGCCCTGAGAGCGATCAAGGCCGAAGGACTGGACGTGGGGCTGATGACCGATGTGGCGCTGGACCCCTATACAAGCCACGGCCATGACGGGCTGATGGCCGGGGAAACGATCCTCAATGACGAGACCGTCGACCAGCTGTGCCGCCAGGCCCTGGTCCAGGCTGAGGCCGGGTCCGACGTGATTGCCCCGTCCGACATGATGGACGGCCGGATCATTGCCATCCGGCAATCCCTTGACAAGGCCGGCTTCCGCGAGACACAAGTCATGTCGTATGCAGCCAAATATGCCTCGGCCTTCTATGGCCCCTTCCGCGATGCGGTCGGCACCTCAGGCACCTTGATAGGCGACAAGCGCACCTATCAGATGGACCCAGCCAATACAGATGAAGCCCTCCGTGAAGCCGGCCTGGACATCGCGGAAGGGGCGGACATGGTCATGGTCAAGCCCGGAATGCCCTATCTCGACATTGTCAGGCGGATCAAGGACCAGTTCCAGGTCCCAACATATGCCTATCAGGTGTCAGGAGAATACGTGATGATCATGGCGGCAAGCGGCAATGGCTGGCTCGATGGCGAGCGGGCCATGCTGGAAAGCCTTTTGGCCTTCAAACGGGCCGGTGCCGACGGCATCTTGACCTATTTCGCACCGAAAGTGGCCGAAAGTCTGGCCGCCAGCAAATGAGTGCCACAGCAGAAAAAGACCACAGCCTCCCGGTCTGCCTGGAAGACATTCAGGCTGCGGCCGACCTTATCCGGGACGCCGTTCTGGAAACCCCGTTTCTGGAAGCTCCCAGACTGTCCCAGCTCACCGGGGCAGAGGTGTTTGTCAAATACGAAAATATGCAGGTCACCGGCGCCTTCAAGGAACGCGGCGCCCTGGTTAAGCTCTCCAGCCTGAGGCCGGAAGAAAAGGCGCGGGGCGTCATCGCGGTCTCCGCAGGCAACCATGCGCAAGGGGTCGCCTACCACGCAGGCCGCCTCGGCATTCCGGCCACCATCGTCATGCCGGTCCTGACACCCTTCGTGAAGATATCGGCAACGCGTGGCTATGGCGCGCAGGTGGTTCTGGCCGGCAACACGCTTGCCGAAGCCAAGGCAGAAGCGGACCGGCTGGCACAAGACAACAATCTGGTTTGGGTGCATCCCTATGACGATGCCCATGTAATCCAGGGCCAGGGCACGATCGCCCTTGAAATGCTGGCAGCCCGGCCGGATCTCGACATGATGGTCGTTCCCATTGGCGGCGGAGGACTGATTGCCGGCATGGCAACCGCTGCCAAGGCACTGAAACCGTCCCTGGACATTATCGGTGTGGAAACCACCCTTTATCCGGGCATGTGGGGCGCCTTTTACGGCAAGGAGGTGCGCTGCGAAGGCGCCACCATCGCCGAGGGCATCGCCGTGCGCGACATCGGCACGCTGACCACCCGGATCGTCAAGACCCTGGTTGATGATGTGGTTCTGGTCTCAGAGACCAGCATCGAACAGTCGATCAATGCCTATCTGACCTTGCAGCGCACGATTGCCGAAGGGGCCGGGGCTGCGGCCCTTGCCGCGCTGCTTTCCGACCGGAAGCGTTTTTCAGGCAAGAAGGTCGGTCTGGTCCTGTGCGGCGGGAATATCGACCCAAGGCTTCTGTCCAAGATCGTGGTGCGCGAGCTCGCCCGGGATGGCAAGCTTGTCTCCATCCGGATCGACACGCCGGACCGGCCGGGCACTTTGGGAGAAATCGCAACCGTGATCGGCGATCTTCAGGGCAACGTCGTCGATGTGGAACATCACCGGCTATTTTTGAATGTTCCCGCCAAGGGTGCCACGCTGGACGTGTCTTTTGAGGCTTTCGACCGGGACCATGGCGAGCGGATCGTAGCAGCCCTCCGCGCGCGCGACTATGTGGTGCGGTATCTGGAAATCGGTGAACGCATGGACTGATCGCCAAGAGCATGCCGCGTTCATCCGGTTTCAAACTCGTTTTGTCTCTTGCGCTGACATCTGTGATCTCAGGCTGCGAATCACAAATCAGATGAAACGCGATTTGCTTACAGCGATCCTGTGCCGGAAAATCAGCTCTGGCGGCCCGCAGGCAGCGGGCCATTTGAGATGTTGGCCGCCCGCGTCAAAAGCCCTGCCTGCGGCAGACAGAAAATTCAGGCTTTCCTGCCCTTGCGCCCCCTCCAGACCAACAGGCCGAGGCCTGTCGCCAGCAGCGGCAATCCGGCAGGCAGCGGCACAATGGCCGGCGCAGTGAAGCTGTAGGTCAGTTTCAACGCCTCCGTGTCCGAGTCCGCGCTCGTCGGAGTTCCTGAATAGTATGGACTAAACCCCCGGGCCGTTGCGAGATTTCCGGCATTCAGGATCAGCTGAGCCCCGGAAGCGAACTCAAAGATCAGGTCGGACATGAGGCGCAATTGTGCGGAATAGCAAAAACAGCCCGCCCCGCCGAGAGAGTTGATTTTCGACCGGTAAAGTCCGGACAAGGTTGCGGACTGGGACAGTGTTTCCGTGCCATCACTCACGGTCACCGTTACCGGCTGGGACAGACGCGCAGTCCGGTTGGCATTGACCGCAAGGGCCGTAATCGTAGACGTTGAAGATGTGGCGCTTTTCCTGAAGTCTCCATCTTCGGCCGAAAAGGAAAAATTCAGCGGATTCCAGGTCATGAGTCCAGACAAACCGGCACCGGCATTTGACGTCACCGTAAGTGTTGCCGCATTTCCAAGAGCCGGCAATAAACAAAAAACAAGCACTGCAACGTATTTCATGAAACCCATAATAAACACCTCTCAGCCACAAAAATAAATACATTCACCACATTAACTTAATATTATTTTAATCTCAAGTTCTTTTAGGTTTTTTTTAAAAAACTCACCAATGAAACAAACTTTTTTCAACCAATTTAAAATTTTTCAATTTAAAATTGAATCATTTTCGAAACTCTATCTTGGATAGCCTTCCGTTCTGAGATCGGCAATTGCACCGTCAAGCGGTTCCTTACGTGCCGCCTTGAAAGGTCTCTTCACCAATTTCCGGGGCTTAGAGCCCGGCCCCATAAATTATGCCTTCAAGCCGCAGAGGAAGTGAGCTTCTTCAAGGCGTAAAAGATCAGAAAATCTAAATCGTTTTCAAGCTTTCTCAACACTGAAGAGGGCTATTTCCTTCGAGAATTTTCAGACGCAAACCGGATTGTGGAAGACTTAGTCAAAAGCTTTGCCCCATGCCTAGCATTGTTCCGCAGTTTTTTCCTGACTTTCTATGTCCGAATGACGCCCGGACACCAAATTCTATAAATCCATCCCTAGTCCGTCTTTAAGGCAACTTGTAGACACACTGTCTCTGTATTTTGGGAAATTTGCCTTTTTGAGCATAAACCCCCACATGATGGTTCAGACATGTACAAGGAGCTATTTGATGACTGCCGCCACAGCCGACCAGCCGCGCCAGGATGTTTTTGATCCGGGTCAGCATCCGGACCTGTTTTCGGGCGTACGCAGCCGTCGGATCTTTGCCTTTTTCATTGACGCGATTGTCATTGCGATGCTGATCTGCGGCGCAGCCATTCTGGTGTTCTTTCTCGGAATTTTCACCCTAGGACTCGGCTTCCTGCTCTATGCTATTCTGCCCGCATCGGTCGCCCTGCTTTATGTCGCCTTCACCTTGGGCGGACCGCAGGCCTCAACCTTTGGAATGCGCGCCATGGGTCTTGAAATGCGCCTGTGGTATGGGTCCAAGCCATATCCGTTGCTGGCAGCCGTCCATGCCCTTTTGTTCTGGTTTTCCGTCTCGCTGCTGACACCTCTTGTGCTGCTGGTTTCCCTGTTTTCTGACCGCAAACGTCTGCTCCACGACATCATTCTCGGCGTGGTGGTGATCAACTCGGAGTATCACCGCAGCTTTGTGCAAAGCCCCGCCTGATCAGGGCGCGTGCAAGACCTGCGTCAGTTGAGCCAGCCGAGCGAGACATTCAATAGAGCGGCAAAGCCGACCCAGAGCGCATAGGGGCAGAACAACAGAGCGGAGACCCTGTCTGCCCGCTATGCCGTGCGGATAAACAGCACAACCACTCCCAAAAGGGCCATAATCACCCCAAAACCGGCCCACATCAGATGCAGCCCGAAAAAAACCGGTGACCAGGCCCAGTTCAGCCCCATCTGAGCGCCCCAAAGCGCCATCCCCAGGGAGCGCGGCGCCCGCATCGCTGTGCGCCAGCCTGCAATGGCGATAAAGATGTAAAGCACCGCCCAGACCGGCCCGAAGATCCAGTCCGGCACGATAAAGACCGGTTTATGCAGCCTTTGATACCAGCTGCCAGGTGTGACCATCAGCCCAATGGCAATGCCCACCCCGAGAACACTGATCACAAACACCGCAAACACTGCAACAGAACGCAGGGTTGAGAGCGGTTTGGGCGCAGCAGCAGGCACAGGTCAGGGTCCCGACACATTAAAAGAGCCTCAGACTTGCGCAAAAGTCTGGACGGATTCAAGCGCCTGCCCGTGTTCGTATGTGCCCCAGACCATCCGCGACTTCCAGGCGACAATGGCCTCAAAGCCTCTCAAACGATCAAATTTCTGAGTCTCAAGCTCCATTTTTTGAAAATAGCCTGTGCTCAACCTCAAAACATGAATATTAGAGTCGACTTTACGGTTCAGCTTTGCTAACGCTGCGCCGCTAACAAACCAACAGGAACATCAAATGTCCCTTTTCAAACGCGTTGGCGCAGTGACATGCGCATTCGTGGCCGGTGCCCTATTGGCTGCACACTCCACATCCGCTTCGGCAGAAGCCCTGACCTTTACGGATATTGCGGGCCGCGAAGTCACCCTCGCGGACAAGCCTGAGCGCATCATCCTTGGCGAAGGCCGCATGATGTACGGCATCTCGGCTGTCACCGAGGGAAATCCATTCGAAAAAATCGTCGGCTGGAACAATGATCTGATCCTCTACGACCCGGACGGCTACAGGAAGTTCCGGGAGGTCTTTCCGGAAGACGTCGACCGGCAGATCAATTTCGGCAACCCTTATGCTGGCGACTTCAGCATCGAAGCCGTTCTGGAAGCCGATGCGGATCTCGTGCTCCTGGAGGCCGGCAGCCTGTTCAAGGCCGAAGAAACCGGCCTGATTGACAAACTCGGCACTGCGGGCGTTCAGGTCGCCTTTATCGACTTCCGCCGCAACGCAACCGAAAACGCCGTGCCCTCGCTGCTGATTCTCGGACGCCTGCTGGGGGAAGAAAAGAAGGCCTCTGAATTCATCGATTTCTACATTGCGCAGATGCGCAAGGTCACCAATATTGTTGATTCGATTCCGGCTGAGGACCGCCCGCTGGTGGTGGTTGAAAACGCTGCCGGCTGGCAGACCGACTTCTGCTGCTGGTCCTTCGGGCCCTATAATTATGGCCGTTTTGTCGAGCTGGCTGGCGGCCTGAACTATGCCTCCACCCTGGCCAATGCCTATTCGGTGACCTTGAACCTGGAAGGGATCATTGACGCCGATCCGAAACATTTTGTGGCCACCGGCGCCAACTGGGCCGAATCCAAGCCCGAAGTGACCTCGGTTCTTCTGGGCTACGAAGCCGATGACGCGGCCAACACCAAACGCCTGGAAACGCTGGCCGCCCGCGGTGGCTTTGCCGATCTGGATGCCGTCAAGGACGGCAACTATCACGTCATCTTCCACCAGTTCTACAACTCGCCCTACCATTTTGTTGCCATCCAGCAGCTGGCAAAGTGGTTCCACCCGGACGATTTCGAGGATCTGGATCCTTGGGCCACCTTCGAAGAACTGCATGAGCGGTTCCTGCCCTTCAAACCCTCCGGCACATTCTGGATGTCGGCATCCGCTCCTCAATGAGGCGGCCGGCTCGCGGGCCCTGCCCGCGGGCCGCTTGGAGACTTCTTTCAAAATGAGCGAACATTTGCTGGCCAGTGAGCCCCAATCCCTGGTGAAGGCCTATCAGAAACGGTCCGGGCGCCGCCTCGCGCTGGTCGCCCTGGCCTGTCTGGCGCTGGCCGCCCTGGTGATTTTCGACATCACCACCGGGCCTGCCAATCTCAGTTATTTCCGGACCCTGCATGTGATCCTGGATCCGTCCATTGCAACTCCGAAGGAAACGGTCATCATCTGGCAGGTGCGGCTGCCCGTGGCGCTGCTTGCGCTTTTTGTCGGCGCAATGCTGGGCGTGGCCGGGGCGGAAATGCAGACCATCTTGAACAATCCGCTGGCCGATCCCTTCACCCTGGGCCTCAGCTCTGCCGCCAGTTTCGGTGCAGCCCTTGCCATTGTTCTGGGCTGGTCCGTAATTCCCGGTGCCGGTGGCCTGTTCGTGTCGGGCAACGCCTTCGTCTTTGCCATGCTCACCTCCTGCGCGCTCTACCTGTTCACCCGCCTGCGCGGCGCGACCCCGGAAGCCATGATCCTGGTGGGCATAGCCATGCTGTTCACTTTCAATGCGCTTCTGGCCTTCCTGCAATATGGCGCCTCAGAGTTTCAGCTGGCCCAGCTGATCTTCTGGCAGCTGGGTTCCCTCGCCCGGGCCACCTGGCCCAAGGTCGGGGTCTGTTTCCTGATCCTCATTCTGGTCCTGCCCTGGTTCATGAGCCGGTCCTGGGCCCTCACAGCCCTGCGCATGGGGGAAGAAAAAGCCGCTGCGCTCGGGGTCAATGTGGGCCTGCTACGGATCACGGTGCTGGCAGGGGTATCCCTGCTTGCGGCCGTGGCCGTGTCCTTTGTCGGGGCAATCGCCTTTGTCGGTCTGGTCGGTCCGCATATTGCCCGCATGGTGGTTGGCGAGGACCAGCGTGGCTTTCTGCCCCTGTCGGCCCTGTGCGGCGCGCTGATCCTGTCCGGCACCTCCATCGCCTCCAAGGCGATCACGCCGGGCATTGTCTATCCGATTGGCATGATCACGTCGCTGATCGGTATCCCGTTTTTCCTTCTGCTTATCCTGGGTCAGCGCAAGAGGCACTGGCAATGAGCGCTCTGTCAGCTGAGGGTCTGCGCTTTTCATATGGCGCGCGAACGGTCTTTGACGGGATCAGTTTCGCCCCTGTCACCCCGGGCCAGCTCACCGCCCTGATCGGACCCAATGCGGCGGGAAAGTCCACCTTGTTCCGGCTGATCTCCGGGCTGTTGAAGCCTGCCTCGGGCAAGGTCTATCTGGACGGGGAGGATCTGGACCGCCTGCCGGTGCGCACCCGGCTGCAACGGGTCTGCTTCATGCCGCAGTTTTTCACGGCCAATGCGGCCCTGACCGTTTTTGACGTGGTCATGATGGCCCACAAGCAGCTGAAAGGCTGGCGGGTCTCCGAAACGGACATGCAAACTGTTGCCGCCGCACTGCACGAGGCCGGGATCGGACATCTGTCGGACGCCTATGTGAGCGAGCTGTCCGGCGGGCAATCCCAGATGGTCTCCGTTGCCCAGGCATTGATCCGCAAATCGGATGTCTACCTGTTCGATGAACCCACCTCGGCGCTCGACCTGCGCCACCAGATGGATGTTCTCGCCCAGATCAAGGCGGCCATCGCCCGGCGCGGGGCTATCGGCATTGTCGCTCTGCACGACCTCAATCTGGCCGCCCGCTTTGCCGATCACCTGATCCTGATGGGCAATGGCCGCATTCTGTCCCAGGGCACCCCGGCCGATGTATTGAAAGCCGAAGCCATTTCACAGACCTATGGAGTGGCCATTGAAACCTCCACAGGCCCAAGAGAAGAACTGATTGTCCATGCTTACCCGTCGTGACTTCGTTCTGTGCATGACTGCCATGGCAGGCGCCAGCTCCGCCCTGGCCTGCCCTGCCCCGGCACCGGTCAAGGGGGCTGAGGGCCGCGCCCACAGCCTCTTGATGCTCAATGCCGGGTGCGGCGATCCGGACACACCCAATGTGTTCGAACCGGCAATCCTGCGCATTCAGCCAGGCGACAGCGTGACCTTTGTTCCAACCGACGAAGGCCACAACTCGGCCTCCAAACGGGGCATGATCCCGGACGGGGCCGAGCCCTGGAACGGGGCGCTGAACGAGGCGCTCACAGTCACTTTCACCGAGCCGGGTCTTTATGGGCATATCTGCCTGCCACATTATGAATGGGGCATGGTTGGGCTGATCGCCGTCGGCACCGACTGGCCCAACCTGAAGGCTGCCCGCAAGGTGCGCCATCCCGGCAGGGCCCGAAAAGTGTTCCGGGCGCTGTTCAAGGACCTGCAGGCAGAGGCCTGATCAAGCCCATCCCCTGTTTGCCGGGCCGTCCGGCAGGCGTGTGAGCCCATGACTGCCGTCTTTCAACTGCAATCTTCGCCTTTCCAGGGCCTTGAGAGGTATAAGCTCTTTCAATGCACTGGCCGCCTGATCTAAAGTGCCGGTTCGGCAAGTCGCCACATGAGGCTTTGGACAGGTGAATGCATTCCGTTGATATTGCGATGGCGCTGACCTTTCTGGTGCTTGCGTCCACCGTCATCCTCTACGCTCTGGAGCGCTACCCGATCGAAACAGTCGCTCTTGCGTCCGTGACAGCGTTCATTCTGATCTTTTCAGTCTTTCCGGTCGAAACCGCCACAGGCAAGGCGGTCACAACGGCTGATTTCCTGATGGGATTTGCCAATCCGGCGCTGGTGACCGTGATCTGTCTGCTCATTATCGGCCAGGGTCTGTTCCAGACCGATGCGCTGGAAGCTCCTGCCAAAACCATTGTGCGCATGACACGGGGGCGCTCGCATTACGCCGCCATTCCGATCCTGGCGGCCGTCGCCGTTCTGAGCGCCTTTTTGAACAACACACCGGTCGTGGTGATGTTCCTGCCGATCCTGACCGCTGTTGCGGCGACAGTCGGCCAATCCCCGGCCAGGGTTCTGATGCCGCTCTCCTTCATCGCGATCCTCGGTGGCATGACCACGTTGATCGGCTCGTCAACCAATCTGCTGGTTGCCAACTACGCCGCCCAGAATTCCGATGTGAAACTCTCCTTCTTCAGCTTTACCCCAATTGGCCTGATCGTGGCCGGAACCGGGGCGGTCTATGTGCTTTTTTTAATGCCCCGGCTGATGAAGACACGCCAGACCATGGCGGAAGAGTTTCAGGCAACCTCCGGCAAGCAGTTTATCGCCCAGATCGAAATCACCTATGGCCATCCGCTTGTCGGGGTGGAATCGGTCTCCGGCATGTTCCCTCAGCTCAAGGACATGACCGTCCGGCTGGTGCAGCGCGGCCAGAAGCCGATCCTGCCACCTTTTGAGAATGTGGTCCTGTCCCCCGGCGACACGGTGATTGTTGCGGCCACCCGCACAGCCCTTGCCAATGCCCTCGCCCGCCGCCAGCCCCTGATGGAAGCCGATACGGACACAAACGGCATCGGCCGGGATCAGCAGGCGGCCCAGCCCGGCTCTATCAGCCTGGCGGAAGTGGTCGTAGCCCCGGCCTCCCGGCTCATGGGCCGCACCTTGCCCCAGTCCGGCTTTTATGCCGATACGGGCTGTCTGGTCATGGGCATCCAAAGACGCAGCCGCATGCCGCGCATGGCCATGAACGATATCCGCCTGGAAGCAGGTGATGTGCTTCTGGTGGCCGGCAATGAAGACGAGATTGCCCGTCTGCGCGGCAACCGGGATGTTCTGCTGCTGGATTGGTCAACGGCCGAAGTGCCCCGGCGCCGCTATGCGCCGCGGGCTCTGGCGATCTTTGCCTGCGTCGTGGTGCTGGCTGCCTCGGGCTTTGTTCCGATTGTCTCAACCGCCATCGCCGGTACCTTTGCGATGATTGCGTCGGGCTGCCTCAACATCCGCCAAGCCATGCGTGCCATCGACAGCCGCATCTTCATGCTGGTTGGCGCCTCGCTCGCCGGGGCCGTCGCGCTGGAATCCACCGGAGGCGCCACGGCCATTGCCGGAGGCCTGGTCGAGCTGCTGCAAGGGGCCTCTCCTGCCATGGTCTTGTCCGCCCTTTTCTTCATTGTCATGGTGCTGACCAACTTCCTTTCCAACAACGCGGCCGCCGTTCTCTTCACGCCGATAGCGCTGAAGCTGGCGGATCAGATCGGCCAGCCTCCAGAGGCCTTTGTGGTCTGCCTGATCATCGCCGCCAACACATCCTTTGCAACCCCGGTCGGCTATCA
This sequence comes from Roseibium sp. AWQ4_290, assembly GCF_056160985.1. Taxonomy (NCBI): domain Bacteria; kingdom Pseudomonadati; phylum Pseudomonadota; class Alphaproteobacteria; order Hyphomicrobiales; family Stappiaceae; genus Roseibium; species Roseibium sp. AWQ4_290. The sequence continues at coordinate 27,163 of NZ_JBSWYG010000024.1, forward strand.
GACCAACCTGATTGTTATGGGCCCCGGCCATTACCGGTTTGTCGACTTCCTGCAGGCAGGCGCTCCCCTGGCCCTTATTTTGTGGTTGACCTTCTCTTTGGTCGCGCCATGGTATTATGGGATGTAGACTGAACCAGACTTCACACCTCCAGACGCTTGAGGTTTCGCGGGACAAAAAGGTGACACGGCATCCCACAGATCATCCGCAATTCTATCTGACGGCCCCTGCGCCCTGCCCTTATCTGGAGGGCAAGCACGAGCGCAAGGTGTTCACGCATCTGGTCGGCCATGGCGCTCTGGCGCTGAATGAGGTTCTGACCCAGGGCGGGTTCCGCCGCAGCCAGAACATTGCCTACCGCCCGGCCTGCGAAAACTGTCAGGCCTGCATCTCCGTAAGGGTGCGTGTGAATGATTTCAAATGGAGCAAATCCTTCAAGCGGGTCTGGAAAGCCGGGGCGGATCTGGTTGGGGCCCGCCTTCCGGCAAGCCCCTCCGCCGAGCAATATGACCTTTTCCGGGACTATCTTCAGGCCCGCCACGAAGATGGCGGCATGACGGAAATGAGCGTTCTTGACTATGCCATGATGGTCGAGGACACCCATGTGGAGACTCTGGTGATCGAATACCGCCGCCGGGGGCCGGACAGTTTCGTGACCGGAGCCGGGCACGGCCCGCTGCTGGGTGTTGCCTTGAGCGATCAGCTCAGCGACGGCCTTTCCATGGTCTATTCCTTCTACAATCCCGGCTTTTCAGACACCGCGCTCGGCACCTACATGATCCTGGATCACATTGAGCGTGCCCGCAAAATGCGCCTTCCTTACGTCTATCTCGGCTATTGGGTCGAGGGGTCGGCCAAAATGTCCTACAAGGCCCGCTTCAAACCCCAGGAACATCTGGGACCGAATGGCTGGACGGTGGTGGAAGCGGACAGCTCCGCGGCGGAGCCAGGCTAGAGCATCGTGCGATAAGTCTGCACCATTTGATGCTGGACAGCAGATCCTTCGGCAAGGCGCTTCGCGCAGCGCGATGCGGTGTATCGGGCAAGCGACGCAACGCTGCCGATGGGCTGCTTTCCATCACCCGAGGGGCCGGTCTGCTTTGCCCGCTGACATCGTTGGATCGCACTTGTGGTGGGAAACACCAAGGCGCGCGATCCGCCTCCTCAGCAGACAAAGCAAATCCGGTCAAATGGCGCAGACTTGTCGCACGAGGCTCTAACGGCAGCCGGACCCGGCACACCTCTGCGCAGGTCCAGTCAAACCCTTCCTTGCGTCCCTCTATTCCGGTAGATAAGCGCTGATCTTGTCAAAGACCGAGCGGAACATCTCTTCCGTCAGGCGGCCCGTATTGGTGTTGTAGCGGGAGCAGTGATAGCTGTCGAAAAGGGCCAGCTCATATCCCGGCAAGGGATGATGGGCTCCATGGGCGAAGGGAAATTGTGCACGGCGCAGCTCCAATGCCGACAAGAACGTCTCATGGGCAATCCGCCCCAGCGCCAGAACGGCCCGAATGGAAGGATTGGCGGCGAGCGTGGACAGAAGATAGGGCCGGCAGGTCTTGATTTCAGGGCCCGTCGGCTTGTTCTGCGGCGGCAGGCAGCGCACCGCATTGGTGATCATGGCGTTGCGCAGCTTGAGGCCGTCATCTGGCCGGGCCAGATAAACCCCTTCGGCAAAGCCGTAATCCAGGAGCGTCTTGTAAAGGAGGTCGCCTGCATAGTCGCCCGTGAACGGGCGGCCGGTGCAATTGGCCCCCTTCATGCCCGGGGCCAGCCCGATCACGAGTAGCTGTGGCTTGATGGACGTAAAGGAGGCAACCGGGGCGTTGTGCCAGTCTGGATGGGCAAGCTTCAGCTCTTCGCGGAATGCGACGAGCCGGGGACATTCCGGGCAATCCAGAGGCGGATCGACCGGTACGTCATGTGCGTCAAAAACCGGCATCACCCTGTCTTAGTAATCGTCATCCTCATCGTCCTCATCATCATGGGACGACAATTGCGGGCGCACAGGGCGCTCGGACGGATCGCGGCCGATCTTGTTGGCCAGGCTGGCCAGATCTATGAAGTGGTCGGCCTGGCGGCGCAGATCGTCGGCAATCATCGGCGGCTGGGTTTTCAGTGTCGACACAACACTGACCTTGCGCCCCTTGCGCTGCAGAGCCTCAACCAGAGACCTGAAATCGCCGTCGCCGGAAAACAGAACGATATGATCGACAGATTCCACAAGCTCCATGGCATCGACAGCAAGTTCGATATCCATGTTGCCTTTGACTTTCCGCCGCCCTGCACTGTCCACAAATTCTTTGACCGGCTTGGTGATCACCTTGTAACCGTTATAGTCCAACCAATCGATGAGCGGGCGGATGGACGAATATTCCTGATCTTCGATCAACGCAGTATAGTAATACGCGCGAAGCAGATATGCTTGCCCTTGGAATTCTTTCAGCAACCGCTTGTAGTCGATGTCGAATCCAATTGCCTTAGCTGTCGAATACAAGTTGGCTCCGTCAATAAACAAAGCAACTTTTTCTCGAGCGTCAAACATATGATGTGAAACCTTTCCGAGTTAAATGCGTTGTTCATGAAAAGCAACGAAGTGGCTGGATCCCGCAGCCAAACCGGTTTTCTCCACCATTCAAACAACACATTTTACTGAGGGGACCAGCAACGCAGCCGCTACTCTCAGCTTATTGTTTTCTTTTTCCCACCGACCTGTTGATTCTTATAGGCCCCAAATATTGCCCTACACTATATTATTGGAGCGCTGCAACGCAAAAGCGAGCAGGGTTCATAAAAAAATCGATAAAATTCAAACAAAACCGGATGGGCCTCCCGAAGCCCCTCACCTGCCAAAGTTGACTGGGGCTTGCATTTTCCAAGTGTGGCCACTATACGCTGGTTTTTCAAGTTCATTTAACCTATGGAGACGTCGAATGGCGCGCGTGACCGTCGAGGACTGCATCGACAAGGTCGAAAACCGGTTTGAGCTGGTGCTGCTTGCTGCGCATCGCGCTCGCATGATCTCGAGCGGTTCGCCGCTGACCATCGACCGCGACAATGACAAGAATCCGGTCGTTGCCCTGCGCGAGATCGCCGAGCAGACCGTCAGCCCGGAAGATATGAAAGAAGACCTGATCCACTCTCTGCAGAAATTTGTGGAAGTGGACGAGCCCGAGGCCGAAGCCGTGCCTGTGGTGCCGTCTGCCAATCAGCATCAGGTCACCCAGGTCAATGCCGTCGATGACAGCGCGGTGGAATTTGACCGCATGTCGGAAGAAGACCTGCTGCGCGGCCTGGAAGGGCTTGTGCCGCCGGAGCGGACTGACGACGTCTGATCCATCGTTCAAGAGCCGCCTGAAATGCAGCCAATCCGGTAACGCGTTTCAGGCGGTCTTTCCTTTCCCTGCTGAAGTCTCAGCCGGTTGCCTGGGTCGGTTGCGGCCATGATGCGTCAATACGAACTCGTTGAACGGGTTACGCGTTACAATCCGGAAGCAGATGAGGCCTTGCTCAACAAGGCTTATGTCTATGCCATGCAAAAGCATGGCTCGCAGATGCGCGCCTCCGGCGATCCCTATTTTTCCCATCCGCTTGAAGTTGCCGCGATCCTGACCGACCTGCGTCTGGACGATGCGACCATTGCCGTCGCCCTTCTCCATGACACGATTGAGGACACGGACGCCACCCGGGCCGAAATCGACGACATGTTCGGTGAGGAAATCGGAAAGCTGGTCGAGGGACTGACCAAGATCAAGCGGCTCGATCTTGTATCCCGCAAAGCCAAGCAGGCAGAAAATTTCCGCAAGCTTCTGCTTGCCATTGCAGATGATGTGCGCGTGCTTCTGGTCAAGCTGGCCGACCGGCTGCACAACATGCGCACGCTGCACCATATGCCGGAGCACAAACGCGGACGGATCGCCGAAGAAACGATGGAAATCTATGCGCCGCTGGCCGGGCGCATGGGGATGCATGACATGCGCGAGGAGCTGGAGGATATTTCCTTCCGCACCCTCAATCCGGAAGCTTATGAGACCATCACGGACCGGCTGGCGGATTTGCGGGAAAAAAACCGGGATCTGATTGCCGATATCGAGACCACCTTGAGCGAGCGCCTGAGCGAGCGCGGCATGGCAGCCGAGGTCAAGGGCCGGGAAAAGCGCCCCTATTCGATCTTCCGCAAGATGCAGCGCAAGGCCATCGGCTTTGAGCAACTGTCCGATCTTTACGGCTTCCGGGTCACGGTCGGCACGGAAGAAGCCTGCTACCGGGTTCTGGGGGTCATCCATACGACCTGGCCCACCGTTCCGGGCCGGTTCAAGGACTATATTTCCACCCCGAAGCAGAACGATTACAAGTCGATCCACACGACCATTGTCGGCCCCTCGCGCCAGCGGGTTGAATTGCAGATCCGCACCATCGCGATGGACCGGGTTGCCGAATACGGCATTGCCGCCCATGCGCTTTACAAGGACGGGGAACTGGGCGGGCGCAACATTGCGCGCCACACAGAAGACTGCCGGGCGTTTGAATGGCTGCGCCGCACCACCGAGCTGCTGGCCCAGGGCGACACGCCGGAAGAATTCATGGAGAACACCAAGCTGGAGCTTTTCCACGATCAGGTGTTCTGTTTCTCACCCAAGGGCCGGCTGATCGCTCTGCCCCGCGGGGCGACCCCCATCGACTTTGCCTATGCAGTTCACACCGGCATCGGCAACACCTGTGTGGGGTGCAAGATCAACGGCAAGATCATGCCGCTTGTGACCGAGCTGCATAACGGGGACGAGGTGGAGATCATCCGCTCTCCGGCCCAGACCCCGCCCCCGGCCTGGGAAACGATTGCAGTCACCGGAAAGGCCCGGGCCGCGATCCGCCGGGCCACCCGGGAATCGGTGCGCAAGCAGTATGGCGCGCTCGGTGAACATATTCTAAAACGGGCCTTTGCCCGGGCCGACAAGGTCTATTCGGAAGATCTTCTGGAGGCGGTTCTGGGCGAGCACCACCAGTCCACCGTCGCCGATCTTCTGGCTGCTGTCGGCCGGGGCGATCTCAGCGCCCAGTCGGTCTTAAAATCCGCCCATCCCGACTATCAGGACGAACGGGTCGCCATGACCGGCCCGCCGCTGGAAGAAGGCTGGTTCGGCCTGAAACAGGGGCACGGGCTTAAATTCCGGATCCCGCCCGGTGAGCTGGGGGCGGAGACGGAGACACAGTTGCAGACGGGCGCGCAAATGGAGGCTCCAACGGGAACACAGACCGGTGGTCCGGAGGGGGACGGCGGCTCTGAACAAGCCCCTGCACTGGCCATCCGGGGCCTTTCAGGGGACATTCCAGTCAGTTTCGCCCCCGATGGCGGCGCTGTGCCCGGCGACCGGATTGTCGGCATCTTGACCCCGTCGGAAGGACTGACCATCTATCCGATACAGTCACCGTCGCTCAAGGCCTATGACGACCATGCGGAGCGCTGGGTCGACGTGCGCTGGGACATTGACGTGAACAACCCCGAGCGGTTCCCGGCCCGACTTGACATTTCGGCCGCGAACGAGCCCGGATCCCTGGCCACCATCGCCCAGGTCATCGGCGAAAACAGCGGGAATATCGACAACGTGAAGATGGTCCAGCGGGCCCCGGATTTCCACCAGATGATCATCGATCTGGAAGTCTGGGATCTCAAACACTTGAACCGGATCATCAATCAGCTGCGGTCCAAGCCGAACGTCTCAAGCGTCAGCCGGGTCAATGGCTAGGTCAGGACCGTCCGGCCGCACTGGCTGGAGATCCGGACTTGGAATGCGCTCAATGGTTTAAAGCCTTTTATGTGCTCAGCCAGTCTTCAATGTGCTGTGCCAGAGCAGATCAGGCGAAAGAATGAAGACTGAGAGGAAACCTGTTTCATGACACGCGATGAAGTGTTGTCTCTGTTCCGCGAAGCCGGGGCGATTCTGGAAGGCCATTTTATTCTGACCTCCGGGCTGCGCAGTCCTGTATTCCTCCAGAAAGCCCGTGTGTTCATGTATCCGGACAAGACTGAAAAACTGTGCAAGGCACTGGCTGAAAAAATCGAAGCCGCCGGCCTCGGTCCGATCGACTATATCGTTTCCCCGGCCCTGGGCGGGCTGATCCCGGGCTATGAAACCGCCCGGCACCTGAAGGTTCCGGCCATGTGGGTGGAGCGCGAGGACGGGGAGTTCCGCCTGCGCCGTTTCGACCTGCCGCAAGGCGCCCGGGTCATTGTTGTTGAGGATATCGTAACCACGGGGCTGTCGAGCCGCGAAACGGTAACCTCGTTGAAAGCTCTTGGTGCTGAAGTTCTGGGAGTGGCCTGTCTGATTGACCGGTCCGGTGGAGAAGCAGATGCCTCCGTTCCGGTGATCGCGCTGGCGGAATACAAGGTGCCGGCCTATGAGCCGGACAATCTGCCCCCGGAACTGGCCGCCCTGCCTGCGGTGAAACCGGGAAGCCGTGGCTTGACCTGATCTGAGATGCCCCGAGGGAGAGACTGATCTAAATGCTGTTCCAACGCCGACACAGACCCTCGCGTATCGAACGCCTGCGCGTTGCCGTCTGGCCCCGGAACAGCTGGTCCCGCTCGACCCGCTATTTCGGCAAAAGGGTGCTGCGCCTGACCGCAACGCCCCATGCCATCGCCATTGGCTTTGCCGCCGGGGCCTTTGCCTCCTGTACCCCTCTGGTCGGATTTCACTTCCTCACGGCCTTCGCCTGCGCCTATATCGTGCGCGGCAATCTGATCGCCTCCGCGCTTGGAACCTCGATCGGAAATCCACTGACCTTTCCCTTCATCTGGGCCTCGACCTTCAAGCTGGGACAGTGGATTTTGTACGGCCGTGCCCCGGAAGCCGACCCGCACCAGGTGCATCAGCGCTTTCAGGAGGGCCTGTTCGAACGCTCTTTTGATGCGCTCTGGCCCATGCTCAAGCCCATGTTTGTGGGCTCCGTACCCATCGGGCTGGTGGTTGGTACCGTCTCTTATTTCATCGTCTATAAAAGCGTGGAAGTTTACCAGCGCCGGCGCAAGCAAACCCTGGCCGAACGGGGCAAACGCGCCTTTCCCCCTCCGGGCCCGCCTCTTGAAGGCGATGGCGGTGCTTGAGTTTCCAGGCCAAGTCCCCACCTATGGGGACGGCCCATTTGTGAAACCGGATTTCTGACAGTATGATCCTTGGCATTGGCAGCGACCTGATCGACATAAGGCGCATCGAAAAGACGCTTGAGCGTTTCGGCGCGCGCTTCACCAACCGGGTATTCACGGAGATCGAGCAGGCCAAGTCGGATCGGCGCGCGCAGCGCGCAGCCTCCTATGCAAAACGGTTCGCGGCCAAGGAAGCCTGTTCCAAGGCCCTGGGCAGCGGAATACGGATGGGCGTGGCCTGGCGAGAGATGGGCGTTGTCAATCTGTCTTCGGGCAAACCGACCATGGCCCTGACCGGCGGCGCGGCCGAACGCCTGGCCACGATGGTGCCAGACGGGTTCAAACCCGCCATCGACCTGACCATCACGGACGATTTCCCCCTCGCCCAGGCCTTTGTCGTGATTTCCGCCTGGCCGGAGACCTGGCCTGATCCCCCCGCTTCCCGCCCGGACTAAACTGTTCGCGGGCACAGTGCACACCGCATTGCGTCCAATTGGGTTACCCTTTAAGAGTTGCGCGTGGCAGCGACCCTGTCGTCCCGAGCCACAGTCAAAATATTTCAAGGATTGTTATGAGCGTGTCGGAAAACAAAAAGAGCAAGGATGGCGGTCTTTATGAACTCGTGAAGGTTGTTGTTCAGGCACTGCTGCTTGCCCTCCTTGTGCGCACCTTCCTGTTTCAGCCGTTCAACATTCCGTCAGGGTCCATGAAGGACACGCTGCTGGTTGGCGACTATCTGTTCGTCTCCAAGTTCAGCTACGGCTATTCGCGCTACTCCTTTCCCTTTGGCTTCATTCCCTTTTCCGGCCGGATCTGGGAAACGGATCCCAAGCGCGGGGATGTGGCCGTGTTCAAGCTGCCAACCGATACCAAAATCGACTATATCAAGCGGGTGATCGGCCTGCCCGGCGACACGGTTCAGGTGCGCCAGAGCGTTCTTTACATCAATGGCGAACCGGTGAAGAGAGAACGGATAGACGACTATATCGAAACGTCGGAATCCGGCCTTGTCCGTCGGGTGCCGCGCTACCGCGAGACCCTGCCCAACGGGGTGTCTTACGATACGCTCGATATCACGCCGCGTGGTGCGCTTGACAACACCCGGGAATTCAAGGTGCCGCCCGGCCACTATTTCATGATGGGCGACAACAGGGACAATTCCCAGGACAGCCGGGTCCTGTCCCATGTCGGCTATGTTCCGCTGGAAAATTTCATCGGGCGGGCAGAGGTTCTGTTCTTCTCCGTTGAGGACGGAAAGGCGGGCTGGCAGTTCTGGTACTGGCCGTGGTCCGTGCGCTGGAGCCGGATCGGCACACTCCTTTAGGTCCCAGCCGGCAAACCGCGTTTCCTTTCTGAAATTTTATCAGGCCCGGATACGGAACTTTGTTCCCGTTCCGGGCTTTTGCCTTGTGCACTCTCTGGTATAAGCAGGCCGCATGACACAAAAGCAGACGCAAAATGCGATTTCGCGCCTCAAGGCGGCGCTTGACCACGACTTCAAGGATCTGGAGCTGCTCCGGGTCGCCCTGACCCATGCCAGTGCGCTTGCGCCGTCAGAAACGGTTTCGGGCAGCTATCAGCGGCTCGAATTTCTGGGAGACCGGGTGCTCGGGCTGGCGGTGGCCTCCATGCTGCATCAGCACTTTCCAAAGGCCGATGAAGGAGAACTGGCCCGGCGGTTCAACCATATGGTCAAACGCGAGACCTGCGCGGACATCGCCCAGGAGCTTGGCGTCGGTGATGCCATGCGGATCGGCCTTGCCGAGGCCCAGACCGGCGGGCGGAAAAAGACCGCCCTTCTGGCCGATATTTGCGAAGCGCTGATTGCCGCGATCTATCTTGATGGCGGCTTTGACGCAGCGGCGCGTTTTGTCAGGCGCCTTTGGGAGCCGCGCATGTTATCCTGGACCGGCCCCTTGCGGGACGCCAAGACAACATTGCAGGAATGGGCCCAGTCCAAGAGCCTGCCAACGCCGCGCTATGAAGTGACCGGACGGCATGGACCGGACCATGCCCCCAGCTTTACCGTGGCCGTTATCGTGAAAGGGCTGGAGCCGGGTGAAGGCATAGGCGGCTCCAAACGGATTGCTGAACAGAATGCAGCCGAGGCTGTTTTGCGCCGAGAAGGCGTTTGGAAGGAATGACACGACTTTGAGCGACGACCATCAGACCGGCGACAACAAGCAGCCGGAAGACGAAGACACCGGCTTCATTGCCCCTGCCCCACGGTTCGACATGCCTTTGCCCGAGCCGCTGCCTGTCATGCCCGCAGATACGAAAGCCGGGTTTATTGCCCTGATTGGTGCACCCAACGCAGGCAAGTCGACCTTGATCAACCAACTGGTCGGCACCAAGGTCTCCATCGTCACCCATAAGGTTCAGACCACCCGCTCGATTATTCGTGGGGTTGCCATGCATGACGCGGCCCAACTCGTCTTTATCGACACGCCCGGCATATTCAAACCGAAGCGGCGGCTCGACCGGGCCATGGTGGACACCGCCTGGGGCGGTGCCCGGGACGCGGACCTGATTGCCCTTCTGATCGATGCCCGCAAGGGGATCGACGACGAAGTCGAATCCATTTTAAAGCGCCTGAAAGGCCAGTCCGCCCCCAAGGTTCTGATCCTCAACAAGACCGATGTCGCCAAGCGGGAAAGACTGTTGCAACTGGCGCAAAGGGCCAATGAGTTTCTTGAGTTTGAAGAGACCTTCATGATCTCCGCCCTGACCGGCGATGGCACCCAGGCAATTCTGGACCATTTTGCCGCCAAGGTGCCGGACGGTCCCTGGCTCTATCCGGACGATCAGCCTTCGGACCTGCCCTTGCGCATTCTGGCGGCAGAAATCACCCGCGAGAAGCTGTTTGAGCGGCTGCATCAGGAACTGCCTTATATTTCGACGGTGGAGACCGAACAGTGGCAAAGCCGCAAGGACGGCTCTGCACGCATCGAACAGACCATCTATGTGGAGCGGGACAGCCAGAAAAGCATCGTTCTGGGAAAAGGCGGCCAGACGATCAAGGCGATTTCGAAAGCGGCCCGGGAGGAACTCTCGGAGATCATCGAAGCCCCCGTGCATCTGTTCCTGTTTGTGAAAGTGCGCGAGAACTGGGCCGATGATCCGGAGCGCTACCGGGAGATGGGGCTTGAATTTCCCAAGTAACCGGCCCCACAACTGTCCTGTGGCAGATCAACGATCTGGCGCGGGAGCAGACCCCTTGACCGTAAAGACACGGAACGGCTCGAACACAGGACGCAGCCTTTGGAATGGAGCAGCCGCGGCGTGGTACTGTCCACCCGCAAACACGGCGAAAATGATGTCATTCTGGAAGCCCTGACCCTGGACCATGGCCGGCACCTGGGGCTTGTACGCGGCGGGCGATCCCGGCGCAACCGGCCCATTCTGCAGCCCGGCAACGAACTGGACCTGACCTGGTCCGCCCGCCTGTCCGACCATCTGGGGTCTTTCCGCCCGGAACCGCTAACCCTGAGGGCGGGCGGCCTGATGACCAGCGCCCTTGGCCTTGCCAGCCTGCAGCATCTTGCCTTTCTGCTGCGGCTCTTGCCCGAACGCCATCCCTATCCAAGGCTGTTTCAGGCGCTTTCGGTGGTTCTGGAACATTTGGAAGCACCGGATGCTGCGGCAGCGCTTCTGATCCGGTTTGAGCTGGAACTGCTTCAGGACCTCGGATCCGGTCTGGATCTCAGCGCCTGTGCAGCAACCGGGCACACGGAGGATCTGATCTATGTGTCACCGAAATCAGGCCGTGCGGTCAGCCGGGAGGCGGGCACTCCCTATCACGACCGACTGCTTCCCCTGCCCTCCTTCCTGCTGGACGGCCAGCGCCAGCAGGGCAGTGAACTGACCTGGCGCGATGTCGCGCAAGGTTTTGAATTAACTTCGTTTTTCTTGCAGATCCAGCTGGAGGAGTACGGCAAGGACAGCACCGCGACCAAAACCGCCCTCCTGAGTGCCCTCGAAAAACGCTACCGCCAGGACTTCCCCTGGAATTTTCCGGACTAGAGCGTCGACAAGGATATGCCGCCCGGCGTGAGGAGGCCGGAAACCTATGGAATGTCCGGCTCAAGCGAACGCCAGACGAATTCGCGCTGCGGGCCGGAATAATAAACATCCCTCGCAACACCCGTGACATCCTTGATGGGAATATACCCGATAGCGCCCAGGACCCGGCTGTCCTGCGAACGGTCCAGATTGTCCCCAAGGACAAACAAATGGCCTTCGGGCACCAGATATTCCCGGGTATTGTCCAGTGCACCGTCAGGCGCCACGTTCAGGACTTCATACGACCGGCCGTTGGGCAGTGTGATCCTGTCCTTTTCAAAGATTTCCTCAGTCCCATCGTCACTTTTCATGACATAATCCGCAGTCCGCATAGCTGGCAACGGGGCCCCGTTCAAGACCACCTGCCCATCCCGCATCTGAATGGTTTCGCCCGGCAGGCCAATCAGTCGTTTTACGTGGTCTAACCCTCGTTTCGATTTGAAAACAATAATATCCCCCCGGACCGGGGCGTAGGTTTCTCCGAAACCGGGATAGACAACCGAGGCAAAAAACTGGTCCCCCACTTCCAAGGTGGGCAACATGCTGGTGGCCGGCACGGAATAGTTCTTGGCACGCAAGACATAGTAGCCTTGCCGGTCAGCCCAAAAGGCGGACGCCCCCAGGACCAACACGATTGCGACCGTCAAGAAAACCGCTTTTTTGGACATCCGTCCCATAGCTCGGCAAAATTGCCAATTAACAATACCACCTATAAGTATTTTCCCTTTGGTTACAACTTGTTTTGGCAAACGCACGGTCTTCCTCTTGCCGGAGGCGCAGCACCGCCACCCACAGAACCGGGAAACATGCTGAAATCCGTTGAAAATCGGCCATTTCAGGCTTCGAAATACAGGGAACGAATTGCGCAGGCGGGCCGAACCGGGTAGCAGAAACCTTATGGGAAAAGAGACGACACCACCGCCAAGCGGCATCGAGGGGATCAACCTCAAGGACGCGCTGGAAGAGCGCTATCTGGCCTATGCCCTGTCGACCATCATGCACCGGGCTTTGCCGGATGTGCGGGACGGGCTGAAACCCGTTCACCGGCGACTGCTCTATGCCATGAGACTTTTGAAGCTGGACCCCGGGGCAGGCTTCAAGAAATGCGCCCGTGTGGTTGGCGATGTCATCGGTAAATACCACCCGCATGGGGACCAGGCGGTTTACGACGCTCTGGTGCGCCTTGCCCAGGACTTCGCGCAGCGCTATCCGCTGATCGACGGCCAGGGCAATTTCGGCAATGTGGACGGCGACAATGCGGCGGCCATGCGCTACACCGAAGCGCGCATGACCGACACCGCCAAGCGCCTGCTGGACGGTCTTGACGAGAATGCGGTCGACTTCCGGGAAACCTATGACGGGGAGGACAAGGAACCGATCGTTCTGCCCGGCGGCTTTCCCAACCTGCTCGGCAACGGCTCTTCCGGAATTGCGGTGGGTATGGCCACATCGATCCCGCCGCACAACGCCCATGAGCTCTGCCAGGCGAGCCTGCATCTGATCAAGAACCCCAAGGCCGAGGTGGACGAGCTGCTGGAGCATATCAAGGGCCCGGATTTTCCGACCGGCGGGCTTCTTGTCTCCGATCAGGGCTCCATCCGCGAAGCCTATGCGACAGGGCGCGGCAGTTTCCGTGTCAGGGCCCGCTGGGCAGTTGAGGATCTGGGCCGGGGCCAATGGGCCATCGTAGTCACGGAAATTCCCTATCAGGTGCAGAAATCGCGCCTGATTGAAAAGATTGCCGAGCTGCTGACCGCCCGCAAATTGCCGCTTCTGGACGATGTACGCGATGAATCGGCTGAAGATATCCGCATTGTGCTGGTGCCCCGCTCCCGCAATGTGGACGCCAATCTGCTGATGGAATCCCTTTTCAAGCTGACCGATCTGGAAAACCGGTTCTCCTTGAACATGAATGTGCTTTCCATGGGCAAGGTGCCCATGGTGATGGGTTTGAAACAGGTGCTGCGCGAGTGGCTGGACCACCGCAAGAACGTTCTGATCCGCCGCTCCGAGTACCGGCTTGGCCAGATCAATCACCGGCTTGAAGTTCTGGAAGGCTATCTGGTTGCCTATCTGAACCTGGATGAGGTGATCCGCATCATCCGGGAAGAAGATGATGCCAAGGCCGAACTGATCCGCACTTTTGAACTGACAGATGTTCAGGCGGAAGCCATCCTCAACATGCGCCTGCGGTCCTTGCGCAAACTTGAGGAAATGGAAATCCGCAAGGAACATGACAAGCTGAGCGCTGAGAAGGACGAGCTGACCAGGCTGCTCGGGTCCGATGCCCGTCAATGGACCCGGATCTCCAAGGAAATCACCGAGATTGCCAAGGTTTATGGCCCGGAAACGGAGATCGGCCGCCGGCGTACGGACAAATCCGAGGCACCGGAAGCCGATCTGGTGGATATCCAGCAGGCGATGATCGAGAAAGAACCGGTCACGGTCATCATTTCCGAAAAGGGCTGGATCCGCGCCCTGAAAGGGCATCAGAGCGATCTGTCCAGCTTGTCCTTCAAGCAGGGGGACAAGCTGAAACTGTCCTTCCATGCGGAGACGACCGACAAGATCCTTGTCTTCTCCACCGGCGGCAAGTTCTTCACCCTCGGCGCCGACCGGCTGCCCGGCGGGCGCGGCCACGGCGAACCGATCCGGCTGATGGTGGAGATGGACGAGGCCCAGGATGTGGTCAATGCCTTTGTGCACAAGCCAGGCCGCACTCTGCTTCTGTCTAGTTCTGAAGCCCGTGGCTTTGTTGTGTGCGAGGACGATGTGATCGCCAATACCCGCAAGGGCAAGCAGGTGCTTAACCTCAGCGCCCCGGCGGTGGCCTCCCTTTGCGTTGACGCCACCGGTGATCAGGTTGCGATAATTGGTGAAAACCGGAAGCTGCTGGTGTTCCCGATTGCTCAGGTCGCCCAGATGAGCCGCGGACGCGGCGTGCGCCTGCAGCGCTACCGGGACGGCCATATTTCCGATCTGCGGGTCTTCTCCAGTGAGGCGGGCCTCACCTGGACCGACAGCTCCGGGCGCAGCTTCACCCGTACGCTTGAGGAACTGGCCGACTGGCGCGGGGACCGGGGCCAGGCCGGGCGCTTGCCGCCCACCGGGTTCCCCCGATCCAACAAATTCGGCCCAGGAAAGCTGTAGGGTGCAACTCTTTCAACCCGCCCAGAGGCTTCAAAAGGGCCAACAAGATCTGTCCGGCTGACACGTAGACAGGCGCGGGCAAGCTGTTTCAAATGCTGCTGGTGGACTCAATGAGCTGCCGCCAGCGTCCAGGAGAAAAGCCATACGTCTGTTTGAAATGGCGGCTCATATGGCTTTGATCCGCAAAGCCGCACTCCAGAGCGCTGGCTGCAAGAGAGGCCCCTCCGCTCAGCAGCGTCTTGACGTTCTCAAGTCTGCGCATGATCAGAAATCGGTGCGGACTGGTGCCATAATACTGTTTGAATTGCCGCGACAAACTGAAACGGTCGAGACCAGACAATTTAGCAAGATCTTCCACCTTCACCGTCTCGTGGCAGGTCTCGCGCAAATACTCCGCACATCGTTTTATGGCGGTCTCATGCACCGCAGAGCGAGCTGGATTTTTGCCGCTGCCATGCTTTGCCAGACAGGCCGCAAGATCCGCAACGAGATCCGTGCGCTTCAGGTCCCCGATCTCGCAACGGATGTCACTCAGCGCAGCGCTCACATCCTGCTGAAACTGCCGGTCGGACAGAACCGGAGAGGCGACAAAAGGCAGGCCTTTGATCCCATTCGCGTCAAGCGCCTCCGCTATCTTTTCCGGTGAGATGTAAATCATGCGGTAGCGAAGCCCCAGTTCAGTGCCGGCGCCGCCGTCATGCACCTCGTCCGGATGGATCACAATCACCTGCCCCGGCAACGAAGCCCATGCTTCCCGGCGATAGGAAAATGACTGAACGCCAGCGAGTGTCAGCCCGATGGCATATGTGTCATGCCGATGAGGCTCAAACCCGTTGCCGTGAAAACGCGCTTCGATCCGTTCGATCCCCTGCTCCGGCGGCGATGTCCAAATCGCGTCCTCTCCCCGCCTGCACAAACGTTCAAGACCCGCCCCCTCTGCTGTCACTAGGTTTCTTTGGACGCCCGTTGAACAAATCCCCTTTATGGAGTTCTCCTGCATGTTCGAGACCAAATTTGTCGTTGTGGTTCGAGACGATCTGGCCACCTGGCAAAAACTCAACGTGGTCGGCTTCCTTGCCACCGGCGTGGCAGCGGCAAAACCCGGCATTATTGGCGAAAATTACCGGGATGCAGCCGGAAATCTTTATCACCCCATGAGTGTTCAGCCAATCATCGTCCTCAGCGCGGATGCTCCGGCTTTGAAAAAGATCCACCAAAGATCGATCCAGCGCGAGGTGCAGACCAGCCTCTATCTGGAGGAGATGTTCCGCACCGGCCACGATCACGCAAACCGGGAGATCTTTGCCAAATTCACACCAGATGACGCAAAAGTGGTTGGGCTTGCGCTGCACACGGACAAGAAGATCGCAGACAAAATCACCAAGGGCGCACGCATGCACTCCTGATGCGAACATGTTGCCAACGCGCATGATTTTTCTCGACGCCCCTTCCGCCAGACGGCATTCTTCCGTATCGACGCAGGTGAAACCCGCCTGCCGGACCACCGTTCCATGAAGATACCGCACCGAGTTTCCACATGCCTTCCACACCTCCTCCACAGGCTGCCCGGCCAGCACCTCTGCCAAGAACCCACTTCAAGGCGTTTCGACAGATCCCCACCCGGTGGATGGATGTGGACATCTACGGCCATGTCAACAATGTGCAATATCTGAGTTTCTTCGACACGGCCGTCAATGGTTGGTATGTGGACCAGGGTCTTCTGGATCCGCGGGCCGGAAACGAGATCTTTCTGGTGGTCGAAACCGGCTGCCATTACTTTGCCGAACTCACCTTTCCCGGCCTGGTGACCGCTGGCCTAAAGGTCGAAAAACTCGGCACAAGTTCTGTTGTTTTCCGGGTTGGGCTGTTTTCAGAAGCGGCTGAAACCACGGCTGCCCATGGCCGGTTTGTTCATGTTCTGGTGGACCGGCAGACCCGGCGCCCCTGTCCCATGGGCGAGAGGGCGCAGCGTGCGCTTTCAAGCCTTGCGGATTGACAGCGCCAGCCCGTCCCCTGGCCGCCATTGCACAGGCATGCCACAGGCTATCCCCGGGAAAAACGACGTAAAAGACCTGGTAAACTGCTGGCTTTTCCACAAGCTGCCCACAGCTTTTCCGCAAACTGTCCCCATGATGACCGGAATCAGGAGCGCGCGCATTTGCTCAAGCGGTGTGGAAAACTGGACAGGTTTCAACGATCTGTCCGCAGAGACAGCAAAAATCAGCTGAAATTCTTCATCAAGCGGGCTTTTTCCCGCTGCCAATCGCGTTTCTTTTCTGTTTCGCGCTTGTCATGCAGCTTCTTGCCCCGTGCCAGAGCCAGTTCCAGCTTGGCCCTGCCCTGCTCATTAAAATAGAGCTTGAGCGGGACAATCGTCTTGCCTTCCTTTTGAACCGCACCGGCCAGCTTTCCGATCTCCCGCTTATGCAGGAGGAGCTTGCGCGGGCGCCGCGGTTCATGGTTGAATCGGTTGGCCTGAAGATACTCGGGAATATAGACGTTGTAGATCCAGATCTCGCCGCCATATTCGGCCGCGTAGGATTCGGCAATATTCGCCTTGCCGTTGCGCAGGGATTTGACTTCCGTGCCCTTCAGCTCGATCCCTGCTTCCAGCGTATCCTCGATTTCGAAATTGAAGCGGGCCTTCCGGTTGTCCGAAATGATCGTCCGTCCCGGAACGCCTCCCTTTTTCGCTGCCATTTTTATCCTTCAGAGAGCTTTGCCGAGCGAGAGCAAATCGCGTCTTTTGAAATTTACCTTTTCCCGCTTGAAATCAGGGATTTCAACGCAAAAGATAAACCAGTTTGACTCCATATCACGCGACCCGCTCAAACCTCAGTTGATCAAGCCTGCATGGGCCATGGCTTCACGAATTTCGCGTTTGGTGTCTTCCGACACCGGCACAAGCGGCAACCTCAGCTCTTCTTCAATCTTGCCGAGAAGCGACAATGCATATTTCGCTCCGGTCGGGTTCGGCTCCAGAAAGAGTGCCCGGTGCAGCGGCGCGAGACGGTCCTGATACTCGAGCGCCTTTGCGAAATCTCCTTCAAGCGTCGCCGCCTGGAAGTCCGCACACAGGCGCGGCGCCACATTGGCTGTCACCGAAATGCAGCCGACGCCACCATGGGCATTGAAGGCCAAAGCGGAGATATCCTCCCCCGACAGCTGAATGAAGTCCGGACCACACAGATGGCGTTGGCGGCTCGCCTTGGCAAGATCAGCGGTGGCATCCTTCACGCCCTTGATGTTCCCGCAGGTCTCATAAAGCTCGGCCATGGTTTCCGGGGTCATGTCGATCACTGACCGGCCCGGAATGTTGTAAATCAGGATTGGCAGCCCGACAGCATCATTGATGGCCTTAAAATGGGCCTTCAGACCCGGCTGGTTCGGCTTGTTATAGTAGGGCGTCACAACCAGAAGCGCGTCCGCGCCCGCCTTTTCCGCATGCTGGGCAAAATCAATGGCTTCCACTGTGTTGTTGGACCCGGCACCGGCAATCACCGGCACCCGGCCCGCGGTTGCTTCCACACACAGCTCAATCGCCCGCTTGTGCTCGTCATGGCTCAAGGTCGGGCTTTCGCCGGTGGTTCCAACGGGAACAAGCCCCATGGAGCCTTCTGCGATCTGCCAGTTCACAAACTCCTGAAACCGTTTCTCATCAAGCGCTCCGTCCTTGAACGGGGTAATCAGCGCTGGAATGGAGCCTTTGAACATCTCGGTTTCCTCTTGGACAAAGCTTGTGATTTTGCGAGCGGACCAATCTCCTCTCAATGGAGGCGCAACATACTCATCTGATGTCAAAGGAGCAATGGGTTTGGCTGCTTTCCGAGCCCGGCAATGCACTTTCTTTTGACCTGCCCCTTCCGCGCAACGCTGCCAGACCTGCGCCGCGCCCAGATGGGATTTCTTTAGCCCATGCTTTGAAGACCGGTCCTCTTCAGATGTCATCGCAATCCCACCGTCGCGTTTGCGCGCAGCGCCCGACGGACTTATGGCCAATGGCGCGATGGGCTATCTCAACCCTGTGTAGAAGTTACGTAAGGGTTCTTCCTATTGGCAGACGTTCTCCCCGCCCTCTATCTTGTTACAAAATACAAGTTGGATGGAAACGTTTTCGGGAGACCGTCATGACGGCCGCACAACAGGAGGTGTCCGCCCCCCGTGACGCCGCACTTCTTCCAAACGGGGAAGACTTCACGTGGGAAAGTTCCGACGGCCTCTTGCTGTCAGGCTGTGAGTGGCGGCCTGCGCCATCAAAATTCATTGCCCACCCCGACCGCATTCCGCTTCTCTGCCTGCCGGGCCTTTCCCGGAATACCAGAGATTTCAAGGATATCGCCCAGTTTCTTCAGGCAAATGGCCATCGGATCCTCGCTCTTGACTATCGCGGACGCGGCAAGAGCGCCTGGGACAAGGACTGGCACAATTATGCGCTGCCGGTTGAGGAAAACGACATTGCAGCCGCGCTCGACGCGCTTGAGCTGGACCGTTTTGCGGTACTGGGCACCTCACGCGGGGGGCTGCACGCGCTCGCCATGTCCAACCGCTACGGTAGTGAGCGCATGGCTGCCGTGATTTTCAATGATATCGGGCCGCATATCGAGATGCAGGGCATTCGCCGGATCGCAACTACCCTTGGCCACAAGATGAAGTCCGGCAGTTTTGAAGAGCTCGCGCATTCTCTGGAACACATGCTTGGACGGCAATTTCCGATCTTTTGCCAGAAGAGTTGGCTGAAACTGGCTCACCAGCTGGCGTCCGAACGCAAAGGCGAGGTCGTTCTGGACTATGACCCGGCGCTGGCCTGTCAACTGGCCAGTGTCGATGACGCGACACCCCTGCCCGACCTGTGGCCTCTCTATCAGAACCTCACCGACAGGCCGGTTCTTGTTCTGCGCGGCGAGCATTCCGATCTGCTCAGTCCTGAAACAGTCCGGCAAATGGCCGCTGATCATCCGAACGCTGAAGTCAGGACCATTCCCGGACAAGGTCATGCTCCCGCACTTTGGGACCGGGACACCCATGAGGCTGTTTCAGACTTTCTGGAACGTCTTTAGAGGAAGCCGCGTTTCACCGGAATTGGGTATCGCAGCCTGAATTTAGAGATTTCAACGCAAAAGACAAACCGGTTTGAACCCGTTTGAACGCAATTCACTCTATGGCAAATCGCGTTTAACCGGATTCAGATCTCACTGTCTCTCGGCTGCGCCTCGAACGCGAAATCTGAAACAGTCTGAATTCAAATAAACGCGATGCGCTCTAAAAACAAGAAAACCCGGCGTTGCCGCCGGGTTTTCCATCAAACCTCTTTTCGAGGATTGATTAGAACGTGCGCTGCATACGAACGCCGAACTTGAGTTCGTCAGTGTCAGTGCCAGACGCACCGTTGAGGCCGTCAACATCGGTATTGGCGTAACCAACGTCAGCGCCCATCACGAAACCGGAGACCGGCTCCCACTGAACGGACCCATCAATTGCCCAACGGTCAACATCACCGATCGAAGCATTTTGGTCCATGTCAACCTGAGCATAAGAACCGTCAAGTGCGAGGCCAATGGTCGGGGTCGCCTGGATGTACGCACCAGCGGAGAGAGAGAAACCGCTGTTGGTGTCGTCGCCGGTGTAGTCGGAAACGCCGGTCACGTCAGTGATGCCATTACCGATGTAGGACAGTGCGCCATCAGCATAGAAACCCTGGAAGAAGATGTTCGAACCAGAGTTCGCGAACGGCAGGTTGAACACGGCGCCAGCACCGATTGCCCAGCCGTAGTTGTCTTCGCCGCCAGTTGCATTGTTGTTAGCAACATCCGGGTAGACCTGATGCAGAGCACCAGACAGCTGTGCAGAGCCCCAGCCCTGGGACACGGCGAGAACACCGACAACGTCCGGAGCGCGCGTGCCGCCATAAGCACCGACTTCACGGTCAGAACGATCTTCAAGAGCAAGAGTTGCAGAGAAGCCGTTGCCGAAAGCAGCGGTGTAAGCGATCTGGTTGGTCGTGACATCGGACCAGTCACGGGTCACAACACCAACGAAGGCCTGACCGGTGTAGATGTTGAAGTTGGAACCGAGGTAACCAGCTGTCAGTCCGCCCCACTGGATGTAACCAGCGTCAAGCTTGGATTTAGCTTCACCGTTGGTGATCTCCTGACGCAGAGCAACATAGGCACGCAGCGTGCCGAATTCAGTTGCCGTGCGGGCGTCAAGGTAGACATAGCCGCGTGTCAGCCAGCTGTAGCCGTCAGCATCACGGTCGCCCCAGGCACCATTGTCCATCACGTTGTTGACAACGAACTGCGTGCGCAGACGACCGCCAACGCGCAGGCAGGTTTCGGTGCCCGGGATGTAGTAGAAGCGAGAGCCGTAAGCGTCACAGACGCGAACATAGTCGACCGGCTCCGGAGCAACCGGAAGATCGGCCGCCTGAGCGGTGGTAGCGGTAGCAGCAGCTGCCACGCCGAGCATCAAGCCCTTAAGTTTCATATCTGACCTCCAAAAGTCATTTTACGTTGGAGCCGACCGCTTTTCCCTAAAGTCGAAGCGGGCTCCGTCCCCGCGATTTCCTTCAAAAACGACTTTGGAATTCATTCCTGATCGTTTTCACTGGCGATTTCTCGCCGTCGCATCACCTTAAAGACCAAACCAAGCGGCAATCTTCAAGCGCTAAACGCCCGGCAGCAGCACAAGCAAATCCCTGTGTGTTTTTTGTGCAACATTTCGTTTACGGGCCTCGGCTTCTCCATTTGACACAACGCATACGCTGCGAAAATATTCAGATTAAAATCAGGTCAATATTTAAACAAAACAAGCGTCATCCGCTTATATTTACCAGCTTCCCTCAATGCCATTGAATTCAATACGATTTAAAATATTTCGATCTTAGATTTTTATATTTTGAACAATACGATAATTTCTTATTTATATTTATTTTTTCGAATTATTTAATGTATTTCTCGGAAAATAAATCCTTCTCCTTCAGTATTCGCTTGAAGCTCTTTCGACGGAAAAGTTAACACGGCTTTTGCTGCATCAGAGGGTTCGACCAGGGAAAAGACGAGCCGCAACGGTAGCCCCGCTGTCTGGAAGCCTTGCGATTCTCCGTTCCGGTTCAGTCTGTTGACGCTTGAGAGCGGGTTACCGAATCTGCACCGTGACGCCCGCACGCTGTCCCCGGGCATCCAGAATCGTCACACTTGCAAAGCCAGGCGCTTCCGGTTGCCAGATCAGCTGACGGTCAAGGGTGTCATACCCGAGTGGGCGTCCATTGATCAGCACCCCATAGGGGGCAGTGCCGCCCTTGAACTTGACCACAAGGGGCTGTGCCGTCTCTGCATCACCTGTTACATCCGACATCCCCAAATCAAGTTCTGCCCCCTCCGGGGGAAACGCGATTCGCAGGTTGGCACGTTCTGTGTCTGCGCTCTGCCGGGCGGCCGTCCGTGCGTAGCGCAAGGGTGCCGGTGGCCGGTCCTCCAGCAAATCCTGAAGAGACGGCGGAAGGGTCGGCAGCGGCACGCGCCTGGCGCCCAGCACTTGAAACGTGTCTTGAAGAATCGGCACGGCGGCCGTGCGGCCCGTTTGACCCGGCACTGGCGAGCCGTCCGGACGCCCCACCCATACGGCCACGGCAAACCGTCCGTCATATCCCGCGGCCCAGGCATCCCGGTAGCCGTATGAGGTGCCGGTCTTATAGGCGATCTTGCTGGTTCCAGCGCTTTGCACTTGTGGCATGCCCGTCAGAATGCCGCTGACCAGGGCGGCGGCCTTGGGCGACAGAACCGGCGCCTTGCCAACCTTCTCCCGCTGCTCCGTCCCGCATCCGGACCGGCAGACATGGAGCTGGACCGGACGTCCCCCGCCCGCAAGCGCCGCATAAGCTTGCGTCAGATCCTTCAGCGACAGGCCGAGACCGCCAAGGCCGATGGCTAGCCCGGCCCCCGTTTTGCTGTCCAGAACCGGCCGGGCCCCAGCCCGCCTCAACCGGGCCATCAGCCGCGCCGGTCCCACCGCTTCCAGCAATTGGACCGCAGGCGTGTTGAGGGAGGCCAGCAACGCTTCGCGCAGGGTGACGGTGCCTTGATACGCCCGGTCGAAATTGGTTGGCCGGTATCCGCCAATATCGGTCGGCCGGTCCACAATCAGGCTTTCCGGCAGACCGATTCCCTCTTCAAACGCCAGACCATAGATGAAGGGTTTGAGTGTGGAGCCAGGCGAGCGCAGAGCCCGGGTCATATCCACATGCCCGAAACGGGTATCATCCAGAAGATCCGGGGCACCAACGCTGGCCAGGATCTCACCGCTCTGGCGATCGGCAACCACAATCGCCAGGGAAACAGGCGCTGGCAACGCCTGCGCCCGCCGTCTGGCAAGCTGTTCAAGAGACGCCTGCACATTCTTGTTCAGGGTCAGCCGATGAACCGGCTGGTTTGGCGCTGCAAAATAGGCGGCCCGGCTTTCATGGGGGGCTAGAAAGGGCATGGCGTGCCGCCGGGCCCGCACCGGCTCGGCTTGCGCGGACGCAACTGTTTCGGCCGAGAGGACGCCTGCGGCCTGGGCTCTGGCCAGCACCCGGTTGCGGGCCACACGGGCTCTTTCCGGATGCCTGTCCGGCCGCCGGGCTTCCGGGCTCTGGGGCAAGGCCACCAGCAGGGCCGCTTCTGCAGGGGTCAGGCGGCCCGGTTCCTTGCCCAGCCAAGTCAGACTGGCCGCGCGAACCCCCTCCAGATTGCCGCCAAAAGGCGCCCGGAGCGCATAAAGCGTCAGGATTTCGTCTTTGGTGAGGGTCTGCTCCAGCTGCACAGCCTTCAGGAACTGGTGGTATTTGCGCTGCAGGCTTCGGGTGGTGTGTTCCTCCAGCAACCGGGCCACCTGCATGGTCAAGGTCGACCCGCCGGAGACAATCCGCCCATGCCGGAGGCTTTGCAGGGCTGACCGCACCACGGCCCGGCCGTCAATGCCGCCATGACCGTAAAAACGTTTGTCTTCAAAAGCGAGCAGAAGCTTCAGGTACAGCGGATCAATCTCGTTGAGAGCGACCGGCAGGCGCCATTTCTGATCCCGGCTGATGAAGGCCCGGAGCAGACGGTCCTCCCGGTCCAGAACGACCGCCGACACCGGAACCCCGGCCGGGCTGACCGGCGGCGGCAAGGCCTGATAGTCCCGGACCACCTTCCAGGCGCTCCCAGCCAGAAAGATCCCCAGCAACAGGGCCAGCCCTCCGAGCGCCGCCGCCGTCCGGCGCCAGCCGGCGCCTTGCTTTTGCTGAGGCTTGCCCGCGGCCACGTCCGTTTACCTGACCGGGCCCAGGATTTTGAACCGGCCCGTCTCCGTGATGGCATGCCGGTCAGGCCGGTACATGTCCTCCACCGTTGCGGGCGGATGAACAAACGCCCCCGGAGTTGCCGCCCTTGCCAGATAGGCAAAGGTCATCACCCGGTCGCTGACCCGGTTCTGGTCGACGGCCACTTCAAACCTGTCCTTGAAAACTCCGGCATGCTCGGTGTTCTGAACCATGTTCAGGAACGGCAATCCACCAAGGTCACCGGAACGCAACAGCCGGGGATTGTCGATCACAAGTCCGGCGGGCAGCCGGTCAACGACCATGAGACGGCCCGGCTGGTCGGTCAGCGCACGGACCGTCAGCACGACCGCCAGCCGGGTGTTGACCGCAATGGCGCCGGGATCGACCGGAGTGCCATTCAGATCATAGACGTGACGCTCGATCTCATAGTCAACCCCGCCAGCCGGTTCCGGCACACTGGGCTTTCCGCTCACGGACACCAGCAAATCGACCGGATCCGTGCCCTTGTTTCTGATCAGGGCGGGGCTTGCCTCAAGGCCTGCCCCCTCCATTTGCCAGACCAGCCGCCCGGGCGTTTCCACACCGTTAAAGGCAACTCTTGCATCTTCCGTCTTGTCGTTCAGGGCATTGGCCGCCAGAAGCAGCCAGACCATATCCTGGGTCGAGCGGCGCCCGGCCACTTTCTGGACCGATGTCAGCAATCCAAGTGCTTCGTCTTTCAAATGGGGATCAAGGGACGCGGACACCACATAGTCTGTCACCGCAGCAATGTCGCGCAACTTGGAGCCGAAATCGAGGCGGAACTCAGCGTCTTTTTCCCGGTTCAAGGCGGACAGGGCTGCTTTGAACCCGGTAACCGCCCGGTCTTTTTCCCCGTAAAGGGCCAGGCCGGCCGCCAGCTGGGCCTTCGCAAGGGGCGTTCGGAAGTCTTTCAGCTTCACATCCAGATAGTAGCGCAGATCCCCCATGGACGCCCGCCCGTTCCGGGCCAGAACGTAAAGGGCATAGGCCGTTCCTTCCCCGCCCTGTTCAAAGCCGGTGCTGTAGGACAGGCGGTTTTCAAGATTGTCCAGCGCGGCGATAAAGGCCTGCTCCGGCACGTGATAGCCTTTGTCCCGCGCCTGGGTCAGGAAGTCTGTCGCATAGGCACTGAGCCAGATCCCCCCGTCAATGTAACTGCTCCACAGTCCGAAAGCCCCGGACGACGACTGCCTGGAGAGAACCTGGGTAATGGCAGCTTCGACCTTTTCCTTTACGGTCTTGTCCGTTCCAAGTCCGGCTGCTTCCGCAACCTCGCCCAGATACAGAAGCGGCAATGCCCGGCTGGTGGTCTGTTCGGTGCAGCGGTAAGGATACCTGTCCAGAGCCATCAGCAGACCGGCGACATCGATAGAGGCCGCGCCGCCCAAGGTCAGGCTGACATCCACCGTGTCGCTCAAAAGGCCGTCAAAACTCTCCGGCCCCAGCTCAAGGCTCGCGCCAGCGTTCAGCTGAAAGGACGTGCGTCTGACCACATCCGGCTGGGTGTTGCGCACATTCAAAGCAACCCGCTTCACCACTGCCTGCCCGTCCGGTCCGGTCAGGGCCAGCAGGACTTCACCATTCACCGGGGTGGGCCCAGCGGCAACCGGCAACCGCACGACCGCCTTGCCCCCGGCCTCAAGGTCCAGCAAGCGCTCTGCCCGGCCTGCATTGTCGACCATCAGGCCGCGTGTAGCCGATACATCCAGAGTATAGGACCCGGCCGCGCCGTCCAGATTGTCGATTTCAATGGCAATGCGGGAGGTGTCGGCCGGCGCGAGAAACGCAGGAGCGCTTGCGCTGATCACGACCGGGGAGCGGACTTCGATGTCCTGTTCCCCATGGCCAACCCCGTCCTTGCTCCAGGCCACGGCTATCAGCCTCAGCGCCCCGTTGAAATCGGGAATGTCGAAGGAAACACTTGCTGTTCCATCCGGCCCAGCCTCCACAAGCCCGGAGAACAGCGCCAACGGTTCGTCCTCAGGCGGCGTCGCGTCGAGCCGCTGCGCCATGGCATCCCCGCCAGAGCGGATCCGGCCCGCCGTTCCGGCCATCCGGTCAATCAGCTGTCCGTAAAGATCCCGGATCTCCGTGCCAAGACGGCGCTGGCCGAAATACCAGCCCTCCGGATCCGGGGTCTTGTAGCCCGTGAGGTTCAAGATCCCGGCATCCACGGCGGCAATGGTCAGATACGCCTTTTCACCCGCCTTCAGATTCGCCAGCTTGACCGGCACGTCCAGCACCGTTTCCGGCTTTATCCGCTCCGGCACGCTCAACTCCACCTGGAGCTCGCGCGCGCCCGGGTCGACCTGCAGCCAGGCAAGGCCAATCGCTCTGGACGGCATCCGTTTCTGGGCAAGATCCATGGGCCGGAACAGGCTGGCGGTCACATAGGCCCCTGCCCCCCAGGTCCCGGAAACAGGAATGCTGACCTCGGTTTGCGACCCGGATACTTCAACCGTCTGGCTGGACAGCACGCCGCCTGCCAGCACATTGATGACGGCAATGCCGGCCATCTGCGGTTTCAGCCGCAATTTGGC
Organism: Roseibium sp. AWQ4_290; assembly: GCF_056160985.1. Lineage (NCBI taxonomy): Bacteria > Pseudomonadati > Pseudomonadota > Alphaproteobacteria > Hyphomicrobiales > Stappiaceae > Roseibium > Roseibium sp. AWQ4_290. The sequence continues at coordinate 53,382 of NZ_JBSWYG010000024.1, forward strand.
AATATCTCCCGGCTGGTAGCTTGCCTTGTCGAGCCCCACGTCCAGAAAATCCGGTGTTTCGGAGGTTTCTCCCGCTGAATACCAGCCGGCATTGAACGTCACGCTGGTTGCCGTTTGAAGCCCGGTGCCGCCTTTGACCTCAAGCCGGTACTCGCCCCAATCCACCGGCACAGACAGGTCGACCGGTTTTGAGGCGCTGGTTGAAAGCGCTCCGGCAGCCACCTGTTTGCTTGTTACAATCGGTTCGTAGGACCAGCGTCCGTCCAGCTTGTACCATTGAAAGCGCCGCTCGATCTGATAGAGGGTCCAGGCCAGATCCGGGACCTCCTGCCGCTTGCCATCGGCCCCAAGCACAATGACCGAAAAGTCAGCCGGTCCGCCTTCATCCACATCCCCGTCAAATGCCGGTTTGATGCCGATGCGCGGGCCGTCCTGTTCCACTGGCAGATCCAGATGGCGCTCCACGGCCCGCCCGCCAGCCTCCACCAGCCGGGCCACCACGGTGCCATCGTATAGCCCGGTCGTGTCGGTCAGTTCTGGCAGCACAACGTTGAAGGACAAACGGCCCGTTTTGTCGGTCTTCAGGCCATCGGGCAAACCGCCCCGCAGGGGATAGCCTTCCTCGTTTTCCAGGCCGAACTGATAGCCGGGAAACGCCTTGTGCGTGCGTACGGGCTGCACAATGACATCGCCTTGCAGCAATTGGCCGCTGGCCGGAGAGCCATAGAGGAACCTGGCTGTCAGGGAGACCGGCGTGCCCCCCTTCCGGCTGAAAGCCTCAGCCTTGGTTTGCAGATCAAAATCCACCCGTTCGGGCTGATAATCCTCCACCAGGAAAGTTGCCTGAGCCAGCGCGGGGGCTTTCGGATCGGCAAAGACCTGCCAGGACCACTGGCCTTGCTGGGCTGAATCACTCAGGACGAGATCCTGCAAATGCCCTCCCAGACCGCTGTCGGCGACAGTGTATCTGGCATGTTCGACACCATCCGGGCGCGTGAACAGGAAGGTCAGCGGAAACGCTTCCTGTGCGATGGCCTTAGCCGTGCGCAACAGGGCCTGGGCATGAACGGTTTCGCCGGCCTTGTAGATGCCCCGGTCCGTCCAGGCGAAGACATCCAGCGGCCCCGGCGCGGGCCGGCCTTCAACGCCCCGGTCCGAGAGGTCAAAGGCGGGTTTGCGCAGATCCAGGAAGGAATAGTCCCCGTCCCTGGTTTGTGCGACCAGCACGCCGGGAGCAAGACCGCCGCGCCCACGGGTCAGACCGGCGGCGAATTCTGCCCGCCCGTCCGCATCGCTGGTCGTTTCGCCAAGCACCTCATTGTTCACGGCCAGCAGGCGCACCGTCGCCCCTTCGAGCGCCCTGGCTGTTCCAAGAGAACGGATATTCGCGACAATACCATTGTCGCCGGACAAGGCACTCAACCCCAGATCTGAAACCAGAAACCATTGGGTCGCCACTTTGCTCCAGTCGTCTTTCCGGCTCAGCTTCGAGCGGGCCGTCATGGCATAGACACCCGGCTTCAGCGTCAGGCCGGTTTTTGTGACCGGGAAGGCGGTTGTCACATCCTGATTGAGGCGGTTCTCCGTCTCCAGGACACCGGACCAGACCTTTTCGCCCAGCTCGTTTTCAATTTTGTCCGCCTGCCAGCTGCTCAACTGGCGCAGGAAACTCTTGTCCCGAAGGACGCCGACGACGGACCGGTTGCCGATCCGGTAAATGCTTGCTTCCACCTCGCTTGTATTGACCGTGACCACTGGGATCGTGGGCGATCCGCCGGAGGGCAGGACATAGGAGCGGCTCAGGAACCGGACGGACGGAGACCGGTCCGGCACATAGACAGACAGATCCACCGCCTTTTCAAGGGTCTCGCCATCCAGGGCCGGCAAGCCGCTGCGGATCGTGACCTCGTAGCGGGCGCCGTGCTCAAGCCCCTCAGCACATAGCTGGTTGCCTTGCGCGTCAATGGAGACTGTTCCGGGACCCTGGACAACCATGTACGGGCTGAGATCTTCTCCAACCGGCAGCTTTTGTGACAGGACCACGCAGACCCTCGGTGTCGTTCCCTCCGTTTCAACCGAGTGACTGAGAATCCTGAAACCGTATTCGGCAATAAGCCGATCATAGCGTCGGCGCCGTTCAGGTGTATCTTCCAGGGCAAGGGCTGCCCGCGCTGCCTTGATCGAGCGCATGGGCTTGTCGCTCTTGAGCAACGCCCGGCTGAGCTGCTCCAGCACGAGGGCCTGTTCCCTCGGATTGACAGCGCGCAGATAAGCATTGATCCCGGCCGAAATCGCGTTGCGGCGATTGATCTTCCGCTCGTCCCAGTCCGGCACCTCCCGGATGATCAGAGCCTGGGTCAGCCCCACCCAGCCATCAAAATCCGACGGGTCCAGATTGAGCAGCATCACGAAACTTTTTTTTGCAACGTCCCCTTGCCAGCGCCGCAAAGCCTCCTCGCCCCCCTGGCGCAGAGCGCCGATGGAGGTTCCCCGCGGCCCGCGCCGATGGGCGATGCGTGCGGCAAATGTCTTGGCGTCTTCAAGCTCGTCCGCCGTCAGGAATGTCAGGTCTGCCTTCCGGTCGGCCACAATATCGGCGGATGGTGCCCGCACTTCCACCACCCGGCCGGCAACGGCCCCCGCAAAGCTCTGCAGCGAGCCGAAATCCGACTTCAAAAAGCACCAGCCAGCGGATGTGTTGAAGGTAAAGGCCCGGCATTTTTCGTCCTTGAGACAGGCCGATTTGCAGCCCTCAAGGTCGACCTCCTTGACTGTCTGGTAGTCGCTGCCAAAAAAATCAGCGTCCTCAATGGTGACGATTTTGCGGTCCTGCGCCCGCACCTCGGCCGCCTGAAATGTGGCACTGCCAAAGGCAAGAGCACTGGCTGCAACGGCTAGAAGCGTTTCGCGCGCCAAAAGCGGTTTCACGGAAAAAATCGGGGTGAAGAGATTGAAAATATGCAGCAAGGTCTGCCTCCCGGACCAGGAACTGCACATATGAACGCACTGGCACGTGACAATTGCAAGGCGGTTTTGTGCAGGTTTTATGCAACTTTGTCACAATAAGAGCGCGTCACTCCCGCCATGATTGGTCTACCAACGAGAGCCTAAAACCGCAGTGAAGAGGTCAACACTCCGCACTGCCCCAACACCGCGTTTGATCTTCTCACGCTCCTGTCGAACAGTATTTTCAACTCAAAAAGCCGATCCTGAGCGCTTTTGACAATTTCAGCGTATCGCGTCATTGAGCAGTTATTGCACTTGCAAAACATCTTCAAGAACAGAAGAAAATACGCCCTCCAGCGGCATTCCTGATCCATCATGAGCACCGAATTGTACAATAGCATTAGCTTTCGAATTGTGAATTACCGAATTTGGCGGAGACACCTCAAAGACACGTTGCGCTGAAACATAAACAGGCCGCTCATCGAGCATGCGCAGCTTCACCAGTGGAGCGGCAGCGGCAAACCGCTCAACAAGCGCCTCAAGAGGCTCTCGGCTGAAACTTTGCTGCGACTCCGACTGAATCATCACTTTGTCCCCCGGTTCATAAAAGAAAACCGTTGGCCGGCTCCGAATTAAGCTATGAGCTGGAATTGTTTTTGATGATCCATCAAGCAATTGAAAAGCAACAAACATCTCTTCCCCCTATTGAAAGACTATTTGTTCACATGTGTATTTTGAAGGACAATTCTATTCCTCAAAAACGCTGAAATGCGATTGAATTATAAGTAAATAAATTTGAAAAGATATCTTTCAAGCCTAGCTTGATTCGATCAGCACCGCACATTTACCCGGTCCGGGAGACAAGTTCCTCGATCAAGGAGGCCACTTCCAGGGCGGCTTTGCTTGTGGGGGCTTCTTCGGTCACGGCAAAGCCCTTGCCCATGGCGGCTGCAAACACGGTGCGGTTGCCCAGGCGGGTGGTCAATGTGTCATAGCCGGATTCGACAATTGCGTCGGTCATTTCCGCCGTCAGCGATGCCCGCGGCGGCACACGGTTGAGCACCAGCAGGGCTGGCGTGCTTTCCCGGGAGGCCAGTTCGATGGTCTGGGAGGTCGCCCACAGATCAACCGGCGTCGGCTGCACCGGAACGATGACATAATCTGCCGCATCAATCGCCGGTTTGGCGTCCGTGTCGGTTTTCGGGGGGGTGTCGACCACCACATAGCCATGGGATCTGGCCAGGGACCGGGCTTCCCGCCGGGCGCCCCAGCCCGATGCGGTGCGGAACTCCAGACCGGTCTCATCCTCGCCAAGGCTGCGTTCACGGGCTTCGTACCATGTTCCGAGGGAGCCTTGCGGATCCACATCCAAAATGGCAACAGGCTCGCCGGACTGGCGGGCAAGGGCAACAGCCAGATGGGCCGCCAGCGTTGTTTTGCCGGACCCGCCTTTTTGCTGGGCCACCGTCAAGATTCGACCGGACATCGCATACCTCCGCTTATGCGACCTTATATTGCGACGTCCTTTTTCGCAGCGCAACAAGACATTGCTGTCAAACCCGGAATTAAATCCCGTTACGTCACTTAAATTTCGACCGGTCTGATCAGAAGCCCAGCCCTTGTGACTACCGGCCTCCCAGGGCGTAATAGACATTCCAGGACGGCCGCCCGGTCACCGGCATGCCGAATTTGGCTTCCGCCTTGCGGATGCCGGCGCGCGTGGCCGGGCCGACCTTGCCGTCTGCCTCACCCACATCAAACCCATTCTTGTTGAGCAGCTTCTGCAGATCCAGCCTTTGGGCGCGGGACAGGCCCGGATTATCGGTCGGCCAGGGCGTCTGGAAAGGTTTGCCGCCGGCAACCAGCTCTGACAGAAGCGCAATGGCCAGCCCGTAAGACGTTGAGGCGTTATAGGAGCGCAGGGCGTTGAAATTACGGGTCACGAGAAAGGCGGGCCCATTCGCACCGGCCGGACGGATCAGGGCCGCCTCGGTCTTGCCGGACACGCGTCCCCCATCCAGCTTGCGCAGGCCCCGTTTGCCCCAGGTGGACAGGGAGGCCCGTTTCTTCAGGCCGCTCGGCCCTTTGTAGCCGCCTGGAACCTTGACTTCATAACCCCAGGCGCGGCTGTCGCGCCAGCCGGCATTTTTCAGAAAGTTGGCGGTCGAGGCCAGCGCATCGGGAACGGAGTTGACCAGATCCTTGCGTCCGTCGCCGTCAAAATCCACCGCCAGACTGTTATAGGTGCTGGGCATGAACTGGGTCTGACCGAAGGCCCCGGCCCAGGAGCCCTGAAAATCGGACACGGGCACATCCCCGCGCGACGCGATTTGCAGGGTCTTGATCAGTTCGCCCCTGAAATATTTCTGGCGGCGCTTGCCCGCACACACCAGATTGGCCAAGGCATGGGGCGTATAAAAATCCCCCTTGAACTGGCCGTAATCGCTTTCAATGCCCCAGACCGCCAGAACCACGTGGCGGTTAACGCCGTAGCGTTTTTCGATCGCTGACAGGGTTCTGCGGTGTTTTTTCAGATTTTTGGCACCATCCTGGATGCGCTGCGCGTCCACTAGAAAGGCCATATAGTCCCAGATCTCGGTCTTGTATTCCGGCTGGGAGGAGGAAAAGCGGATTACCTTTTCATCATAAGAGGCGCCGGACAGCATCCGCTCGGCAATGTTGGCGCGCACGCCTGCGGCGACCGCCTGTTGTTTCAGCTTGGCAACACAGCTCTCAATGGCCAGTGCCGGTGCGCCAGAGACAAGCAAACCCAGCGCCGACCCCAGCCCCACCCCGGTCAGAAAATTCCAAACACCCAACCGCATTGTCCGAATCCCCTCTTTGTCCTCGCCCGGACACGACCACGCTACCTTCACGGAAATACGGCAGAAACCGCAAGAGGCAAGTTATCAAGAGGAAGAGACAAAAACCGGCCGCATATGGGCCGGTTTTTCCATTTCAGGGCCGTGCTTCCAGGCCGCCTAGCGGCCTTCAATCAGCTTGCGGCGCAGCCATCCGGACAGATTGTCCATCATGATGACGACAATCACCACGAGGAGGATGATGTAGAGGGTGTTTTCCCAGTCCTGCCGGGTCCTCATGGTTTCAAGAAGCTTCAGGCCGATACCACCGGCCCCCAGGGCCCCGATCACCGTGGCCGAGCGGGTGTTGGATTCCAGATAATAGAGCAGCTGGGACAGGAACAGCGGAAGGATCTGCGGAAACACCCCGAAGCGGTATTTTTGAACCGGAGACGCCCCGGTCGCCTGGATGCCTTCAATCTGCTTGCGGTCCACATTCTCGATGGATTCGGAAAACAGCTTGCCGAACGTGCCTGTGTCCGTAAAGAAGATCGCGAAAATACCCGACAGCGGTCCAAGGCCGAAGGCGCGGATGAAGATCAGCGACCAGATCAGCGTATCAATCCCGCGCAGGAAGTCGAACAGGCGGCGGATGGCGAACCGGACCGCTCCGGACGGATTGACATTGCGGGCCGCTGCGAAGGCAAGCGGCAGCGCCAGAATACCGGCGATCAGCGTGCCCACGAGCGCCATAATGACCGTCTGCAGCAGCGCATAGAACACATCCCCGTGCTGCCAGTCCGTGTTGTTCCAGAACTCACTGAGAATAAACTCCCAGTTCGGCAGATCCGGATTGATCCTGTCGCCGGAAAAGGCCAGCCCGGCCAGCTGGGAGAAGGAATAGGCATTCAGGGGGGACTGAAAATCAAACCAGAAATTCTCCCAGCCAATGAAATACCGGTGCACCTCGATCTTGTTCTTGGTGATCCAGATCCGGGCATAAAGGCTCGGGCGCATATCGACCTGCGCCTTGCTGGCCCGCAGCCAGGACGGTGGATTTTCGCCCAGATAGCGCGGCGGCACGCCCTTTTCATAGGTCACACGATACGGCTGATCGTCCCCGGCCTTGAAAAAGTCCACCTGATCCTTGCCCACCTCCACATAGCCGATGGCGCCAAGGTCGATGCGCGTGTCACCGCCTTCTTCCTGCACCCATCCGGGGAGCGTTTTATAGGCGGCGCGGCGGCTGCCTTCCAGATTGGCCTGGAAATGATCGTCCTTCAATCTCTTGAAGACGTGGATCTTGTAGGCATACGAATCGAGCACAAACAGGCCGACCATGTTGGTCCGGGTCTTCGCAATGACATTGTAAACGTCGAACGAGAAGAAACAGGTGACCAGATAGCCAAGCACCAGGAGCGCCACCCCGGCGGGCAGCAGGCGGCGGGAGAGCGGCCGGTCGATCACGCCGGGAAACCGGCTATCGATGTCGGCCATCTGCGCGGGAGTAAGAAGAGACATCTGATCGCCTTTCAGAGCAAGCCGGCTTTGCCGATAAACGCCTTGCGGATCCACCCGGACAGATAGTCGATGCCGGTGATCGCACAGACGAGCAGAACGATGATGGCGGTCACATCGGCCCCGTAGTTCCAGTCCACCACCTTTTTCAGTTCCGCCCCCAGGCCCCCTGCCCCCACGAAGCCCAGGATCGCCGAGGCCCTGACATTGATTTCAAGGCGCAGCAGCGTATAGGACAGAAAATTCGGAATGACCTGGGGCACGATGGCAAATCGGATCTGCTGCATCCAGGACGCCCCTGCCGACTTCATGCCTTCCATCGGCTTCATGTCCGCATTTTCGTTGCATTCGGAAAACAGCTTGCCGAGCGCGCCGATGGTGTGAAAGGCAACGGCCGCCACAGCAGCCACGGCGGTCGGCCCCAGGGCAAGCACAAGCACCAGGGCCAGCACCAGCTCGGGAAAGGCGCGGGTCACGTCCATCAGGCGCCGCATCCAGAACACGACAAATCTGTTGGAGACCAGATTGCGGCTGGCCACAAAGCTCAGGGCGCCGCCCAGAACAAAGCCGATCAGTGTCGCCAGGATCGCGATGTTCACGGTCTCGACCAAATACGGGAAATAATGAGCCAGAAGGCCGAACCAGGACCATCCTGCATCGAATGTGTCGACCAGCAGATCCCGGGGATAGTCGAAAAAGCTCGCCAGACCGTTGGAGAAGCTCCCGGAATTGGCCTCATCTGCAACCATCAGGCCGCCGATGATGATGATCACACAGACACCAATCAGAAGGGCCGTATAGAGATTTCGGCTCCGGGCCATCTTGCCACAGGCCTCATCGATGGTCTGCAGTTGGGGATGGTCGGACAAGAGGGAGTGTGCGGTCACAGCGGGTCCTTTTCAGCCGGTTGGAGCGGCTTTGCGCGAGGCTGTGGAGCGCCTCAGCGGCTCAAGGCAGGTAAAAGGGGCGGCTCCGGGCCGCCCCTTTCTCAAAAGAAGAAATTAGTTCTTCTTGTTTTCGATCTTTGCCTTACGGGCGGCAATGATGGTGTCGTAGAAGCCAGGCTTCACTTCGACATACTGTTTGATTTCACCGGCAGCGACATTGTACATGCACTCAGGATCGTCCTTGTCAAAGGAGAGCATGGACGCCTTGATCTTGTCCTTGACGTCTTGCGGCAGGGAGGAACGCAGCACGATCGGGCCGTTCGGGATCAGCGGCGAGCGCCAGATTTCACGGATCTGGGACATGTCGAGCATGCCTTTGTCGACCATTTTGCGAAGGTTGCCGGAGGAAAAGCCTTCGTCCCAGTCGCCCACACCGGAAGACCAGGTCACGCCACCGTCCACGTCACCGTTCAGGACAGCCAGGACGTTCTGCTCGTGGCCACCGGAGAACTGTGTGGAGCTGAAATAGGTGTCCGGGTCGATGCCCATTTTTTCGAAGGACACGGACGGAACCAGGTAACCGGACGTGGAATTCGGATCGGCATAGCCCAGCTTCTTGCCTTTCATGTCATCGAGGCTTTCGATGTTGCTGTCGGCAAGGGCAACCATGATGGAGTGGTAGCCGGTGGACCCGTCAACCTGCTCGGTGGTCACGATCGGCTCGACCAGGTTCGGGTCGGCCAGGTAAAGAGATGAATAGCCGGACGCGCCCAGCTCGGCATAGTCCAGGTTGCCGCCCTTCAGGCCTTCCAGCGTGCCGGCATAATCAGCAGCCGGGAACAGTTTGACCGGAACACCGAGCAGTTTTTCAAAACGCTTGGCCAGGCACTCGTTGCTGCGCAGGCGGTCCGCCTCGTTTTCACCGCCCAGGATACCGATACGGAATTCCTCGATGTCTGCGGCGTTGGCAACGGACACATTGACGGCGTTCAGGGCGAACACGCTGACGGCGGCAGCCGCAACGATTTTGGAAAAGATCTTCATGAATTGACACTCCAAGAGGGTCTGTTTCGGATGACATTTGAGAGGATGAGCAAGCGGATCAAACCGTTGCGGCCGCCGGGGTCATCGCTCCGGCGGATTGCGTTGCGCCGGTCCCGCCGGCGTCGATTGCAGTTGAGGTCGCGGCCTCGTTGAAACTTTCGTCGGCCCCGTAGATTTCGCGGGCCGCATCAGTGGTCAGCTCTTCCGGCGGGCCATCGAACACCATGTGCCCGTCGCGCATGCCGATAACCCGGTCGCAATAGGTGCGCGCCGTGTCGAGCGTGTGCAGGTTGCAGATCACCACCTTGTTGTCGCGCTCATGGATTTCGCGCAGCGCGTCCATGACAATCTTCGCATTCATGGGATCGAGCGAGGCAATCGGCTCATCGGCCAGGATCATATGCGGGTCCTGCATCAGCGCCCGGGCAATCGCCACGCGTTGCTGCTGGCCGCCGGACAGTTCCTCGGCCCGTTTGGTCGCTTCCTGGGCAATGCCGAGACGGTCCAGATTGATCAGCGCCAGCGCCCGCTCTTCCCGGGAAAACAGTTTCAACAGGGAGGGAAGCGTTCCGTGCATGTTCAACCGGCCGAGCATCACATTGGTGACCACGTCGAGCCGGGGCACCAGATTGAACTGCTGGAAAACCATGGCGCAGTCGCGCTGCCAGCGGCGCATCATCCCGCCTTTCAGGCTCAAAATGTCCCGCCCCTCAAAGAGGATCTGCCCGGATGTGGCCGGGGTGAGCCGGTTGATCATGCGCAAGAGGGTGGACTTGCCCGCACCAGAGCGGCCAATGATGCCCACCATCTGCGGCTGGTCGATGGTGAAACTCACCTTGTGCACCGCAGTCCGGGCCCCGAAGGTCTTGGTCACATCCTGAAACTGAATCACGCGAGCCCTGCCCCATGAGTGTTGAAATGCAGGGCGACAAGAGCCATTTCAGGATTACAATTGCATGACATGTTTTTGACTTTAAGGTCAAAGATTTATGTCACTTCGGTGACATCTTGAGCTTGATCTTTGGCGAACCGTGCGAAGACAGCGGAAGAACGTCGCGTTGACAGCCTTTTTACGGTGTCACATCCGGTGCCGGACTTGCCTGAAATTCAGGCACCGCATCTGGAAAAATTTCCAGAGCATTACATTCAAGAGTTTTGGCATTGACACCACTCCCGCAAAAGGAGTGCCGCCGCGTTACAAAAACGTCATCAAACCGTCACCCAGACCACCCGCCCGCAGGCTAAAACCCGGTCCCGGTTCAAGTCCCTCCCCCAAAAATCCAGATGGAGTCCCGATGTCCGCCCCCACGCAAAAACAGGCCCTCTCCGAAGCCCCGACGATTCACCCGGACGCCAAGGTGCTCAATTGCGAGATCGGGGCCTGGACAGAAGTCGGAGCCCACACCCAGATGCGCGAAAGCCAGATGGGTAATTATTCCTATATCGTTCAGGAGGGGGACGTGGTCTGGAGCACCATCGGCAAATTCTGCTCCATTGCCCGCCGGGTGCGCCTCAATCCCGGCAACCACGCCACCTGGCGCGCCTCACAGCACCATTTCACCTACCGGGCGGCGGCCTATGGCCTGGGCGAAGACGACGCAGACTTCTTCCAGTGGCGCAAGGATGACTGGGTAACCCTCGGTCATGATGTGTGGATCGGGCACAATGTGACGGTGCTGGCCGGTGTCACCATCGGCACCGGGGCAATTGTTGCGGCCGGGGCGGTCGTCTCCAAGGATGTGGCGCCCTATACTGTGGTCGGCGGGGTCGCCGCCAAGCCGATCAAGCGCCGCTTCAGCGAAGCCCAGGAAGAGGCCCTTATGGAAATCTGTTGGTGGGACTGGAGCCACGATCAGCTGAAAGAACGCCTGCCGGACTTCCGCAACCTGACGATTGATGCTTTTATCGAAAAATACCGGTAGCAGACGGCCCCCGAGCCGGCTGTCTGTTTTACCGGCTCCCTCTCGCCGGAGTGTTCAGCCGATGGCTCCCCTCACCCGCCTGATCCTTTATGTACGTGACCCGGATCTGAGTGTCGCCTTTTATTGCCGGCACTTTGGCTACGAGAGGCAGTCTGATCCGGAAGACCGGCTGACGGAACTGGTTCCCCCGCCCGGGGGCAGTGCGCGGCTGTTGCTGCACAAGGCTGCCAAATCACAGAAACTTGGGCAAACTGCTGTCAAGCTCGTCTTCGACGTCTGCGATGTCGCAGCCTTTTGCGAGACAGCCGGACAGAACGGGCTGACCTTCGGGTCTTTACACAAGGCTGATGGATATGTCTTTGCCAATGCCAAGGACCCGGATGGCAATTCCATTCAAGTGTCCAGCCGGGCGTTCAAATAAGCCGTGCTCCCGGCACTCCGCATCTTTCCCTTGCACAACCGGCTCCGGTTTCACTGTGGTTGATCTGGTGCGTGTCGTGTTCAAATGGTTTCAAACCGTTTTGTCTTTTGCGTTGAAATTTCTGATTTCAGGCAGCGAAAGGCAAAACCGCTTTATCGCGACACGCTATAATCTGCCGTCATGATCACCGAGTGTGCTGTTCTACCCGCCAGTCTCGGCCCGTCCTTGCGCAGGTGGCGGGTGCTGAACCGCGTCAAGCAGCAAGTGCTGGCCGCCGAACTCGGCGTATCTCAAAGCCGGATTTCAAGATGGGAAAGCGGGCATGGGGCTCCGGATCAGAACTGTGCTGCGAAAATCGCCTGGCTCTTGCGCGCCCGGCCACAAAGCGCATCGGACCGGGCACTGCTCGACCTTGTGACCAAGTCTTCATCGCCAGTGCATCTGGTCTGTGACCTCACCCACAGGCTGCTGGCGGCCTCGCCCGCCCGCGCCGCGCAGTGGCATGTGGGTGTTCCGGATCTTCTGGGCAAACCTCTGTGGCGCTTTGCCTCTGAAGGTATCCGGGCCGCAGAGCACCAATTGCAGGACCTGGGCTGGTTCGAGCCGGACAGCCCGGACATTGTCTACCGGACCGAACGGGCGGAATTTCAGGAACTGACGATTCCCGAAAGCTGCCTGCGCATTTCCCGCCTGGTACTGTCAGATGGTGGCTGTGTCCGGCTTGTGCGGGACGAACGCTCTCCAGACGCATAATTTATTCAGGCTTCCGACCAGATGGCTGCTCGCCTGAAACGGTCTGCGGCGCTACCATCGGTCCATGAGCACCACAGCCGAAATATCTCCGCCCGACACCCCGGAAGCCGGAACAATTGCCCCCTCCAGGCTTACCGGTATTCTAGCCTTTTTGCAGGAAGCTGAGCGGCTGAAGGACACATTGCGCTCCGGCCAGTCCAGATCCGGCCGTCCGGAAAGCAGTGCGGAACACAGCTGGCGGCTGGCTCTGATGCTGGTTCTTTTTGAAAAGGAGCTGGCGGGGATCGACTTTCTGAAGCTGTTGAAACTGGCCCTGATCCACGACCTGGGCGAGGCCATTTCAGGCGATATTCCGGCCCCCTTGCAGACAGCGGGTGATAACCGGGAGGCCCGGGAGAGACAGGACTTTCAAACCCTGTGTGCGGCGCTGCCGGAAGATCTGACGGACAGCCTGTTGGGGCTGTGGGACGAGTATGCCGCTGCGGCCACAACGGAAGCCCGGCTTGCCAAGGCCTTCGACAAGCTGGAAACCATTTTTCAGCACCATTTGATGCCGCCGCAAAGCGCGGACTTTCACCGGTTCAATCTGACCTACGGGGCTGAGCGAACCGGGGCCTTTGCACTGACCCGCCAGATCCGGGAGATTGCCGATGGCACCACGAAAGAGCTGATGGCAGAGGCAGCAGGGAGCCAAGAGTGACGGCGGTGCGGACCTGAGCCCCTCAGCTCTCCACCAGGTCTTCGTCGCTGATAAACGCCATCTGCCGGACCGTTCCCGCACGGACCTCGATCATGTGGCCATGGGGCACTTCCACCCAGCACTCACCGGCCTGGTCCAGCGGCTCCGACACCACCATGACGCCATCGTCAAACGCCCGGTAATAGAGCGTCGGCGGGAAATTGTCGGAGGCATAGCGCGCAGCATAGAGCGTCTCGCCATCCGACCAGGCTGAGGCAAAGCGCATATGCGGTGCAGTGCCCGCAAATTTGGACAGGGCTTCAGCTTCAAACACTGCCCGTGCCATGGCCGCGCGCGGATGCAGCGGCAGGCCATAGGCCAGCGCGACCAGAAACAGGCACTCACTGTCAGTGCCCCCCATGCGGTGGCGGTAAAGATCATCGGGAATCATGTTGTCGAGCCGCCGCCGCACCTTGTCATAGCCACCCACCTGGCCATTGTGGATGAAACTCCAGCGCCCATGGGTGAAAGGATGGCAATTGTCGCGGATCGTGGCCGTGCCGGTCGAAGCGCGCACATGGGCCAGAAAATGCCCAGAGCGGATATGACGGGCAATCTGGAGCAGATTCGGGTCAGACCAGGCGGGCCGCACATCCTTGTACAGGCAGGGTGTGTCCCGGTCGCCATACCAGGCGACCCCAAAACCATCCGCATTCACCGCCGTCTTGCACGACAAGGCGTTGCGACTCTGATCGATCAGCGAATGCTCGGGATCGCAGATGACCTCTTCCAGATAGCGCGGTGCTCCGCTCCAGGCTGCCCAACGGCACATGGCTCAACGCTGATCCTTGTTTCTTAAGCAGCGTGCTCGATGGCAGTGAACCGCGCCTTGGATTCATCACAGATATACTGCTCCGCCAGAGGATACGGAGCCCGGGCCAGCTCATCGACTGCCGCAATGATCCTGTCCCCCTTCTCCTCCGTCAGAAGAACCGAAAAATTGAGCCGGGTCCAGCCGGGCTTCTTCAGTTCTTCACCGGAAAGAATGCCTGCCCGCATGGCGTCGGACTGCTCCTGCCCGATCTTGAGCAGCCGGTGGGCATAGGGCCCGGCGCAAGCGCAGCCGCCCCTTGCCTGAACCCCATAGGCATCAGATAGCATTCTGGTGACCAGCTGCTGGTGGATATAGCCGCCCCGCTCCAGATCGCGCACCCGGAAGGAAAACACCGGCAGCACATGGCAGGCTTTTGGGTTTCCCATGAGTTCAATTGCTGGATTGGCGCTCCACACCGAAAGCGCCTTCTCCCGCCAGGCCGCATTTCGCTGGTCCATGACCTCCTGGCCGATAGCCTCCTTGACCAGAAACACCAGCGCCGCCCGGATATCACCGACCACATTGGGGGTGCCGGCCTCCTCCCGGGCGGCAATGTCCAGGCTGTAGTCATGGCCCCAGGGGGATACAAAGCGAACGGTGCCACCGCCCGGGAAAACCGGTGCGCTGCGGCAGACCGCCGCCTTGCGGACAATCATGATACCGGACGAGGCCGGGCCGCCAATGAATTTGTGCGGGGAGACGACCACCGCGTCTTTTTGTTCATCGGTTCCCTCGCGCATATCGATGGGAAGATACGGTCCGGAGCCCGCACAGTCCCAGACACTCAGCGCACCATAGGCTTTCAGAAGCCGTGTTACGGCCCGGTCATCAGTGACAATGCCGGTGACATTGGACATTTGCGAAAACGCGCCGATGACCAGCCGGCATGTCCCCGCCCCGCGCAGAACATTCTCCAGATCCTCCAGATCCGGACCGCCTGTTTCGTCTTCTGCAATCTCGACGACATCCGCCCCGCTCTCCCGCCAGGGCAGGATATCGGAGTGATGCTCATAGGGCCCGAGAATCACAAGGGGGGTCTCGCCGCGCCGGGCCGCATCGGCAACGCCCAGAAGATGTACAAGCCGGTTCAGGCCTGCCGTGGCCCCGGAGCCGCAAAAGACAGTGGCGTAGCCGTCCCCGGCACCGCAAATGCGGGCGATTTCCGTACGGGCCGCCGAACGCATCCGGGTCATGGCGCTGCCGCAAAAGGAGGCTTCCGTGTGGCTGTTGGCATAGACAGGCAGGATGTTCTCCAGAACGAAGTTCTCGATCTGGCGCAACGCCCGCCCGGAAGCCACATAGTCGGCATAGATCATTGGGTGATCACCGTGCGGGCTGGAAACAATCGCGCTCTCGCCGATCAGGCCCTTGCGCAACCTGTCGGTCAAGCCGGGGCCTTTCAGACTGTCCTTGAAGAGGTCGAGCGCAGTTCCGGTGCTGTGGGGCATGGGTTTCTCCAGTATCATGACCACAATCATATGATCTTCAGACCGGGATCTTCCTTACCTTTCTCCTCGCAAATAGATCAAAAATTGCCTCTTATGATCTTATTTTGTCCAATTTTTCGATCAAATTAACATCTCAAATTTGACACTCGAATCCCTCTCCGCAGCTACGGCCAGTCAACACCCCATCGAAAGCCCCTGCCCCCTTCCAATGCAGTGCCTCAAGCCGGAGGCCAGCGGGAAGCGGGGCCGGCCTGTCTGCCTCCCCGCTCTTGCCGGTCAGCGTCTGCGGTGGCCGCCCGCACGGCGCTTTGAGGCTCCGCCTCCCCCGCGGTTCGGACGCGCCTGCTGGGGCCGTGTGGCCTGAGGACGGGATCGCTGCACATTGCGCTGGCGGTTCACCTGCCGGTTCCCGGCGGATCTTGCCTTGCGGTCCCGGTTCAGATTCGCCGGAACCTGACGGGTCTGCTGGGCCGGTCGGGTCGCCGGTCTCTGGGCCGGTTTCTGAGCCTGAGGCCTTTGCAGGTTCGGGCGCTGGCCGGCGGGCACTTTGGTGGTCCCGCCCCCTGCGGGCCGGTTCAGGTTCGCTCTTTCGCCTGCTGACCGCTCGCCGGGCCGCCCCACGGGTTTGCCCCGGTTCGTCTCCTGCTGGGATCTGAGCCGGTCGCCCGCAGGCCGGTTGGCCAAAGCGGCCCCGGCGCCAACTGCGGCACCCGCGCCCAGCGCAGCGCCCGCATCCAGACTGCCAAGACGGTCCTGAAGCGCCTCTTTGGAGGGCGCTGACACGTCATCCCAACGGCCACCTTCAAATTTCTGCCAAGTCTCCCCGTCCCGCCGGTAGACCGAGCCGTCACGCCCGGCAAACACATCGCTGCGCCGGTCGAGGCTGGCGACACGGCCGAGATTGCCGTCCTGTTTCCAGCGCTGCGCGGCCCCGGCCTGAAGATCCCGGGTGCGCGCCCATTGCGGCCCCGACACGGCCGCCCCGCCCCAGGACCCGTAAATGCCCCTTGCCCCACCGGCGACGATCCGGTTGCCGGTGCGCGGATTATAAGCGGAGATGAACCCGGCGCTGCCGCGCGGCCCACTGATGGCGGCCCCGCGAATGTATCCTCCGGTGCGCGGATTGTAGATCCCGCCCCCGGCAATGCCCCGGCGCGGGCCATAGGCATAGCCATAGCGGCCATAGGTGCCCCGGACCGGATTATAAAAGGCACCGATGCCGTAGGTCACCGGACGGGGAAAATAGATCGGGCGCAGGCCCGGCCGGTACCAGGGCCGGTAATACCAGCCGCTGCCATAGACAAAGACTCCCCAGGCCAGAAAGCCGGTGAGATAGCCCATTGTGTAACCGTACCAGACCGCATTGGGTTCTGTTTCATACACCCGGACATAGGTCACATTATAGACCGGGGACGAGGGTGGGATCGTATAGATCTCGTCAGGCACGGACGTGGCAACCACGAAGGGCCCTTCCGGGCTGTCGCCAACAAACCAGACCCCGTTCTGAAGCACATAATATTTGGCGCCCACCTGGATGACCTGATCATTGGTGTTGACCGCATAGGACATGGACGTGCCTTTGATCGGCTCGAATTCCGGATCGCCCGCATAGGCGATATCCGCACTGACCGAGCCGACCTCCACCCGGGCCGTGGTTGGAATGCTGGCTTTCAGCCGGGCTTGCGCCGCCTCTGACGTGCCCGGGATCGACGCGCGCACCGAATAATAGGGCGCGTCTTCGGGAATGTTCTGAAAGTCGGAGGGCATATCCGGCGTGGTGAAGGTCCAGGGGCCCTCCAGCGAGGCGGATTTGAACCAGCGCCCAGACACCAGAATGTACCAGGTGGACGTGCTCTTGAGGAAAAAGACGTCGCTGTCCGTGTTGGAGGCCCATTCCAGATCCGTGCCTGCCACCGGCTCCAGCTCCGGTTTGCCTTCAAACACGATCATTTCCGCAGGCTTGTCCGAATAGATGACCTTGGGCGCCTTGTTGTCCGCAAAAGGCTGCGGCGGGATCGCGGCACGGGTTTCGGACCAGTTGTCATCATCGGGCAGTTTGGTGATCAGCGCGGGCAGATCGGTGACCGGCTCCCAGCCGGAGGCCACATCTTTGGTCTTGAGCCAGGACTTTTCGTCCCGAAGATAGAACTCCCCTGTGTCGTCGAGCTTGAGAATGTCCCAATTGGTGTTGACCACGAAGCTGAGTCCCTGATCCCCCTTGACCGGTGCCAGGATCGGCGTGCCTTCGGTCTGAACCAGAATGGCCGGATCGTTGGAGATGAAAATGGGCGGGGCGTCAGCATTCAGGCCGTCCACATCTTCCATGCGCTGATATTCCGCAAGGCCTGCGGTGATCCGGTCTTCTTTCACGGTCAAGGTGCCGGTGGGCATGATTTTGCCGACCTGCAAGGTCAGGTCCGTCAGTGACGCCCGGTCCAGGGATGAAAAATCGAGCTGGGTGACCTGCACATCGCTCACATAGACCTCCCCCTTGTCCGGATCGGCCACCGTGGCACCGCTCACGCCAATGACACCGAAAACCGGCTGGGCGTCCTTGTCTTTCAAATATTCTGATGCGACCAGCGCCTTCAGGGTTTTGAAATTGTCCCATTCGGTGAACTGGGGCTGATAGAGGATCAAGGTGGCGCCGCTACTGGTCTGGAAGGATCTCGGCCAGCCGGTCGTCTCTTCCGATTCACTCAATTGCAGATACTGGCCGCTCACAAAGCCGTTCTGGCCATTGTAGCTGATGCTGCACCAGGCACCGGTATCGTCGCAGTTTTCAAGCTCTACCTGCGCGCCATCCGGCAGCGTGCCCAGTGCCCCGAAGCCGGTGCCCGGCCCGGAGCGGAAATTGACCTTTGCCGTGGTGACGGCCGGGGCGGCCTGCAAGCCATTGACCAGGACGGTCTGGAAAATCAGTGCTGACGACAAAATCACCGAAACAAATCTGCGCATCTGGCCCTCCCAAAGGCGTCTCATGCAGTCTGGATCCCCCGAAACGCGGCCGGACCAGGCCGGGCTGCAACGCGGAACCCGTTTTCAAAAGACCTGGCATCTGAGCGCCTCTATAAGAGACGGCGCGATGCCCGGAAAATCTCATGTCCAGATTCTGCCGGTAAGCTGCGGACAAAGGGGCTCTCACATCCCCTGCCCGGTTTGCCTTCACAATACGGCACCTGGAAAAAAATTTACGTAAGGTTGTATTCGACTCACCATGACATAAATTTGGCAGGGCCTAAAGGTCGGGAGAAATCTATATTGGCCCATTGGAACAATACTCTGAAGAGGTGCCTGTCGGCGGCCGGTCTCGGCTTTGCCGCTGTCCTTTGCGTCCCCGCTGCCGCGGCAGCGGAAATCTTTTTCTGTGAAAGCACCCGGACCCCGCAGGGATCCGCCAAATACTGCAACTTCCTGCTCTTTGACAAAGGCTTCCAGCGGCACCGGCAGATTGTTGTCGCCCAGGGGGCCCGGCGCACATTTGCAGTCAATGGGCGCTATGACCTCTTCTGCGTTCTGGTGCAGAACCATACCGGTGTTCCCGACAACATTGCCTATCGCAAACAGCAATGCCGGCAGACGGATACGGGCCGGGAGTATAAGGCACCCATCAAATCCTTGAACATGCGCCGGGGCCGTGACGCCTTCAGCACCGACGCCCCCCAGGTTGTCCGGCCAGCGGACCGCTGGTAACTTTCCCCAGTCTATCGGGGTGGGCAGGCCTTCCAGTTTTCGGGCGCCCCGGCTGGTCCAGCCGGGCGCGAGATCCATTCGGGCCCCACAGGACCCTGCGCTTAACAGGCCAGAGACGGCCGGGCACTGCGCGGGGCCAGAAGAACCGCCTGGCCGGAGCGCGCGGACTGCTGGGCGGCAAGGCCCATTTCAACCGCCCGGCTGCCATCGTCCAGAGTAACCTCCGGCCCGCTCAGCGCACCGCGCACCAGCGCAACAAAACGTTCATGCTGATAGAAGGTGGAGCCGTTATGGTCGCCTGCGTCCAGAAGCGCCGGGTCCACAGGCACCTCGAGGGTCTGCGGCCCTTTCGGTTGGCGCGGGGAAACAACCAGTTGGGCCACCGGCGGCGTACCCAGATGCTCCGGCCAGAACCGGCTGGGGCCCGGCACAAAGGCCTCGATCTTGCCTTCGGGCCCAACTGCAACGATCTCCTCCTGAAAACGGGAGCCCTCGGCAAACATGCACAGGTCAAGAAGGGCTCTGGAACCGTTGTCGAAATCGACAATCACATAACCATTGTCCAGAATGTCCGGCTGTTCGCCGTCATAGCGCTCCTCCATGTGATTGGCATCCTGCCCGGCCGAGGCCATCACACGCACCGGTTCAGCCTTGATGATCAGGCGCATGAGATCGAAAAAATGGCAGCATTTCTCAACAAACGTGCCTCCCGAATACCGGTTGAACCGGTTCCACGCCCCGACTTTGTCCAGAAACGGAAACCGGTGCTCGCGGATGGTCAGCATTTTGATGCCACCGGTCGCCGTATCCACCTGCGTAGCCAGCGCCGCGATGACGGGCATGTAGCGGTATTCCATCGCCACCCAGACCGGCGCCGGATAGTCCGCACGGAAAGCTTCCAGCTCTGCAAGGTCTTTCGGATCCGTGAAAAGCGGTTTTTCGACCAGCAGCGGCAGGGGCCGCTTGCGGCGGATCTCCTGCATTTGCGGCACATGGCAATGGTTGGGGCTGGCGATCAAGATGCAATCCAGCGCCTCTTCGTCCAGAAGCTCGGACACGGAAGCTGCAAACCGTGCATTCGGAACGATCTCCGCCGCCCAGGCCTTCATTCCGGCATCCGGCTCGAAAATCACGCTCACATCCGTATCGGGCAGAAGGGCGATATTGCGCAAATGCTCCTGGCCCATCATGCCGCAGCCGACAATTCCGTATCTCACCTTTGCAGGCATCAAAGTCTCCCTATGAACACGGGGTCTGCGCCCCGTCTATTTCAAGCGCTGAACGTAATGTGCCCTGGCCGTATCGAACCAGGTGCGCGAATATTCGACCGGCTGCGGGCGGTCCGCCCAGCTGAACCGTTCGATGAACCCTGTCAGGGTGCCGGGCTCGAGCGGGAACACGTCCGGGGCCCAGCCCGGCACCCCTGCAACCGTGACCCGGTCTTCCGCCCGGACGATCCAGAAGCCCAGATGCTTCTGGTAGTAGCGGTAAAGGGAATCCGACAGGAGGTCCCGGCTCACCGTTCCGGCGTCACCATCCAGCCAGATCTCTTCCACCGCGATCATGACATCATTGAGATATCTGAGGCGGCGGATACGCGTTGCCTCCGCACTGGTGCCGAATGCCGGCAGATCAGCCGGTTTGGCAGTTCGTCCGGCGCTTAAGACATCTGCGCGCGGCAGGCCGCCCCCTGTGAGCAGCTCCAGACGAAACATGGCATAGATGCTGTCCTGGGCACCGCCCTGGCGTATGTAGTTTCCCGACCCCTGAACCCGCTCCAGTAAGCCTTTTTCCGTAAGGTCTGCCAAGGCCTTGCGCAGGGTACCGATGGAGATTCCCAGCTCATCGGCCATGTCCCGCTCCGGCGGCAGGCGTTCACCGTCTATCAACCGCCCGGCCGCGATATCCCGGATCAGAAGCTCGCTGATCTGCAGGTACAAAGGCAGCGCATTGGACGATTGCGGAGACGAGGACATGGGGCTTGCGGTGACCGGCCTTGGACAAATTGATACACTATTGATTTACATCAATGCGGATGATAAGCAAGATTAAATCGACGGTAAAGTGAACCCGTCCGAAAACAAACGAAACCAGGGAGCCCCTTCATGACAATCGTCCCAGTGACCTCGCCGGATCTCGAGGCCGCGGAAGTATCCTGGTTTTCCGCGCTGTGCTCCGACGACTATCAGTTTCTGGGCGTCCCTGAAGGCGATCTGCGCTCGTCCTGGGAGCATTGCTCGGACATTGTGAAGACCGCTGAAGAGCAAGGGTTCCGCAACATCCTGTGCCCCTCCTCCTATCAGGTGGGCCAGGACACCTTGTCCTTTGTGGCCGGGTGCGCCCCGATCACCGACAAGATCAATCTTCTGGCAGCCGTGCGCTGCGGCGAGATGCAGCCGATCATGCTGGCGCGCACCATCGCGACCCTCGATCACATGCTGAAAGGCCGCCTGACAGTCAATATCATTTCCTCAGATTTTCCGGGCGAACAGGCGGACAGCAGCTACCGCTACCAGCGCTCGCGCGAGGTGGTTGAAATTCTCAAACAGGCCTGGACCCGTGACGAGATCAACTATGAAGGCGAGATCTATACCTTCAAGGACCTGACCACTGATCCCGCCCGCCCCTATCAGACCGGCGGCCCGCTGCTCTATTTTGGCGGCTATTCCCCGGCCGCTCTGGAGCTGTGCGGCCAGCATTGCGACGTCTATCTGATGTGGCCGGAAAAGGTGGAAGAGCTGGAAGGCCGCATGAAGGCGGTGAATGCGGTGGCTGAACGCTATGGCCGCACCCTCGATTACGGCCTTCGGGTTCACATGATCGTGCGAGACACCGAACAGGAAGCCCGGGAATATGCCGACTACATCATCTCCAAGCTGGAGGACGACCGGGGCACAGCCATCCGCGAACGGGCGCTGGATGCCAAGTCCCTGGGGGTGAGCCATCAGGCCAAGAACCGTGACATTGCCGACGAGTTTGGCTATATCGAGCCGCATCTTTGGACCGGTGTCGGCCGGGCCCGCTCCGGCTGCGGCGCCGCCCTGGTCGGCTCTACCGATCAGATCATGTCCAAGATCGAGGCCTATCAGAAGACGGGCATCCGCGCCTTCATCTTCTCCGGCTATCCGCATCTGGAAGAGGCAAAACACTTCGGCGCGCGCGTTCTGCCGAACCTGAAGACCTGCTCGCTTCCCCACGAATACGGCCGCGTTCCGGCCGCCCCCCCTGCAACCCCGCTTGGCAATGGAGTCCGCCGCTGATGCAGCGCGTATCGCTTTCCGAAACCCTCACCTTTTCGCGTCTGATTTATGGCATGTGGCGTCTGGGGGATGATACGGACACCTCACCCGCCCATGTGGAGCGTAAGATCCAGCTGTGCCTGGACCAGGGCATTACCACTTTCGACCAGGCTGACATTTATGGCGGCTATGCGGCAGAAGCCGTGCTGGGCGGCGCGCTCAAGGCCAACCCGGCCCTGCGCCAGAAAATGGAAATCGTCACCAAATGCGACATTGTCGCCCCTGCCGGGCGCTATGCGGCGGCGAAGGTGAAACATTACGACACCAGCCGGGCGCATATTGAAAAGTCGGTCGACCTGTCCTTGAGCGAAATGGGCATCGAGACCATTGATCTCCTGCTCATTCACCGGCCCGATCCGCTCATGGACCACCTGGAAACGGGCTCGGCTCTGGATGATCTGGTGGCAAGCGGCAAGGTGCGCGCCGTTGGCGTCTCCAATTTCCGCCCTTGGGACTGGGAGCTGCTGCAATCGGCCATGACGACCAAGCTGCTCACCAACCAGATTGAGATTTCGCTCGCCGAAATTTCGCCCTTCACCAATGGCGATCTGGCCTTCCACCAGCGCCTTGGCACCAAACTGATGGCCTGGTCGCCGCTTGGCGGCGGTTCGCTGATGTCGGAAGACGGCAAACTGGGCGCAGTTCTTGACGAGATCGCCGAAGGGGCCGGTGTCGACCGCTCTGCCGTCGCCATCGCCTTCCTGCTGGCCCATCCGGCCGGGCTTCTGCCGGTTATGGGGACCAACACCCTTGAGCGGATCGCGCGGATATCCGACGCGCTGAGCGTCACCCTGGACCGTGAGACCTGGTACCGGCTCTATGAAGCTGCCCTTGGAACCGAGGTGCCCTGATGACCATGCAAAATGCCAATCATCCTGTGACTTTCTCGCCGGATGCGGACAATACCCGCCTCCTGCGCGATGCCTTCGGCCGGTTCGCAACCGGTGTGACCATTGTCACCACCAGCTCCGAAGACGGGCCGGTCGGTATTACCGCCAACAGCTTTTCCTCCGTCTCCCTGGACCCGCCGCTGGTTCTGTGGATGCCGGACAAGGGCTCGCGCCGGTTCCGCTACTTTGAAACCGCCGAACACTATGCCATTCATGTGCTCAGCCATCATCAAGCGGAAGTGTGCAACGGCTTTGTCCGCAATGCCCACGCCTTTGACCAGCTGCCGCACCGGATCGATGACCGGGGTGTCCCGCTGATCGATCACTGCCTGGCGCGGTTTGAATGCAAGCGCTTTGCAGCCTATGAAGGGGGTGATCACCTGATTGTTCTGGGACAGGTGCTGAAGGCAGAAATGCGCCATGGGGAGGCGCTGACTTTTTTTGCGGGCAAATTGGGGCAAATCGCTCCAGAATAGGGGCAAAACCATACAGCGGGACAGACCCTGTCCCGGCGATAATAATATTCTGGGAGGAAGCCCGAATGGGGGCATTGCTGGCGGTTCTTACACCGCTCGCCTTTGTTAATACGCAGCTTTTGCGTCTTGGGCGTGCCATCGGCATCGTGGCCGTGGCCTTGATGGTGGCAGCCATTCTGGTGCAGGTCGTCTTCCGCTATGCGCTGAACAACGCCCTGCCCTGGCCCGATGAAGCGGCCCGCTTCTGCATGTTGTGGATGGCCGGCTTGATGGCCCCGACCGCCTTCCGGCGCGGCGGGTTTGTCGCCATCGACATGTTCGGCCAGGCCCTGCCTCATTTTCTGGGACAAGTGCTGTCGCTGCTCCTCCTTGCCCTCTCGCTTCTGGTTCTGGTGATCGCCATTCAGATCGGTTACGGCGAAGTCACCGGCTTTGGCGGCAAATTCGCCACCGCCTCCCTTTATGTGCCCGGCAACCTGACCCTGACGGAGTGGATCCGGGTGCCCCGCAGCTGGATGATGATGTCGCTCTTTCTCGGGGTCTGCCTGCTGGCGCTGGTCAATATCGAACTGATACTGCGCAGCGTGATTTCCCTTGTTGGCGGCGCGGGCCGCCTGCCGGACATTCCCGATACGGACATGGCAGGGGCGGACTGATGCTGATCTGGTTCCTGCCCGTCTTTCTGATCTTCCTGATGATCGGCCTGCCGGTCTTTTTCGGCCTCTTGGCCGCCCCTGGCCTGTTGTTGTGGCTGAACGGTCAGGAACGGGACATCACGCTTCTTTATCGCAACGTCTACAATGGGATGGATAGTTTTCCTCTCATGGCGATTCCGTTTTTCATGCTCGCGGGCGAGCTGATGAACAAGGGCGGTATCACCTTGCGCCTTGTGGAATTTTCCCAGGCGTTGATGGGCCATCTACGGGGTGGGCTGGCCCATGTGAACATCCTGTCCTCGATGCTGTTTGCCGGCCTGTCCGGGTCTGCGGTGGCCGACACCTCGGCGCTCGGCTCCATGCTGATCCCGGCCATGGAAAAACAGGGCTACACCCGCCGGTTTGCCGCTGCCGTCACCGCCGCCTCCTCTGTCATCGGACCGATCATTCCGCCCTCAGGCATCATGATCATCTATGCCTATGTGATGGGGGAAAGCGTGGCGGCGCTGTTCCTGGCCGGGATCGTACCCGGTGTCATGGTTGGCGTCGGGCTGATGCTGATGGTCCGGCTGATGGCGGACAAATACGACCTGCCCAAGGCCCAGCGCATCGTCAATCCGGGGCAGACCATCGCGCCGGTGGAACACTGGTTCTCATTCGTGCTTTTGCGTCTGAACCTTGCCATGCTGGCCAGTTTCGCAGCCAGCTTTACGGCAAGCAAACTGGGGTATGACGCCTTTTCCACACCTGTGACCCTGCTTCTCTTCGCCGTGATGATGGGGCTGGCCCATGTCTTGCTCCTGGGCCTGCGCGGCACTGTGTCCAGCGATTTCCGCATGGTCTGCAAAAAGGCGGTTGCCCCGCTTCAGACCCCGATCATCATTCTCGGCGGCATTCTTTTAGGCGTCTTCACGCCGACAGAAGCTGCGGCCGTGGCCGTGGCCTATGCGCTGATTATCGGTTTCTTCGTGCTCCATTCCATCAAGATGGACGAGCTGCCCGGCGTGCTCAGCCGGGCGGGCATCACCTCCGCGGTTGTCCTGCTGCTGGTCGGGGCGGCGATGGCCTTCAAGACCGTTGTCAGCCTCAGCCATGCGCCGGAAATCATGGCCGATTTTGTGCTGTCCCTGTCCAACAATCCCCTGATCCTGCTGCTGCTGATCAACCTGCTCCTGTTTGTCGTGGGCATGTTTCTGGATGCGGGGCCTGCGATCATCATTCTGGGACCGATCCTAGGGCCCATCTTCACATCCATGGGCGTTGATCCCATTCACTTTGCCATCATCATGAGCGTGAACCTGACCATCGGTCTGGCGACCCCGCCCATGGGGCTGGTGCTTTTTGTTGCCGCGTCGGTTTCACGCGAACGTGTGGAAACCATCGCCAAAGCCATCCTGCCGTTCCTGGCGGTGGAGATAGTGGTGATCTTCCTGATCACTTATTTTCCGGCACTTTCGATGACGATCCCCCGTCTCACCGGATTTGCCAACTGATCTTGAGCGAATAATGGGAGGTACCTGATGCTCAAATCTGCCCTTAAGACCTTTACCGTCGCGGCCATGCTCGCCGGTTCGGCCCTCAGCGCCGCAGCCGCCGACTACACGCTGCGCGCAACGGCCAATTCCAACGAAAACGACGAGGACTATGACGGCCTGGTCGTGTTCAAGAATTTCGTCGAATCCGCCTCTAACGGCGCTATCGAGGTGGAACTCTTCATCGGCACCCAGTTGTGCTCCAATGGCGCTGAGTGCCTGCAAGGGGTCGCTGGTGGTGCCATCGACATCTACATCTCCACCTCCGGCGGGGCGTCCGGCATCTTCCCCTATGTTCAGGTTCTCGACCTGCCTTACATGATGTCCGACGACCGGATTGCCGAGCATGTCCTGTCGGGTGAATTCGCCCGTACCATGCGCACCATGGCCCTGGAAGACAGCGACAACACCATCCGCCTGATGACCATCGGCAACACCGGCGGCTGGCGGAACTTTGCCAACACCAAGCGGCGTATCGCCAATCCCTCCGACATGGAAGGCTTGAAGATCCGCACAGTGGTCGCCGACCTGCCACAGGAACTGGTCAAGGCTCTTGGCGCGTCCCCGACCCCGATCCCGTGGCCTGAGCTGTTCACCTCCTTCCAGACCGGCGTCGTGGAGGGCTCCAAGAACGGCATCACCGACATCATGAGCATGAAGTTCCCGGATGCGGGCCTGCAATATGTCACCCTGGACGGCCACGCCTATATGGGCGCTCTGTGGTGGATGAACAATGAGAAGTTCCTGTCCATGCCGGAAGATTTGCGCCGGGTGGTGGTCGATGGCTTCTATGCCCTGCAGCAGGCAACCTTCGCCTCGCCGAAGCGCAAATCCATCAAGGCCTATGAGGATTTCGTGGCCGGGGGCGGTGATCTTTATGTTCCGACCCCGGAACAGAAAGCCGCTTTCAAGGAAGCCGCCTCCCCGGTCTATGACTGGTTCAAGTCCAATGTGACCCGGGGCGACGAGATCTTCGGCGCACTGGAGGCAGCCGTTCAGGAAGCGGAAACTGCCGTCAACGGAGCACGCAACGCCGACCTGAACTAGGCTTATACACACAGGCATGTCCGGCCAAGGCCGGGCATGCCCACCGGTTTTCCTGCACACTTTTGGCCCGGAACACTGCATCGCCCGCTGGCACCAAGACCTGAGACGACATCCAGCGCCTGAAGGCTTGCCCCTCCCGGGCAGAAGCGCCGGGTTTCCGCTCACGCGGTTTCAGGACGGGACGGCCGCACAGGGCCCATGAACCCTACCGGAACGGATACATCCAGACCTTGTAATCATCGACCAGGATATGCGCTTTTTCGATTTCATCCGGGGTCATTTTCTTGACCACTTCCTCAAGGGAGATTGCCGCATCGGGATCGCCGCCGATGGCGGAGAGCGTGTACCACATATAGGCCCGCACCAGATCCGGCGCGGGCACCCCCCGGCCGATTTCGTAATACCAGCCGATCCCGGACTGGGCGCCCGGATGCCCCTTCATGGCACTTCTGAGATACCATTCAAAAGCCCGCTGATCGTCCCGCTCCACGCCGAGCCCCATGGCATAAAGAACGCCGATCAGTTCCTCCGCATCCGCATTGCCGGACCGGGCCGCAGGCCACAATTCGGTCATTGCCTCTTCAAAGCGGCCCGCCTCCATCAGATCGCGCGCCTCTTCGATGTCCGCTGTGGCGGGACCGGACAAAAGCCCCACAAGCAGGGCCAGGCTCAGACCAAACTTCCGGCAGCCCGCAAACAGAGCGGTGTGATATGGTATGGACTTCACGTCGTCTGGCTCCCCCTGATCGCACTGATCTCCTCCCCGGCCCTTGCCGCCGGTCTGCCCGAGCCGCTCACCACTGATGATTTCATTTTAGCCGACCGGAAACAGGCAGCGCTCGGACAGCTCCTCTTTTACGACAGGATCCTGTCCGGCAACAGGAATATTGCCTGCGCCACCTGCCACCATCCCGCATTTGGCACCAGCGACGGCCTGTCCCTCGGCATTGGTGAAGGCGGGGTTGGCCTGGGGCCTCAGCGCAGCGCCCTGGTGGCGGAGAACCGGATTAAGAAACGGATTCCGCGAAATGCGCCAGGCCTTTGGAATATTGGCGCAAAATCCATCCGAACCATGTTCCACGATGGCCGCCTGTCGCTCTCCGACGTCTATGGCAACGGCTTCAATTCCCCGGCCGAAGAGTGGCTGCCGGACGGGCTGCCCTCGCTTCTGGCGGCCCAAGCGCTCTTTCCCCTGGTGGCCCAGTTTGAAATGGCGGGAAACCCGAAGGAAAACGAGATTGCCGGGGCCATCCATAACCGCATAGATGCCGCTTGGCCGATCCTGGCGAAACGGGTGCGCATCCTGCCCGGATATGGCCGGAGATTTGTCGAGGCGTTCGAGCATATCAAAGCCCCCGAAGAGGTTACTATTGTAGAGATCGCGGCGGCTCTTGCGGCCTTCCAGACCCTGGAATGGACGAGTTACGACAGCCCGTTCGACCGATATCTTGCCGGAGACACAGCCGCGCTGACTTCGCAGCAACAGCGCGGTCTTGATCTTTTCTACGGCAAGGCCGGGTGTGTCTCGTGCCATTCGGGCCAGCTCCTGAGCGATCAGAAATTCCACGCCCTTGGCCTGCCGCCTTTCGGCCCCGGCCGCACCCGCCGGTTTGACCCGGTGGTGCGCGATGTGGGCCGGATGGGGGAAAGCGACCGGCTGGAGGACGCCTACCGGTTCCGCACCCCCATGCTGCGCAATGTCGAATTGACAGCCCCCTATGGCCATAACGGCGCCTATCCCACCCTGGAGGGCATCGTGCGCCACCATCTGGCCCCCGGCGCGATGCGGGCCGCCTGGCAACCTGCCACGGCCAATCTTCCCAGTGCCCCCTGGCTGGAGGCCATTGATTTTATCGTCTGGTCAGACAGGCGGGAACTGGCCCGCCAGGCCCGTTTTCAGGACCTCACGCCCGTGGACCTTGCCGACACGGACGTGGCCGCCCTCGTTGCCTTTTTGAAAGCCCTGACCGGAACCCGTTCCGTGACCTCCCCTCCTTTCGGCATACCCGACTGGGTTCCAAGCGGTCTGCCAGTCGACAGATAGAAAGCAACAGGATTTTTCATGAACATGCCTTTGAAGGACCGCGCCAGCCAGCTGTTTCCCGGCATTGCCATTGCCGGGCTCGTTGCCATTTCCGCACAGTTTCTCAATGAGCACTACGGCGCACCGTCCATGCTGATGGCGATCCTGCTTGGCATGCCGCTCAATTTCCTGTCCGAGGAACACCGCACTTCGGAGGGGATCGCCTTTTCCGCCAAGGTGCTGCTTCGGGTGGGGGTGGCCCTTCTGGGCGTGCGCATCAGCGTTGAAATGGTCCAGTCCCTCGGCCTGCCCTTCCTGCTTCTGGTGGTGCTGGGTGTGCTCGCCACAATCGGCTTTTCCCTTCTGATCGGCCGCCTGTTCGGCAAGGATCGGCTGTTTTCCTTCCTGTCTGGCGGCGCGGTTGCCATTTGCGGCGCGTCGGCGGCCATGGCGATCGGTTCGATCCTGCCCAAACGCGAACATGCGGAACGGGACCTGGCTTTCACCGTCATCACCGTGACCGTCCTGTCCACCCTGGCAATGATTTTCTATCCGATTCTGACCGGAGCGCTCGGTCTCACGCCGGATCAGACCGGCGTTTTTCTGGGGGGGACCATTCACGATGTCGCCCAGGTGGTCGGCGCCGGGTTTTCCGTCTCCGAGGAAACCGGCGACCTGTCCACCCTGGTCAAGCTGATCCGGGTAACCATGCTGGCCCCGATTGTGCTGGTTGCCGCGCTGATCCTGCGCAAGAGCTCTGAGCCCGGCGCGGCCCGGCCGCCAATCATGCCCGGCTTTGTTGTGGCGTTTTTGATCCTGGCGGGACTCAATTCCTTTGGCCTCATCCCCGGGGCGGTCAAGGATCTGGCCAGCCACGTTTCCCGCTGGGCGCTTCTGGCCGCCATTGCCGCCGTCGGCATGAAAACCTCAATCCCGAAACTTTTGGATGTCGGCGGCCCGGCCATCTGGATGCTGGTCACCCAGACTGCATTCCTGGCGCTTTTCGTCCTCGGCGGCATCTGGTTGATCGGGTAGGATGGCCGCAAGCCCGGCACGCTGCGCGCCCCGGCCTGTGCGCCGGGGCCACATCAAGGCCGTCCAGGGGGCCCGGATCTCCGCTGCTCTGCGTCCGGGACGGCACCTTTGAGAAGACGTACAGGAGAGAACAGCCTCCGGCAGACACGCCGGGATCTGGACTGCCTAAGGGTCTCAAAACAGGCTTCGAACTGCGGTTTTCGGTCTGAAACCCCAAGCGGGGC
Organism: Roseibium sp. AWQ4_290; assembly: GCF_056160985.1. Lineage (NCBI taxonomy): Bacteria > Pseudomonadati > Pseudomonadota > Alphaproteobacteria > Hyphomicrobiales > Stappiaceae > Roseibium > Roseibium sp. AWQ4_290. The sequence goes on from NZ_JBSWYG010000024.1 coordinate 83,550, forward strand.
TTTTCTTGATCCCTTGAGTGTGAAATATAGCGGCGGTCCCTGGAGCGGGACGCCCCAGCGAGCCTGTGGCCACAGCCTGACGGCCTCCTGCCCTGGCAGCCACTTTATCGAAAGCGTTCGGATGAAAAGCTACATCACAACCCCGATCTACTACGTCAACGGTTCTCCGCATATTGGCCACGCGTTCACATCGATCATGGCTGATATCCTGAAGCGCAACCGGCAGGCGATGGGGTATGAGATGATGCTGTCCACCGGCGTGGACGAGCATGGCCAGAAGAATCAGGAAGCTGCGGCGGATCTCGGCATGCCGGTCGGGGACTATCTCGACATGCGCTGCAAGGAATTCCGGGATGTCTTTGAACAGCTTGGCGTCGAATTCGATTATTTCGTGCGCACCAGCCGGGAGGGCCACAAGACGGCCGTCGCGGAGCTGGAGCAGCGTATCTTCGACAAGGGCCTGATCGTCAAGAAGCAATATACCGGCATCTATTGCAAGGGCTGTGAGGAGTTCAAGAAAGAGAGCGACCTCACCGAGGACGGGCAATGCCCGCTGCATCCGACCATGAAGGTGGAGCAGACGGACGAGACCAACTACTTCCTGCAAATGGAACCGTTCCGGCAGCAGCTTCTGGATCATATCGCGGCAAACCCGGATTTCGTGCAGCCCGAGCCCTTCCGCAACGAGCTGACAAAAATGCTCGCCGAACCGCTGGACGATCTGTGCATCTCCCGGCCGAAATCCCGCGTGACCCTCGGGGTGGACCTGCCGTTTGATCCCGAATTCGTCACCTATGTGTGGTTCGACGCACTCGCCAACTACCTGACCAATATCGGCTGGCCAGACGACGGCTATCAGGACTGGTGGGCCGCCTGTGAACATATGATCGGCAAGGACATCTTGAAGCCGCACGGGGTCTACTGGCCCCTGATGCTGGTGGCTGCCGGACTGCCTCTGCCGAAAAAGCTGTCCGTACACAGCCACTGGGTCGGGGCCGGCGGGGTGAAAATGTCGAAATCCATCGGCAATGTGGTCGATCCGATCGAGGTCATGGACAAGCTCGGCGTAGATGCCCTGCGCTGGTATCTGGCCCGCCACATGCGCGCGGACAGCGACAGCCAGATTTCGGTCGAGCTGATCACCCAGACCTATAACAGCGAGCTGGGCAACAAGATCGGTAACCTGCTGTCGCGGGTCGCCAAGTTCTCCAACAAGAATTTCGGCGGCAAGGTTCCGGCGCCCGGACCACTGAGCGCGGAGGACGAGGCCTTGCGCAAGTCAGTTGTCGAGGCGACCTCCGGCTTCAGCCGCTGGATCGACCTTCAGGACATTCCGGCGCATAGCCAGGCCATCGTGACGCTCGCGGAAGAGATGAATGAGTACATCGACAAGCAGGCGCCGTGGACGCTGTTCAAGAGCGAAGACACCCGAGAGCGCTGCCAGACGGTGATCTACGTGACCCTCGATTGTCTGCGCGTGATCATGGAGGCACTGCAGCAGGTCATTCCCGGCTCCGCAGACCGGGCGCTCACCATGCTGAACGCACCTGTCGTGGCCTCTCCGTGGGGCCCGGAACTGGACCGCCTTGAAGGCGGCCAGGCGCTTGGCGAGATTGAAAACCTCTTCCCCCGGGTCCAGTAACCGGGCGCGTTTGACGGCCAAAAGAAGCCATGAGATGCGCGCGCAGAGCGTTACACCAAGCGCAATTGATGATGGTCTATTTGGGGCAGGCCTTGCGCCCCGCCGCAGGATGCCTTGTCGAGCTGCCCGCTCCGGCCATGCCGTTTCCCTTTCATCATCCCGGCCGCAGCGCAACGGAGAGCCGGACCCCGGTACGCCGCATTGGCTGCGGATCATATGCAGTTGGGCGGCGGCTGGAAGCCTGCCTTCGCAGGACCGACAAGAGCGCGAGATGGGGTCAAGCGCAGGCTGAAGAGCGCGAAATCTTGCACGTCACACCTGATAATACCAACCTGCACTACTGTCCGGGAAAATTGAATTGGAATTGATTTTCCGGATTTTGTTTGTCGACCCTGTCGTTTGGATTTAGCAGTCGGGTTATGTCGCATAAGTTGTGGATGTGGT
>NZ_JBSWYG010000025.1:0-82746 GCF_056160985.1 Roseibium sp. AWQ4_290
AATCCAACATACTCCGACACGGTCACTCTCCTTTTATGCCTCTTGGGGCGTGTGCTACGACCCCGCATCATAGGCTCAGGAGAGTGGCCGCCGGAATGACGCTATGTATAATCCCCATGGGAAACGTCTGGCAATTCCTGCGCGACACCTGGTCGTCCAACCGCATCTTCAAATCCTATGATGAGATCCTCGCGCTCTGCTGCCAAGCCTGGAACCGGCTCATAGTCCAGAGGTGGACCATCATGTCCATCCACTTGCAAAAATGGGCGCATCGGTTCTGTTCAATGCTCGCTGGTAGAAGCGCCTCGTGGCACCTTTCCAGGGATGACGCCGGTATCCGGATGAACGATTGGAGGATTGGCTAGACCGAAAGCTGACCACACAGATCGCTGGTAGACTTGAGGCCGAGCGGCTTTGCAGGGTCCGTTATTGGCTCTTTCTTAGGCGGCTCAGAAACTCCCGCAACAGTCGTCCAGTGTCCTCCGGGCGATCCAACATAGGCAGGTGGCCACATTCGCTCATCCTGTGCAGCGTTGCATAGTTCAGGGCTTTGGCAAGCACAGACGCGCCCGAGACGTGAAAAATCCGGTCCTCCTCGCACCAAATGATCAAAGAGGGCTGCTCGATACGATGTGCCAATTCCTCCAATCCAGGTCCGGCAAAAGCGGCCACGACATCCCAGATTTTCCGGTTGGTTCGGGCGAGTGCAACTTCGTTTTCAGTCCAGTAATGTGCGACCGGGCGCGGAATGAAGGGCTCTTTGGGAAAGAGCCATGCCATTCGTGCGTCGTAGTCTGATCGGGTTGCAACCACCAAAGGCAGCCGACCCGCCGCAATCGCGGTTTCCATATCGCTGGGCACTGGAGACGAGACGCCGGCCGGCCCCCCGACAAACGAAAGCGATTGGACGCGGTAGGGAATTGCGATCGCGAGTTGCGCTGCGATTTGCGCGCCCATGGAGTTTGCAGCGATGTGGAAGTCAGTCACACCAATCCTGTCCAGCGTTTCGAGGACGTTTTCGGTTTGGCGGCCATAGTCGTATTCACTTATGGGCAGACGCTGGTTTTCTCCAAAACCAGGCAGGTCGAGCAGTATGACACGGTAGTCTCCGGAGACCTGGCGCGACATTTCGATCCAATGCTCTTTCAGAGCGAAAATTCCATGGAGAAAAACGATTGTCTGCCCCTCTCCCCCCTCCAGATAGGCGACATCGCCAAATGATGTGGTTACCGATTTGCTTTCCAGCCCAGCGGACCAGCTTAACCCGGCAAGTATCAGTTTTGCCGCGCGTTCGGTCCAGATCTCCGATGCGGCGAAGGCGCCGATTGCAAATGCCAATCCCAACGCCAATCCCAGCGCCAATCCTCGTTTCCAGCGGCGCATCTCAGGTCCCTTTCCGCCTCTAAGATAGACCAATTCGTCTACCATATTGCCACAGGTAGACAGATCAGTATACTTTAAGCAAGCGCCTAAGTTCAGGAATCGGTATGATGCGGGCCCCAAAACGCGAGAAATTGCTGGAAACAGCGGAGGCCATCTTTTCGATGGAAGGATTCAAGGGGGTTTCGATCGATCGCCTGCTTCAGGAAGCGGGCGTCGCAAAAATGACCTTGTATAAAGGGTTTGACAGCAAGAACGCCCTGATCGAGGAAACGCTTCGAAGGCGCGGCGACCGGCTCGCTGTGTATCTGGAACGATACATTGAAAGCGCTGGCAGCGATCCTGAACAGCAGGTTCTCAGCATATTCGACGCGATGCAGGACTGGTCGAAAAGGCCGGACTTCAACGGCTGTTATTTCGTGAACGCACTCACGGAATATGGGAATTCTGACGAAGGTATCGGTGAACTCGCGCGCGCCTATAAGGCCCGATTTCTGGAACGCTTGCGAACTGCATGCACGCGATTGAGCAAGGCGAACCCGGACGAAACAGCGCGCGTGTTGTTTTTGCTGATCGAAGGCGCCACGTTCTCTCATATGTCGCTTAACGATCATGAGAGTTATTCCCGTGCAAAGGCCATTGCCGCTAATTTTTTGCGGTCTTGAGGCTTAAATCACCGAGAACACAGAGAAAGTGGCGTGTGTGCACGGTTAAACTCCTGTTTCACACGACATGGACCCACCTCAAGTGTGTTTGAGTGCCAGTTCGTCCGTTTTCAAACCAAACTTACTGGATCATGCGGTACTGTCGGCTGCTCAAATCGGTGTTCTTGCTGACCCTTGCCATACCACTCCACAATGGCCCTACAGATCTCGTCCGGTGCGTCCTCTTGGATGAAATGGCCCGCCGCCGAAAGCGTAATGTCCCGGTGGTCAGAGAATGCCGCCTGAAACCGTCCGCGCTCATAGTCTTTGAAGGCGAAATCGCTGTCCCCCCATAAGATCAGTGTTGGCGTCTTGGCAATGGCTGGAAGCCGCTCCTCCACCCGGCGCAAGAAAGTACTGGCGGCAGTGAGCTGTTGCGGAAAGATATACGTGGGCCGCCGGTCTACCCGGCGCTTGAACGGTGCGTCATACATGGCGCGGACCTCGGGTTTGAGTGGTTTGACGACACCGATGGTGAAAAACCAGGATAAAACACCGTTGAACAGAAGTGCGGCAAGACGCCCGGGGATACCGCCCATGATGGCAGAAAACGCCCGCGGCCCGAGGCGGGTAAAGGGCCAGGCGAATGTGTGCCGATGATCAGCCTGTCCACCATCCCGGGCCGGGTTTGCGCCAGGTTCAGCCCGATCGGGCCACCCCAATCCTGCATCATGACGCCGATCCCCCGAAGGGAAAGGTGATCGACGAAATCAACGATGATCGCTGCCTGTTCAGCGGCGGTGAAACCGAAACTGGCACCGGCGTGCGACAACCCGAAACCCGGCAGATCCGGGGCGATACAGCGAAATTGGCCCCGCAGCCCCAGGATGATCCTGCGATAGAGAAACGACCAGGCCGGATTTCCGTGCAACAGAAGCAGGAAAGGCCCGCGCCCCTCGTCGACATAATGTATCCGCGTTCCATCGGCGAGCTCTGCCCAATGTGACTCGAACGGATAGAGTTCCGGGTCTGGTACGAAGTCAGGCATGGGTGGTGGTGTCCCTCCGGTTTTCGGTTCGCATGCGCGCAAGCGCGATGACGTGGAAGCCCAGAAAGATCGGAACGAAATAGGCCGGGAACATTGCCAGCGGGTGATCATTGATGATGTTTGGCGCGTCCTGCGCAAAGAGATGCGCAAAGCCTGTGGAGGTAACGATGCCCAACAGCACCGCCATGGCAAAATCTGCAATTCCGATTACATTGGCCCGCACCAGCAATCGGCGCGCATGGGGCGCCCCACTGGCGAGTGCACGACTGGCTTGCCACCCCGCGATCCCTGCCCAAATGTCACCCAGCCCGGCCGGAATAGCAAAGAGCGCCGGGATATCGCCCGCCAGCCAGCCGATCAAAACCCCCCCCCCATCAGCCGGGGGATCTGGAACGCAGCGATGGCGCTGAGTGGGGTGGCGTCGGTCAAACGCCGGCCCAAAGGCGTGAGCCAGGCAAGCGCCCAGATCGCAAACGCCCCGGCAAATAGAAACACCAGGACCACGGGCGGCTCTCCCATATTCGCGGGGACATTGAAAGCCCCCATTCGTGAAAGAGGCATGGCGGCGGCATACCAAAGACCAAACAGCGCCGCGGATACCACGGCGAAGGCCGCGAACTGTGTTGGCCGCAGACCGGCGCGAATGGCCCCGAGACTGCCGGTTGCAACCGCCAGAACCGGCAGTGCCAGTGCAAAGATCTGCACATAAACTTCGTAGAAATCGGTCATTTCTGCCTCAGAGCCGGCCGCGCAGCTCTGCGAGGCTTCGTTCAGGCGCAATCTGCCGGACCGCGCCGCTTTCGACGTCATAAAGCATCGCCGTCACGCGTAACCCACCCGGCAAATTCGGCGCATCGCGCAGCCTTTCCATGTCCGTGCGAAGATCGTTTTCGTGATTGGTGATTGCACTGCCGGACACATCGACATTCGCCCGATCCTGGATCAAAGCGCGAAGCTCCGGGTCGGCAAAGCTCTGCGCACCGCATTTGGTATGCTGCATCAGAACGATCGCAAAGCTGGCCTCGTGTGCACCTGTCATTCTGGCGACCATGAGCGACAGCACTGACAGCTCTTCGAGAAAACCAGGTGTCACACGTCCTCCATTGTTGCGGAACACCACTGCCTCGCCCAGCTCCAGCCCCAAGACATGGGCGGGATCTACACGGGCGTCGATACAGGTCAGGAACAGCGTTCCCAGTTTGGGCAGGGCTGGCATCTCACCTTGTTCGAACTGCGCCGCGAAGGCGCGGTTACGGTCGAGGAAAAGTGAGGTGGTGGTCATGTCGGTCTCCCGGCCGGTTACTTATGGGTCAGGCGGTTTTGGAGGGGCGAGTGGCGCGGATCCGGCCCGGTGCATCCATCAGCATCAACCGCCCGTCGAGCGCGGCCTCTTGCCAGTCAGGATTTTGATGTCCGGCCATTGGATGGGCCAAACGGGCCCTGCCTTCGAATTCTGCGAGGGCCTTGAAGCTTGGAGCTGGTGTCAGAAGCATCCGGACCATGAACCCCATTGCCCCGAACAGGGAGGTATCTGCTACATTCGGCGCCAGTCGGCTGACATTTTCGGCATATCGCTCTGCGGTGCTTTGGAAACTCTCCGCCGGGCTGCCGGTAAGCCGCTCGACATCGTCGGTTGGTGAGCCAATAGCGAACGCGCCTTCGGCGATTTCCTCGGCATAGTGGCGCAGGTTGTAGGTGTCGAAATCAGGGAACCCCATGGCGCGTGCCGCCTTGGAGAACATCCGAAACGAGATCGGCTGATAACGCACCTGACGGTCGAACACCCTTGTCAGTATTTGGGCTACATCGCCCCCGGTCAGCAGCGCCGGGCCGGTGGGCCGCCAGGAGGTGCCGATATGGGGCGCGGGGTTCGCCAGAAGCGCGGCCGCACAGCGGGCAATATCACGTTCGGATACCGGCGCATTCGCGCCATCGCCAAAGGGCAGCGGCAGAACCCCCAGCTTGCGGGTGACGGGCGTGGTCAGCAGATAGGTAAAGGCGAAGATGCCGGGATTGAGGTGGATCACCCCCACATCAGGCATCCATCGGGCGATATTGTTGGCGATCCAGTGTTCGCGCGTCAGCATCGAGGGGTGCGCGGGGCTGGGGTTCCAGCCCGATAATAGCACCAAAGTCTCCAGTTGCGCGTCCTGGGCCGCGAGGCAAACCAACATGGTGTTGTGCAGCAGATGCGGAGCAAAGGGCGGAATGTGAAACGCTCGGCTGACGCCGGTCATTGCCCGGCTCAAGTCGTCGAAATCCAGAAGATTGCCAACAAAGATCTCTGCACCCATCCGTTCCAGAGCTTCGGCACGTGCATCTCGGCGGTGAACCATCGCCCGGACCTCAAACCCGGCGTCGAGAATGAGGCGGACCGCGTCCCGGCCCACTCGTCCCGCAGCGGAAGTGACAAGAATTTTTAAGGTGTCGGTCATGCTACGTCCATTTAGATGATGCTTGTAATCTTATTTTTTAGATGATAGATAAAATCTATTATGTCAACCCCGAAAGCTGAAGCTGCCATGCCCCGTGTCTCCAACATCGAAAAACAGAGGTCTCACCAACGCATTCTGGAGGCCGCAGCCGGGCTGATCCGGGACAAGGGGGTGGAGACCACAAGCGTCGCTGAGGTGATGAAGGCGGCCGGGCTGACCCATGGCGGCTTTTACCGTCACTTTTCCGGCAAGGACGATCTGGTTGCCGATGCCTTCGAGAACGCGGTGAACGTGTCGCTTGCAGAGATGGAGCGTTGCCCCGGCGACGCCGCCCGCACGGCATATATCGACATGTATCTGTCCGGCGAACACGTCGAAAACCGGACTATCGGGTGTCCGATTGCCGCGCTTGGGTCAGAACTCGCGCGCATGGATGGAGCTGTGCGAGAGAACAGCTCAAAAGCGGTCGACCGGGTGGCCGCACTTTTGCAGGAGGATGGCACAGAGCTCTCGGGATATATGCGTTTCTCTCTCCTTCTTGGGGCGGTGACGCTGGCAAGGCTGGCAGACGAGCCGGACCGGTCGCAGTCCATTCTCAGCGCGGCGAAGCAGGCGATTACCAGGCTGTGATCGCGACCGGCGGCGCGTAATCACATTTGATTTGCCCAAGGTCGGCAGAAGACCCGTTTATAGGTTCGGGGCTTGAACGGCTTCGTCATATACACAAAACCGCGCCAGCACCCCGTCCAGCCTGGAATCGGCAAAATTTTGAGCCCGCTAAGGAAGCGCCACTTGATGCGGTGATTGAGATTGCAAGCGGCAATGTGACATTGCAGCATACCCAGTTTGGCGACCTCACCTTGGGCATGATCAGCTGAGTAGGACAGGCTGAGTCGAGAGCCTTCGGAGTTGCAACCCGCTTCGCTCACCAACATGACGCGTTGCCTGTACTGCATGCAAATTCCAGCGGGCCAAAGAGCCGGCGCAACGCAGTCCGGCGGACCGGAGCAGGCCACCGAGGCCGTGTTTGGGGACTGTTCAGCTGCGTCCCAGGTTTTGAACGATAAACCATATCGCCCTGCAACCTGCTCCTTGCCGAACAGTCCCAAAACACGGTCAGATCGGTTCCTATCTAGTGAGGTTGGTATAAGCCGTGATGCAGTCTGGCCGCCGGGGATCAACCGGCGGCCGTTGTCTATCGCTCAGATCTCGGTCCAGCCGCCGTCAACGACCAATTCATGACCTAGAATAAAGGACGCATCACTGGACGCCAGGAAGAGAACAGCCGCAGCGATTTCCTCAGGTTTGCCAAAGCGCTTCATCGGTATCTTGCCCCCGATATCTTTCGCGAACCCCTCGACCGTTTCCTGAGATAAGCCGAGCTTGCCGTAAATAGGAGTTTCAACCGGTCCAGGGCTGACAGCGTTTACTCGAATACCCCGTTCAATCCATTCTCCGGCCAGCACACGCGCAAAGGATCGTACGGCTGCTTTCGAGGCAGCGTAGGCTGACGACCACGCCATGCCCATCTGGTTGTTGACTGAAGTGTTCATAACGACCGACCCACCCTTATTTATCAGAGACAGGAGGTTCTGCGCTGTGAAAAACAGGCCCTTCGCATTGGTATCCATCATCAAGTCATAAAGTTTTTCGTCCGTCTGGTCGGCCGGGGCGAGAAGCGTTGTCCCCGCGTTCAGGAACAGCACATCGATCCGGCCGAGTTCCGCCTCCACCAGTGCAGACAGCGCTTCGACACTCGCCATGTCTGCCGCATCAAGCCTTGCTGTCGCGACTTTAAGGTCCAGTCCGGCTTCCGCAAGACGCCCCGGATCCTGCCCAGTGATCATCACCTCAGCACCGGCCGCCTTGAAAGCGGCAGCTGCGGCCTTACCGATCCCGCTCGTACCGCCGGTTACAAGTACTTTCTTTCCTGTAAAATCGTGCATATTTTGACTCCACTTGATTTAACTACCAATCGGTAGATATATGTGCCAAGCATCGGATTCAAGAGTTTTATACTGAATGGTAGATAATAAATCAGAGGGCAGGAAACGGGGCCGCCCACGAACCTTCGACCCGGATCAAGCGCTTGATGCAGCGGTCGGCATCTTCTGGCGAGCCGGATATGATGGTGCGGATACGGCATCCCTCGCCAATGCCATGGGCCTGACCAAGCCAAGTGTCTATGGTGCATTCGGAGACAAGAGATCTCTTTTTCTGAAGGTCCTCCAACGGTACAGCTCCACGATAGGATCAGAGGCGTTAACAGCGTTCGATGCTGCTTGTGGTATCGAAGATGCTGTAACAGCGTTCTTCTCTACGGTTGCCCAAACCCAGTCCGGACAGAAAGGCGCGCGAGGATGCCTGATCGCCTGCGTCGCGGTGCAATGCGCTGAGACAATGCCCGATGTCCATGCGTTTCTCGCAAATAATCTGCAAGTTGGCGAAGAGCAGATCGCCCGGCGACTTAAGCAAAGCGTCGAAGCGGGTGAGCTGCCGAAGGAATATCCTTTTCAAACCCGGGCACGGTTGACGATTGACCTCATGTTTGCCTCTGCAATCCGTGCGCGAGCTGGCGCTTCGAGGGAGGAAATTGAACGGTTGGCCAAAGAAAACATCAAGCTTGTGCTTGCCAGATAATCTCGTTTCGATTTTGCCGGTAACGGCGATTTGGGTTTAATGCCAAGCTCACCAAATGAAACAACCGAGCATAGATCCGAACCGATGCGCCCGTTTGCTCATGTGGCAAGCGAAGAATTGTGAACACACGCGAACTGAATGCAAGCCGGCGTGCGGATCCAATACGGCTCCGGGGCATAACTGCCCCGGAGACTTGGTTAATGCGCAAACTTCTTGATTGTTCCTGCATTCAGGCGTTCGCTGTACGAATTCAGTTCGTTACGAACAATCTTCATCAGGAAATAGAGTGCGAAGATATTGACTACGGCCATTGCAAAGATAGCGGCATCTGAAAAGTCAATGACCGGACCGAGGTTGGCCGACGCACCTATGACAACAAACACGCAGAACATGACCTTGAAGATCAGTTCCTTCGTCTTGCCCTCGCCAAAAAGATAGGTCCAGCTTTTCAGCCCATAATACGACCAGGAAATCATGGTCGAAAAGGCAAACAGCACCACGGCGACCGCTAGTATGTACGGGAACCAGCTGATCGTTGATCCGAAGGCAGCAGAAGTCAATGCAACGCCGGTGTTGCCGTCAATCGTTGCAATGGTTGATCCGTCCAGAACGAATAAACCGGTCTCCGGGTCCATGATGAGCTGGCCGGAAATCGTGATCACCAACGCAGTCATCGTACAAATGACCACAGTATCGATGAAGGGTTCCAGCAACGACACGAAGCCCTCGGTGATCGGTTCTTTCGTTCGCACGGCCGAGTGGGCAATCGCCGCAGATCCGACACCAGCTTCATTTGAAAAGGCGGCCCGTTTGAAACCTTGGATCAACGCGCCAACCATGCCACCTGCGACACCGAGGCCTGTGAATGCGCCGGCAAAGATCTGGCCAAAAGCCCAGCCGATCTTGTCGTAATGCGTCAGTAGGATGACTACGGCAGCGGCGACATAAAGAACCCCCATGAATGGTACAACTTTTTCCGTGACACGGGCGATTGATTTGATGCCTCCGACAATGACCGCAAAAACGATTGCCGCGAACACAAGCCCGGTGATCCATCCTGGATAGTCACCGAAGATCCCTGCAATCTGTGCATGGGCCTGGTTTGCCTGGAACATGTTGCCGCCGCCAAGCGCGCCCAGAATGCAGAAGACGGAAAACAAGACTGCAAGGACCTTGCCGCCCGGCAGTCCCAGCTCCTTGAACCCCTTGGAAATGTAATACATCGGGCCGCCGGAGACGCTGCCGTCTTCATACTCGTTGCGGTATTTTACACCGAGCGTGCATTCCGTAAATTTGGAGGCCATCCCCAGAAGGCCCGCCAGGATCATCCAAAAGGTTGCGCCCGGGCCACCAATACCAACGGCGACTGCAACGCCCGCGATGTTCCCAAGTCCTACTGTGCCAGAAAGCGCGGTCGCAAGCGCCTGAAAGTGGCTCACTTCGCCCGCGTCCCTAGGATCGGAATAATCTCCCTTCACCAGCTGAATGGCATGCTTGAAGAAGCGGGCCTGTACGAAGCCAAAGTAGAGGGTAAAGACGGTCGCGGCGATTACCAGCCACATGACGATCCAAGGAAAGCTTGTTCCCGGTATCGGTGCAAAAATTGCCGCTACGAACGGCCCTGTCACCGCCGCAAAAACCTGATTGATCTTCTCGTCTATACCAACGGTGCCCTGCGCCAAAGCCGGTTGGGCAAGCGCGGTCATCGCCAGGCCAGTGGCCCAGACCTTAAACATGGTTTTCATGATTTCCCCCTTAGGCCACGACTGTAACCGGCACGTCCGCGTGCATAACTAAGTTCTGTGTTGAACTGCCGAAAATGCGCTTGGCAAAACCGCTTTCCGAGCTGCGAGCAACGATGAGCTGTGACGCGCCCTCTTCAACACTGATCGCATTAAGAGTTTCAGCTACGTCACCATGACGAACGATGCCTTTGGTCTTGAATCCCGCATCCTGCAACTGTGACAGAGCGGGATCGACAATCCGCGAATGCGCGGTTTCCAGTTCTTCTTCGCGCCGTTTATGGCGCAATTCGTTCTCTTCAGCCGTGTGGAAGCTGAAAGGGGACCATTCGATAACGTAAGCCACGATCAATTCGCAACTTTCCGTTCGCCCTGCCAGATCCTTGGCAAATGCGAGCGCTCTGTCTCCGGAACTAGCCCCGTCGACGCCAACAACGATTTTTGTACTCATTCTTTGTTACCCCTAGTCGGTTTGCTTTTTTTGGCAGCAGAGATGTTTTCAGCACTCCCAAGAGCGCATGTACTCCTTCTGCCAGCTCTTAGTATTAGGTAAAATCACTAGTAAGTGGCGCTTTTTTCAGCTACGTTAGCGAGTATTTTCCTTCAAATTAGACAATCTTTAGGAGCTTTCACTAATGGGCAGGAATCTTGATCGCATCGATTTGCGCATTTTGGAGGAGCTTGCATCCAATGGACGTCTACCGATCGTTGAGCTCGCAGCGCGTGTAAATCTTACAAACACACCATGCACGGAACGCGTAAAACGCCTGGAGCGAGAAGGCTTCATTTCCGGCTACAAGGCCAAGTTAGACATGGAGCGTTTGGGCATGGGACATTTGACCCTGGTCCAGGTTGCTCTGTCAGCGACCGGCGACAACAATCTGGATGCCTTCAACCGCTCCGTCCGGGAAATTGCAGAGATCGATTCCTGCATGATGATCGCAGGGTCATTCGACTACCTGCTCATTGTCCGGACCCGTGACATGCGTCACTTCCGCGATGTTCTGGGTGAAAAGATCAATCGTTTGCCAGGTATCCACCAGACAAACTCGTTTTCAGTTATGGAAGTTGTGAAGGAGGAGCATATGTTCAACGCCTAAAACCAAGCGCAGTTGATCATGCCCCCATTTGACCGCATTCAGAGGGACTCCGGACGTTGTCGCACGTCTGGTCCGCGCGCCACACCACAAGTGCGATCCAACGATGTCAGCAGACAAAGAAGATCCGGTCAAATCGTGCAGACTTTTCGCCCGATGCTCTAATATCAACCTCAATAGATAGGAACCGATCTGACCGTGTTTGGGGGCTGTTCGGCAAGGAGCAGGTTGCAGGGCGATATGGTTTATCGTTCAAAACCTGGGACGCAGCTGAACAGTCCTCAAACACGGCCTCGGTGGCCTGCTCCGGCCCGCCGGACTGCGTTGCGCCGCTTGAACGGCCAACCAGGCCGTCCTGCGCAACGCGCCTTGCCGGCCAATCCGCACCAGCGCCATCAGGTGGGTTTCTATCTATTCAGGTTGGTATAACTCCGTGCGACTTCAATAGAGCAAGTTTGACAGACACTAAACGGCCGACTCGAGGACCTGATACGGACATTCGTTGACGAGTATGGCGACGTCCGCAATGGGCCGAAAATGGACCATGCTCAGCGAGAGACGGGCAATGGCAGCAGCCTGATTTTGCGGATCGATTCGAAATCCGACACCCCATATCAGGACAAGGGGCGCGCATGTCCCAACAACTCAGACAGAATGTTGGCTTCCGTCTAAGTTGTTGTCATTTTTGAAGATAGATTGATGCTATCTCGCCGCCTCGCGAAACTTAATGCGCTTCCCTGTAACCGGATCAAATGTCCAGATTGGCCACCGTCAGAGCGTTGTCCTGGATGAATTCCCGGCGCGGGTCGACTTCGTCGCCCATCAGTTTGGTGAAGATGTCGTCGGCATCGTCGGCCTCCTTCACCTTGACCTGCAGCAGGGAGCGGACATTGGGGTCGAGGGTGGTTTCCCACAGCTGTTCCGGGTTCATCTCGCCAAGACCCTTATAGCGCTGCAGGGAAATGCCCTTCTGGCCAAAGGCATAGACCTGTTCCAGCAGGGCGCGGGGGCCGCGGATTTCGCTTGGCACATCCTTGCGCCGCAGGACCGCAGCCTTGCCGTAAATGTCATTCAGGTGGTCCGCATAGGCGGCCAGACGCCGGGCGTCGGCGCTGGCAAGCAGGGCCGGATCAATGGTGGCGGCTTCCTCGACACCGCGGACGGTGCGCCGGAACACCAGGCTGCCATCGTCCCGGGCTTCGCCGGTCCAGCCGCGCTCAAATTCATCGGCCAGAATGTCCATGCGCCGGGCGATATAGGCAGCGGCCTCTTCCGCCTTGGCCGGATCTTCCAGGATCTCCGGTGTCAAGGCTCCCGCAATGGCGGCCTGTTCCACCACATCTCGGTTGTAGCGGGTGTGCAGGCCGTCAAAGATTTCGGAGATCTTGCGGGCAGTTTCCACCACGCCCAGCAGATCCTGGCCCATGCGGACCTCGCCACCGGCCAGTGTCATGGAGGTCTCGTCCAGGCCCTGGGCGATCAGATAGTTCTCAAGCGCCAGCTGGTCTTTGAGATATTGCTCCGACTGGCCCCGCTTCACCTTGTAGAGCGGCGGCTGGGCAATATAGACATAGCCGTTTTCGATCAGCTCCGGCATCTGGCGGAAGAAGAAGGTCAGAAGCAGGGTCCGGATATGGGCGCCGTCCACATCCGCATCGGTCATGATGATGATCTTGTGGTAGCGCAGCTTTTCCAGATTGAACTCTTCCTTGCCGATCCCGGTGCCGAGCGCAGTGATTAGGGTGCCGATCTCGTTGGAGGACAGCATCTTGTCAAACCGGGCGCGTTCCACATTGAGGATCTTGCCGCGCAGGGGCAAAACGGCCTGGTTTTCGCGGTGGCGGCCCTGTTTGGCCGAGCCGCCTGCAGAATCGCCCTCCACCAGGAAGAGTTCGGCCTTGGAAGCGTCCCGCTCCTGGCAGTCGGCGAGTTTGCCAGGCAGGGAGGCCACATCCAGCGCGCCCTTGCGCCGGGTCAGCTCGCGCGCCTTGCGCGCCGCTTCGCGGGCCGAGGCCGCCTCGACCACCTTGGACACAATGGATTTTGCCGGGGCCGGATTTTCCTCCAGCCACTCGCTCAGAATCTGGGAAATGAGGTTCTCCACCACCGGCCGCACTTCGGAGGAGACGAGCTTGTCCTTGGTCTGGGAGGAGAATTTCGGGTCCGGCACCTTGACCGACAGCACGCAGGTCAGACCTTCCCGGCAATCATCGCCGGACAGGGACACCTTTTCCTTTTTCATCAGGCCAGTGGCTTCCGCATAGCCGGTCACCTGACGGGTGAGGGCTGCCCGGAAACCGGCCAGATGGGTGCCGCCATCGCGCTGGGGAATGTTGTTGGTGAAGCACAGCACATGCTCGTGATAGCTGTCATTCCACCACATCGCCGCTTCCACGGTGATGCCGTCCTTTTCCGCCTTCATGTTGATCGGGTCTTCGATCAGTGGATGTTTGGCCCGGTCGAGATACCGCACAAAGGCTTCCAGACCACCTTCATAAAAGAGCTCCTCCACCACCTCTTCCACGCCGCGCTTGTCGGTCAGGATGATGCGGACGCCGGAATTCAGGAAGGCAAGTTCGCGCAGCCTGTGTTCCAGCGTGTTGAAGACAAACTCGGTCTTGCTGAAGGTTTCCGGCGAGGGCTGGAAGGTGACTTCCGTGCCCTTCTTGCCATCGGCCGGGCCGACCACTTCCAGCGCCCCCTGGGCTTCGCCATGGGCAAAGCGCATGAAATGTTCCTGGTCATTGCGCCAGATGCGCAGGTCCAGCCGAGTGGACAGGGCATTCACCACGGAGACGCCCACGCCGTGAAGGCCGCCGGACACCTTGTAGGAATTCTGGTCGAATTTCCCGCCCGCATGGAGCTGGGTCATGATGACCTCAGCCGCAGAAACCCCTTCTTCCGGGTGCAGGTCGGTCGGGATGCCGCGGCCATTGTCGGACACGGTCACCGAGCCGTCGGGATTGAGGGTAACCGTCACATGGTCGGCATGGCCGGCCAGCGCCTCGTCAATGGCGTTGTCGACCACTTCATAGACCATGTGATGCAGGCCGGATCCGTCATCGGTATCCCCGATATACATGCCGGGCCGTTTGCGCACCGCATCGAGCCCCTTGAGCACCTTGATGGAGTCTGCGCCATATTCGGCGCCGGTGTCGGTTTCAGGGGTTTGTGCAGGCTCTGACGAGGACGTGTCGCTCATGCGAATCAATTACCAATCGGTTTGTCTTTTCTCCCCCCGTTATACGGGGTTCCCCGGGGCGTTCAACCGCGCCGGGCGTGTAGCGAAGCCAGCGAAGCGATAATCGTGGAAAACCAACAGATTTCGGCGCATTTATGGGGCTGGACGCGGGGCGGTCAAGCGGCCCTGCTGTCCGTCAATCTCAAAGACTTCGGCTGTTGGCGGAAGCGCTTCGAACAGGGCCTCGTCCGTGCCGGTCATGAACACCTGTCCGCCAAGGGTGTCGAGCTTGGAAAACAGGGCGGCCCGGCGGGCCGGGTCCAGATGGGCGGCGACCTCGTCCAGCAGCAGAACCGGTGCCATGCCGCTCACCTTGGCCGTCAGATCCGCATGGGCCAGGATGAGCCCGATCAGAAGCGCTTTCTGCTCCCCGGTGGAGGAGCGGGCGGCAGGCATCTGCTTGGCGGCATGAAGCACTTTCAGGTCGCTCAGATGCGGGCCGGTCAAGGTGCGCCCGGCCGCCCGGTCGCGGCCGCGCCCGTCTGCCAGCAGGCGCCGGTAATGCTCTTCCCGGTCTGTCGCGCTGAGGCCATGCGTCTCGCCTTCAAAGGCGCCTTCCAGCGTGAGCAGGGCATGGGGGAAGGGAAGGTCCTCGCTGACCTGCTCTTCAAGGGTCTGGGCCAGCAGCAGCACGGTCTCCTGACGGGCAATGGAGACGGCGGTGCCAAGCTCGGCCACCTGCTGCTCCAAAGCGCTTAGAAAGGCGTCGCTGCCGCCCTGATCCAGCAATTTGTTGCGTTGCCTGAGCGCGGTTTCAAAGCCGCTGACCCTTCGGCCATGGGCCGGGTCGAGGGCCAGGGTCAGCCGGTCCAGAAACCGGCGCCGGTCGGAGCCGGGCCCGGTAAAGAGCCCATCCATGGCCGGGACCAGCCAGAGCACCCGGACATAGTCCAGCAGGCTGTCCGATCCCTTGACGTCTTCGCCATCGATCCGCACCTTGCGGCCCTGGCCTCCGGCGGCAAGGCCGGTGCCTATTCTGGTTTCCAGTCCGTCCAGCTGAACCGTCGCCGCCACACTCCAGCCGCCGCTGCCTGTGGTGCGGGCAATATCGGCCATCGGCGCCCGGCGCAGGCCGCGCCCGGCGGTCAGAAAGGAGACAGCTTCCAGAATGTTGGTCTTGCCAGCGCCATTGGCCCCAACAAAGGCAATCATCTTGGCCGACAGATCCAGGGAAAGAGCCGGATAGTTGCGGAAATCGGTCAGGGACAGGCGGGTCAGTTGCGCTGTCCGGAACGTGCTCATGAACCGCTTTCCGCCTCAGGGTCTGCCCGGAATCCGGTCAGACGCGCATCGGCATGAGGACAAACAGGCAGTCATCGACCGTGTTGTCCTGAATGAGGGTGGGGGAGCCGGAATCTGCCAGACGGAACAGAGCTGTATCGCTGCCAAGCTGGTTGGCGATGTCGAGCAGATAGCGGGAGTTGAAGCCGATTTCGAGCGGTTCGGCATCATATTCGACGGCCAGCTCCTCGGTCGCGCTGCCCGAATCTGGATTGTTCACGGTCAGCACCATGCGCCCATCGGTCAGGGACAGTTTGACGGCGCGGCCGCGTTCCGAGGAGATGGTGGACACACGGTCTACCGCGTCCTTGAATTCGTCCCGGTCGACACGCATCTCCTTGTCATTGCCCTGGGGGATGACGCGGCCATAGTCGGGGAAGGTTCCATCGATGAGCTTGGACGTGAGGACCACAGAGGCCGTGGTGATGCGGATCTTGGTGTCGGACAGCTCGATCTGGACATTGGCCTCCGGGTCTTCCAGAAGCTTTTGCATCTCGCCGACCGTCTTGCGCGGCACGATGATGCCGGGCATGCCCGAGGCGCCCTGGGGGGCAGGCACTTCAGCCTGGGCCAGCCGGTGGCCGTCAGTGGCAACAGCGCGGAATTGCTGGCCATTGGCCGAATCCACAGTGTGCAGATAGATGCCGTTCAGATAGTAGCGGGTTTCTTCGGTCGAAATCGCAAACTGGGTGGTATC
Organism: Roseibium sp. AWQ4_290; assembly: GCF_056160985.1. NCBI lineage: Bacteria > Pseudomonadati > Pseudomonadota > Alphaproteobacteria > Hyphomicrobiales > Stappiaceae > Roseibium > Roseibium sp. AWQ4_290. The sequence continues at coordinate 16,206 of NZ_JBSWYG010000025.1, forward strand.
GATCAGTTTGCGGATGTCATTCGCGCTCAAGGCAAAGCCATGGCTGAAGTCACCGGCGGTCAGATCCGGGAAGTCGGTTTCCGGCAGCATCTGAAGGGTGAATTTCGAGCGCCCGGCGCGGATTTCCAGAGTTGCATTGTCACTGGTGGTTTCCAGAACCACCTGGGAGCCGTCCGGCAGCTTGCGTACGATGTCGTAGAACATGTGGGCCGGCACCGTGGTGGCGCCCGGCATCTCGATAATGGCCGGAACCGTCTCCACGACTTCCAGATCCAGGTCGGTGGCCTTCAGCTTGATGGCGCCGCCATCGGCGCGCAGAAGCACGTTCGACAGGATGGGAATGGTATTCCGGCGCTCGACCACCCGGTGCACATGGGTCAAGGACTTGAGGAGGTCGGTCCGCTCGAGGGTCGCTTTCATACGCTTCTTCCGTACTCGTGAATGATCAGGTTTTAAGGGCCTGACCTAACTGGACAATTGGGCTCCCAATGGGGGCGGGGGAAAGACACTGCCCTTATCGGGCGCCAAAAGCAAGGGGGCGTTCCACCGGAACGCCCCCAAAATGCAGTGAAAATCGCGTATTTAGCGGGTCACGCGTCAAGCATGCGCTTGAGCAGTTCCAGCTCCTGGGCAAGGCCGTAATCCGCCCGGGCCATTTCCTCGATCTTGCGCACCGCATGCAGCACGGTTGTGTGGTCCCGGTTGCCAAAGCGGCGGCCGATTTCCGGCAGCGAGCGCGGGGTCATAACCTTGGCCAGATACATGGCAATCTGTCGCGGGCGCACGATTGTGCGGGTCCGGCGGGCGGACAGAAGATCCGCCTTGGTGACATTGTAGTGTTTGGACACCACGCGCTGGATGTCTTCGATCTTGACCCGGCGCGGCTCGGTGGAGCGCACCAGATCACGCAAGGTCATTTCCGCCATGTCCTGCGTAATCGGCTGATTTGTCAGCTGATTATGGGCAATCAGGCGGTTCAGCGCCCCTTCCAGATCCCGTCCGGAAGAAGCCACATGCCGCGCAACATAGTCCAGAACGCTGTCCGGCACGTCGAATTGCGGGTAGGTCTTCTGGGCGGCTTCCACCCGGGAGACCAGAATGTTCCGGCGCAAGGTGAAGTCCGGCTCCTGAATGCCCACGACAAGGCCACCGGACAGGCGGGAGCGGACACGGTCGTCCAAAGTATCGAGCTCGGAAGGGGCCCGGTCGGCTGCCACGATCACCTGACGGGCACCGTCAATCAGCGCATTCAGGGTGTGGCAGAATTCTTGCTGCACCTGTTTGCCATGAAGGAACTGCATGTCGTCGATCAAGAGGAGATCGATCGTGCGCAGGGTGTCCTTAAAGGCCAGCGCGGACTGGGATTTAAGGGCCGCGACGAACTTGTACATGAAGTGCTCGGCTGTCAGGTAGAGCACCTTGTGACCATTGGCCCGCGCCTTTGCGGCGACAGCCTGCATCAGGTGGGTTTTTCCGAGGCCCACGGACGCATGCAGGTAGAGCGGGTTGAACGTGACCGTTCCGCCTGCGGCCACCTGGCGCGCTGCGGCCAGGGCCAGGTTGTTGGATTCCCCTTCCACGAAGGATTCAAATGTATATTTCGGGTCCAGCGCTGCGCCCTGCAGCACATCCCGGGCACTGTCATTGCCGGTGTCGCCCCGGCCAAGAGCTGCCGTGGCCGCCTGGGCCCGGGTCACCTGTGCCGCATCGCCGAGGGTCTCGGTTCTGGCATCGGCTGCCACCGGCTTCACACCGACAGGCGCTGCCAGGCTGGGCTGGACCGTCTGGGGCTGCCGCGGCCGGATGGCGCCACGCACAGTCAGCTCAATGCGGTGCACATTGTCGCATTCTCGCTGCCAAAGACCCATGAGCTGGTCGTTGTAATTGTTCTGGATCCACTGTTTGAGAAAACGCGTGGGAACAGACAGTCTCACTGTTCCGTCCTGGTGTTCCTCCAGATCAACCCGCGCAAACCAGCTGGTAAAGACATCATCGCCCAACTCGGCGCGAAGCTGTTTCTTCACTCGCTTCCAATGTTCGGAGCCGCCTGCCTCCTGAACCTGCATGTCAATTGCCTCCTGTACTAGGTGGAGAACGATCCGCCACAGCCGTTCCCCAACGCCTTGCTGCTTTTGCAGCTATATTTTGTCCCTTTTGGGACGGTTCTGGTATTGGCGGCCGGACGGGTCCTGCCACCTTGCCCCTGTCTGCGTGCAGGGTTGCTAACTTTGGATCCAGGGCAGCCCCGCCGATTTCCAGCCGGACCGGGCTCCGCGATGGCCGTCCGTGTCGAGCGGCCCTTCGAACCCATCTGAAATGTTGAAGCAGTGTGTGTAGCCGGCCTGGGTCAGGGCCATGGCAGCTGCCTGGCTCCGTGCGCCGGAGCGGCACAAGAAATATATCGGAGCGGTTTGGTCAAGCCCTTTTTTGACCAGAAGGTCAGAAAGCGTGTTCGCAAAGTCCGGATTGGGTCCTGAGGGGGGGAAGCTCTGCCATTCGATCAGAACCGCTTCCTTGCCCACGGGCCGCAGATCCGGCACACCGACAAACGTCCATTCGGCCTGGGTGCGCACGTCCACCAGCACTGCATTTTCCTGTCCGGACAGACTGTCAAACGCCTGTTGTGCTGTAACGTCCCCAGCGTATTCACCCTCACTATGCAAAACAACCCCCTGTCAATAGCTGAGTGCTATTGATTTAAAGTTCTAACTTGATTTTATAGATATTGTTTTAGTTCAAACGAGAACTAGAAGACCAGGGTGTCGAATACACTAATGTATTCATTCCGAAGTCTTAACGCCACGTGCTCAGCTATACATCGATTTAACTTATTCATTGTTCGTCCAAGCACCGTTTTTAGATTGTCTGCTGGTCTTTGCCGCCAGTCGCAGTGTTAATATACAGAGGACGAAGGCCGGGGCAACAGCCACTTTTAACGATTTTGAAGGCTGCCCTATTTTTGCCCCATCGTCAGTCTTTTTTTGCCTGTTGGCACGAGGGCAGCAAATGCTTTTTGCAGCAATGACTTTTTGCAATTCGGTGCACTGTCACAATTCAAAAACAACAATTCCAAAAAAAAAAATAAGCAGGTGTCTCTTGACTCGTATCGAATCCGGTTCGATCCCGATTGCCGACTCTTACATGTCTATAAGATATTGTTTTTATTGGCCTTTCTATGACATAGCCACAAGTGTCAAAACTACGTATATTACGCGCTCTGGTTGCCGGAAAAACTCATCCACAAAATTACGCGGCTAAAAAAAACCCGGCATTTCTGCCGGGCCTCTTTAACGGTCTTGTGACGGTGCGTTTAGGCACCTAGAGCCTTGATGCGAGCATTTAGGCGGGAAACCTTTCGCGACGCCGTATTGGCGTGCATAACGCCTTTGGACGCGGCGCGCATGATTTCCGGCTGCGCTGCCTTGAAGGCTTCGTTTGCCGCGCTCTGATCGCCAGAAGCGATTGCCTCTTCAACCTGGCGCAGGAAGGTGCGCACGCGGCTCCGGCGGGCTTTGTTGGTGGCCGTCCGGCGGGCAATCTTGCGGGCCGCCTTCTTGGCCGATGGTGTGTTGGCCATGGGCTCAATCCTGATCGGTAAGTGGGACTAGTGTCCGGTGGCAATCGGGACCAAGGCGCGAAAAGCGGTAAGACCCGATCAAAAAACAACGGCGGCGGAAATCCGCCACCGATTGGGCGCTGCTTATAATCGCGCTTGGCGCGTGCGTCAACGGCTTTATCCGCCAACCCGCTGTTTATTTGTTGCGAAATTGCGGTGCGCGCTTTTCGGCAAAGGCGGTCATGCCCTCTTTCTGATCGTCCAGCGCGAACAGGGCCTGGAAGACGCGCCGTTCGAAGCGCACCCCTTCAGACAGGGTGGTTTCATATGACCGGTCAACACTTTCCTTGGCCATCATCACCACGGGCAAGGAGAAGTCGGCGATTTTCTCGGCCGCCTTCAGGGCCTCCTCCAGAAGGTCATCAGCGGGCACGACACGGCTGACCAGACCGCTGCGTTCGGCTTCTTCAGCATGCATCATGCGGCCCGTCAGTACCATTTCCATGGCCTTGGACTTGCCGACAAAGCGCGTGAGGCGCTGGGTGCCACCCGCGCCCGGAATAACCCCAAGAGTGATTTCCGGCTGACCGAACTTGGCTGTATCGGCGGCCAGAATGAAATCGCACAGCATGGCCAGCTCGCAGCCGCCGCCCAGCGCATAGCCGGCAACAGCGGCAATGATCGGTTTGCGGTTGCGCGACACCCGGTCAAACGGGGTGATCAGATCCGTCTGATAGGCGGAGGAAAAGTCATGCGGCTGCATTTCCTTGATATCCGCCCCGGCTGCAAAGGCCTTTTCGGAGCCGGTCAGAACGACGCAGCCGATTTTCTCATCCGCATCAAATCCGTCCAGAGCCGTGCCCAGTTCGGCAATCAGCTCCCCGTTCAGTGCATTCAGCGCCTTGGGCCGGTCGAGGGTGATCAGGCCGACCTTGCCTCGTTTTTCCACGCGGATGTTCTTGTATCCCATATCCCCTGCTCCCAGTGCCAGGACCTGTTAATCGTAACAGCCTCCTGCCTACCTGACCCGCACGGCGTCTGGCAAGCGTGTCAAAAGCGGCTATGGCGTGTCTTTGTTCTGCTGCCGCTCCTCTGGAGGAAAAACCACACCTAGGTCTGGCAGGACGGGCAATGGAAGGTGGAGCGGTTGGACTGGACAATGCGGGTCACCGTGCCCGGGCAGCCCTCCTTCCGGCACGGCTGCCCTTCCCGGTCATAAACGGCGAAGGAATGCTGGAAATAGCCGAGGGTACCGTCGGCCTTGGTATGGTCGCGCAAGGTGGAGCCGCCGGCGGCAATGGCTTCGTTGAGCGTGTCCCTGATATGACCCGCTAAGGCTTCGGCCTTTTGGGTCGGCCGGCCTGTGTCTGTCGCCAGGCTTCCTGCGGATCGTTTCGGGCTCAGGCCACTGCGCCACAAAGCTTCGCACACATAGATATTGCCGAGCCCGGCAATAAGCTTCTGATTGAGCAAGGCCGCCTTGAGTGGCGTTTTGCGGCCTTTGAAGAGGCGGGCAAGGGTCGCTCCGCTCAGGGCATTGCCGAGCGGCTCCAGCCCAAGCTCGCGGAAATAGGGGTGGGTCCGAAGGTCCGGACGCGGGACCAGATCCATGAACCCGAACCGGCGCGGGTCATTGTAGATGATGCGCGCCGGGCCCCTGTCACGGGTTGAAAGATGAAACACCACATGATCGTGTTTCGCATCCTTGTTCCTGTCATGGGCAAAGGCGCCGGGCAAGGTGGCATCCGTGTCGTTTTCGACCCGGAACGAGCCGGACATGCCCAGATGCATGATCAGGACATCCCCGCTGTCCAGGTCGGCCAGCAGATATTTGGAGCGCCTGGTCAGGGCGGTCACGGTCCGGCCCGACAGCCGTGGGACGAACCCGTCGGGGAAGGGAAATCTGAGATCCGGCCGGTTCTGGTCCACGGTGGTGATCCGGGCCCCTTCGAAGGTGGGGGCAAGGCCCCGTTTGACCGTTTCGACTTCCGGCAATTCTGGCATTGAAGCCTTCTCCACACTGGTGTCTGCTGGGGTTGCACGATATAGGCCTGCGGCATATGGCTTTTCGTGGCCGTGAACGATAGCGCTTCCCAAAGGCTTGTACTATTGTCCGGCCCGATTTGACGAGACTTATCAGACGGCAGCCGCCAGGAGGCGCGATCATGACACAAGAGACCGAGGGATACCGGACCGCTTCCGGCCGCGCTCCCGAAGACATGCCCACCAGCTTCGGGTTCACCAAAGTGGCCGAAGGGCACAAGCAGACCCTTGTGGACGATGTCTTCCACAAGGTTGCCGAGCGCTATGATCTGATGAACGACTTAATGTCCGGCGGTTTCCACAGGGTGTGGAAAGACGCCATGGTCTCGTTCCTGGCACCGCCGCGCGCCGCAGCGTCCGGATGGAGCTTGCTGGATGTGGCCGGGGGCACCGGTGACATTGCGACCCGGGTCGTGAACAAGTCCGGTGGCACGGCCAAGGCCATTGTCTGCGACATCAATACGTCCATGCTGACGGTCGGCCGGGATCGGGCCGAGAAGGCCGGCCTTTCGGACCAGATCACCTTTTCCCAGGGCAATGCGGAAGATCTGCCGTTTTCCGACAAGAGCTTCGATGCCTATACGATTGCCTTCGGGATCCGCAACGTGCCCGATATTCCCAAGGCGCTGCGCGAAGCACGGAGGGTTCTGAAGCGCGGCGGCCGGTTCGTGTGCCTGGAATTTTCCGAAGTGGATGTGCCCGGTCTGGACAAGGTTTATGACACGTTCTCCTTTCAGGCGATCCCGCCCATTGGCAAATGGGTGACCGGCGACGGTGAGCCCTATCAGTATCTGGTGGAATCGATTCGCAAGTTCCCGAGCCAGGAGCGCTTTGCGGAAATGATCCGCGAGGCCGGGTTTGAACGGGTCGGCTACCGAAATTATTCCTGCGGCATTGCTGCCCTGCACTTTGGCTGGAAATTCTGATTGATGGCGATCGCAGTCATGCCTTTCTTCCGCCTTGTAAGGGCGGGATTTGTATTGGCGCGCGAAGGCGTGTTCGGACTTGTGCATTTGCCGGACCTGCCGGCGGGCCCCCGTTTTGCCATCGCCGTGGCGCGGCTCCTGGAGCGGCGCGCGGTCAAGGGCAAGAGCGCGGATCTGCGCCTGTCGGATGCGCTCAACCGCCTGGGGCCGTCTTATGTGAAGCTGGGTCAGTTTCTGGCCACCCGCGCCGATGTGGTCGGCAAGGATGCGGCCCGCGAATTGTCGGCGCTTCAGGATCAGCTTCCCCCGTTTGAACACGAAGCTGCCCGCGCGGCTGTGGCCGAACAGCTCGGCCGTCCCGTGGATGAGGTGTTTTCAGAGTTCGGCCCGGCCGTGGCCGCCGCCTCTATTGCCCAGGTGCATCAGGCGCTGATCCGCTTGCGCGATGGCAGCGAGAAGAAAGTCGCGGTCAAGGTGCTGCGGCCCGGTGTCGCCCGCCGGTTCCAGCGCGATCTTGAGAGCTATTATCTGGTGGCCCGTCTGGCCGAACGCTTCCATGCCCCGTCCCGGCGCCTGCGCCCCGTCGCCGTTGTCGACACGCTGGCCCAGTCCGTCGCCATGGAAATGGACTTCCGGCTTGAGGCCGCTGCCCTTTCGGAAATGGCGGAGAACACGGCCGAAGATCCCGGCTTCCGAGTGCCGGCGGTCGAGTGGCTGCACACGGCCAAGGGCGTCTTGACCATGGAATGGATCGACGGCCGCAAGATGTCGGATGTCGAGGGGCTGATTGCGGACGGGCTGGATCTGGAAGCGCTTGGGGCTGCGGTCATTCAAAGTTTCCTGCGCCACACTTTGCGGGACGGTTTCTTCCACGCGGACATGCACCAGGGCAATCTGTTCGTGGAAGCGGATGGCACGCTGGTGGCAGTTGATTTCGGCATTACCGGACGGCTGAACAAGCGCGAGCGGCGGTTTCTGGCCGAAATCCTGTTCGGTTTCATTACCCGTGACTACCGCCGGGTGGCGGAGGTGCATTTCGAGGCGGGCTATGTGCCGGCCAATCAGGATGTGGACATGTTTGCCCAGGCCATTCGGGCCATTGGCGAGCCGATCCACGGCCATGATGCCAGCGAGATTTCCATGGCTCGGCTCTTGACCCAGCTGTTCGAGGTCACCGAGCTTTTCGAAATGCGCACCCAGACCCAGCTGATCATGCTGCAAAAGACCATGGTGGTCGTGGAAGGCGTGGCCCGATCGCTCAATCCTAATCTGGACATGTGGCGCACGGCTGAACCGGTGGTGGGCAGCTGGATCAAAGAGCATCTCGGCCCGGTGGGCAAGCTGCGCGATGCGGGCGATCTGATTTCAGCCCTGACCCGGGTCGCCAACGACCTGCCGCTCTTTGCCGACCGGATCGGCCATATGTCGGAAGAGCTGGAGCGCATGACGCGGCAGGGCCTGCGGTTTGACGATCACACGGCCGAAGCCATCGGCAAGGCAGAAGCCCGCCACACCCGCTCCGGGCGGGCCGCCCTCTGGGTGATTGCGGCTTGCGCCGTGGTTGCTACGGCGCTGCTGCTCTGAGGGATTTTGCGCCATGCTTGAGAGCAAGTCGCGTTGGACTGGATGCGTCTTTCGCTGCCTTTGATACCAAGCGCGGTCAAATAGGTCATCCTCAATCGCGCTTGAAATTACTCAGAGAGTTCAGCTCAAAAGACAAACTGGTCTGAAGCCATATGAGCGCGGCCCGAGCTTATACATAGCGTAATTAGGTTATGTCTAAGCCGCAGCGCGCGCATTTGCGAAACGGCGCAGGCGTGAGACGGCCTCTTTCAGCTCGTCATCCGGCACGGTCAGTGCCATGCGGATCAGCGATTTGGCGTTGTTGCCAAAGGACGCGCCGGGCATGATCGAGATCGTCTGCTCGTCCAGCAAGCGCCAGGCGAATTCTTCTCCGTCAAGGCCAGTGCCCGCGACATCAATCATGATGAACATGCCGCCGGAGACCTTGCCCACCTTCAGCGCCGGGCAGGAGGCCAGCTCCGCCGTGATCATGGCAACCCGCTCAGCATAGCTCTTGCGCATGCGCGTGGCGGTGTCGAACTGGCCGCGCAGCGCGGCCTCCGTCATGTCGGCAATAAAGGGCTGGTTGCCGAACAGGATCGTCTCGGACACCGGCAGCAGCCTGGTGCAGAACTCCTCCGGGCCGACGGCCCAGCCGCTGCGGAAGCCCGTTGCGGCGAAGGATTTTGAGATCGATGACGTAACGACCGTCCGGTCTCTGAGGCTGTCAATTTCCAGCGGAGAGGCGAAGGTGCCTTCAAAGATCAGGTCTTCATAAACCTCGTCGCAGACAATCCAAAGATCATGGGCCCGGGCGATGGCGCCGAGTTCTTCCAGGGTGGCGCGGTCCAGGATCGAGCCGGTCGGATTGTGGGGGGTGTTGAGCAGAAGCACCCTGCTTTGCGGGGTGATGGCCGCGCGCAAGGCCTCCGGCTCCATGACAAAGCCGGCCTCAAAGCGCAGCGGAACCGGCTGGAGAACCGCACCGGGCGCCCGCACAACACCTTCATAGGTGGCGTAGTAAGGATCGCCCACAAGAACACCTTCGCCAGCATCCACCAGGGCCGTGATCACCGCATAAAGCGCCGTCTGGGTGCCGGGAAAGCACAGGATGTTGCCGGGGCCGATCCCTGGAAAGCGCGGCGCGTATTTTTCAGCCAAAGCCTCCAGAAGACCGTCTTCGCCGCGTCCGTTGGAATATTTGGTGCGCCCGCGTTTCATGGCTTCGGTGCAAACATCAATCAGGGCCGGGTCAACCGGAATGTCAGGTTCGCCAATTGTCAGTTCGATGAGGGGGGCTCCGGCGGCGGCCTTGGCGCGGCCTGCAAAGTGAACCGCCCATTTTTCACCGCCAAGATCGGCAAGGCGGTCGGTGATACCGGCATAGCGCATCAATGTGTCCTTTCGGGTGGGGCTGGGGCCGTCCTGGGGGCGGCGGAGAGCGTGTCTTGATACTGGCCGGTTCCGGCCTGCACCGGTGCAATCAGGCTTTCCAGAAGGGCAAGATCATCGCGGAGGCCTTTCCGGTGATTGTCTGCGAAGACGGTCCCGGAGCAGACCCGGCCGATAAATCTGGCCCAAAGCGAGACAGTGTCTTCGGCCATATTGGGCGCGTTGATTTTGGCAAGCGGGAACTGGCCCAGCTGGGTCCTGGCGGGACCGTCAGCCTCCTGGGCCCAGCAGGTGGTGTCGGCGGTCAGCGCTCCGGTCAGATAGGCACATGCCGTGGTGATCAGGCCGTCCTTCGTGCCGAAATGTTGGCGCACGAGACCGGCTGCAAGGGGCACTTCCATCAGGGCGCGTTTGCGCTCGTCCTGTTTCGGCCGCTGGAAGGCTTTCCGACTCATGAGCCAGAGTCTTCGGCGGGGCGCGGCGCAAGATGAAAATCGGGCAAACACATTCAGCCGTCCCCGCTAGTAGCCACGGGCCCGGTCGATGGCAAGGGCGGGGCGTTGTCCGGCACGCAATTGCTGCGCAGAGTGCAGCACCTGTTCCACAACAATATCCGGGGTGGAATCGCTGGCAATATGGGGCGTGATCCGGATGCGCGCATCGCCCCAGAACGGGTGGGTGTCTGGCAGGGGTTCGGTGCGGAACACATCCAGGCTGGCCCCGGCCAGCTGGCCGCTGTCAATGGCTCTGGCGAAGTCCGAGTCGTGCAAATGCTCCCCCCGGCCGATCTGGATCAGCCAGGCACCGGGGGCAAGCCGGTCGAAGAGGTCCGCATTCAGCACATTTTCGGTTTCAGCTGTCAGCGGCAGCACGTTGATGAGCACGGCACTGCCGTCTGCGGCCTGGTGAAGAGCTTCCGCTCCGGTAAAATAAGCCACACCGTCAAGCGGGGTCTGCGGTGGGCGCCTGCAGGCGACAGCGACGGAAAATCCGAGGGCCGTCAGGCCGCGTGTAACGGCCTGCCCCATGGTGCCGTTTCCCAGAACGGCAATTTTCGTGTTGGTTGGCGGCTGCATCGGCAGGGGCGCCCATTTGCGCTCCGCCTGTGCGGCCTGCATCCGGTCAAATCCACGCAGCGCATGGAGGGTCTCATGCGCCGCATAACCGGCCATCAGATCCGCCTGATGGGGATCCCGGATCCGGCAGATCAGGACGGTCTGGCCGAGGCCCGGATGGGCCACAAGAGCATCCACGCCTGCGCCGATCGACATGGCCATTTCCAGATTTGGATAGGGATCAAAGGCATCAGCGGCCGGGAGCCAGCAGACTGCGAAGCGGATCTCTTCCGGCCTGGTCACCTCGTCCGGCGTGAGCAGGCGGATGCCGCTTTCCGTTTCCTGTGCACCAAGCCCGTAATAGGCCCTGAGATCCAAGGTGCTGCTCAGCAGGACACCGCTGATCGTTTCGCTTTGTCCCATAGTGTGCAGTCCTTCAGCTCTGGTGGGGGGAGCCCAGGAGGGGCCTTCAGGAAGTCAGGCACATAGTTATACAAATGAATAGCAAGCCGTAAAGGGGGGGGGGGGGCTGTCGCTTGGCTGATACCTATGCAGGGCGACAGGGGCGCGCTCTGCCTGAAAGAGAGGCAGCCGTCGGTTTCTGAGGCGGATCGGGATTTCAAGGTAAATTGCCTTGAAACTTTAAGCTTTTGTAATTTTTGTTCGGGCATGCGGTGAATTCGCGAGATGCCGCCAAATATGCTGGCTAATTAAAATTCGTGCACACAAAATAATCAAGACTCTCCTTGACTTGCCACAATCCGCTGCTTAGCCTTTGCATATCTTGAAGTGCTGTTTACCCGGCACAGGCAGGTGTTTGATCTTCTTTGCGATGGCGCGGCTTTGCTTGCGCCGCCGGAGAGAATAGATGCGGAGCACACCTGCGAACAGGCAAAGGTTTGAAATGCCGCCGTCCATGGTGGCATGGGGCCAACACGAAAGTCAGGTGCCCAAACCTTCCGGTTGCCGCGTCATTGGCTGGCCGGTCTGCCAAACAAACACACTCTTTCCGGTGGGCGGCCAGGGATCTGGTGTCTGTTTCACCGGGCAACATGGAAGCTGGCGTGCAAGGCTTGGCTGTTCGGCTGTGCGGTCTTGGATGTTTTGCGTGCATTCGATGAAGCAGCGCCTTGTGGCTGGCCGTTTCTGCTGCGCGCGCAAGTCGCAGGCTTCCGGCAGCCGGTCAGGCTGTTCACCTGAAAAGGAGAAGATCAGATGGACGTTTCCAACGCAGTTGATTGCAACGGATTGTCAGTGGCACCAACGGTTTTGCGAATTAAGCAGGCGCTTGTGGGGTGCGCGGAAAAAGCGCTGCCTCTCGATATTCTTGTCGACGCGGAATGCAACCATGACCGCCTGCGCCGCTCCCTCGGAGAAGAAGTGGCGTCCGTGCGCCTGCTTACCTGCCCCCAATAGCAGGCAAAGGGCGCGGATTGGACAGGAGAAGCAGGCGCTCCCCCGGGAGGGCTGGCGCTAGAGTGCGAACAGGTCAACGGATGATCTGAAAGCTGTGTCTTCCGGGCGGCAAGACGGTCCGGAATCATAGGGAAAGAGTTGTTGTGATTGCCGACGTAAAAGAAAGACCCGCACCTGCGGCCGCTGAAGGGCCGACACCGGAAGTCCCGAATTTTGCATTCGATCCGCAGGACCCCTGGACAGAGACCTTTCAAAAAGGCTTGGAGCGGGCCGGTCTTGAAGGCAAGCGCATTTACGAAGTCGGCATTGGCACCGGGACCAATGTCGCCTTTTTGCTGCGCCTGTGCGGCGCGGCCAGCGTGTCGGGCAGCGACCTGGATCCCAGGCTGGTGGAATTGGCCGAGCGCAATGTGCACAGCCTGGCACCGGACGAGGCAAGCCAGTTTTTTCCGGTCAAGGGTGCGGTCAGCCTGATCGACACGGACGAAGCCCGGGCCAGGATTGCTGAAACGGATGTGGTGATTGGATGCCTTCCCCAGGTGGGCGATCCGGGGGACCGGCGCCTGGCCGCGTTCCGTGATGCCCAGTCGGTGGAACTGCCCGACGGGGCGGGTGAACGGGCGGCGGACCACATTGCCCACTATTATCCCTGGGCCGCGTTTGACGACTATCCTTTCAATTCGGTCGGCCTTGGCTTGAACGAGGCGTTGTTGCACCGCATCCGTGAGCATGCGCCCCAGGCCGAGGTCATCATGAATTTCGGCTGCCGGATCGGCACCGGCCTTATTTTCGAGCTGTTCGAGGCCAATGGATTTGCGCCTGAAAAGCTCCATTCCCAGATCGTGCTGCAGGATGCGGGCACCGACATTTCCTTTTTCGTGATGCTTGAAAAGGCCCTGCAGGGCACCGGGCTGGAAAAGGATCTCGTCTGCTCTTTCTTTGCCGACAAGGACGCAAACACGCCTCTTTCCGCCTGCGATGCCCAGGCCCTGCTTGATCAGGACCCGGAAACGCCGGTGTTTCACGAGGTCTGCGCCATCCGGGCCGTGCCCAAGGCAGCGTGACTGAGCCGCCTTCTGCCCATCTTCCTTGGAAGCCTTTCCTTCAAATTCACAGAGACGAACCTTCGCCGCAAACAAGGCGCGTTGAGCGGCACAGAGGGCTGTCGGGGTGGGCTCCGGCACGGCGGGCGCGTCTCTCTCTCTCGTGCGCGCGCGCAAAACTTTCTTTTGCGGCGGGCGATCCTTCTGCGGGCCGGTCCGGACTGGGGGGGGGGCTTCCAAGGCCACCGGGCTGGCAGCGCGCAGTTCACAGGCTCCCACACTGCGCGCATTATTATTTTTTTCTACCAAATTAAATCAAAAGTCCCGCAGGCCGGTTCCTGTTGCAGCCTGTCAGCAGGGACAAAACTAACTCAGGGTTTTCATTGGGTTAGGGCTGGGTGAGCCTAAGAATATGATAAAAAAGGCTTCTTATCCAAAGATGTCGCCATATTGCGGTCAACAATCGACCACAAAACCGACAATTGTTAAAATTACCAATATTTCATAAATTGATTGGCGAAGGATTGTTGGCCTTCACGGAATTGCGCAGCGTATTTCCGCGCAGCTTAGCTATTTTTTATGGCTTTGCATTAGGTTTGTTTCCCCCGGGGCCGGTGCTGGCTGAAGAGCTGAAGGCCGGGCCCGGGGGCAGTTTTCCCGCAGAAGAAAATGGCAGCGGCAGCGCGGGGGGAACCCTGCGCTGCCGAAAAAAGGGGAGCCCCGATCCGTCTGCGAGCTGGCGCAGTCTGTCGATGTGGAAGACGGTGCATACCAAAGACTGATCGAACTGGGGCTGGATCAGGTCAACCGGCTGCGCTCGAAAGTTGCCGGGGTTGAGCTGGCTGCTGGCCGGCCTCATTCTGGAAGACCTGCTGGGGCTGAAGGAACAGCTTGCAGGCGGCTGCCAGCGGTCCATAACCGACAAAATATTTTTACGGCGGCAGTCGCAACATGGCCATCGGTGGTATGGCGCCCGCAATGAAACTGAAAACATCGGCTGGAAGTCCAGTTTGTGACCCGCTGAAAATGGGATGTGTCTCCAACGAGACGGGCTCGGTATCAATGGTGCAAACTTATCGCACGATGCTCTACCAGCCAGATCTTCCTTAAACCGCCGTCACCCGTCTCAGGGTCAGGTTGATCCGCCCGCCGGATTTCAGGAGGGCGGAGGTGCCGCTCAGGACCCGGTCAATGCCGTGATAGGCCAGGCGGGCCGGGCCGCCGAGAAGGACCACGTCACCAGATTGCAGACGCAGGGAGCGGGTCGGGTCCTTGCGCTGGACACCGCCGATCCGAAACGTGGCCGTGTCGCCGAGGGAGACGGAGATGACCGGTGCCTCGAACATCTCTTCATCCTTGTCCTGGTGCAGGCCCATGCGTGCGCCGGAGGCATAATAGTTGATGAGACAGACCTCCGGCGGCGGCGCGTCCGGGGCCAGGTCTTGCCATAGGCCGGACAGGGCGGCCGGCATGTCCGGCCAGGGTGCGCCGGTAGCCGGGTGCACGGGTTGATAGCGGTAGCCGTCCAGATCGGAGACCCAGCCGAGCGGGCCGCAATTGCTCATCTTTACGCTGAAAGGTTTGCCGGTTTTCGGCATGACCGGCTGAAACAGTGGCGCGCGCGCCACAATGTGGCGGATCTCGTCGCGCAAAGCTTCCTGGGCCATGCGGTCGAAATAGCCGGGATGGTAGGTCAGCCCGGAAGGGTCTTGAAGCGTGGGCGCTGGCATGCCCCCTTTTAGCAGATCTTTAGCAAGGTCTGCCAGCAAAGGGGGCAAAGCCTCTTTGAAGGTCCCGCCCTTTGTGAATGGCTGATCCTCTCTGAAGCATCGTGCAGCCTCATTGCCCGTTTCTTTAGTCACCGCAGCCGCCGCATCCGGACCCGCCACTGCCACCACCACCACTGCAGCCGGAGCTGCAGCCAGAACCGCAGCCTGAGGATTTGCCTCCGGACGCTTTGTTCAAAAGCACGGCAAGGGCGGCAACGGTGATCACAACCCCGGCAATGAACCCGAAGGTGTGTTCCAGGGCCCAGTGCCAGACCATGTTGCGCAGTTTCTCCAAAGGCGTGTCCCCGGCCGGCTCGCCATGGGCAAATGCCAGGCTCGTGCCCAGAAAAACCGCGGCGCTTGCGGTCACAAGGCGGGGCGCGCGTTTGGGCAAAGCCGCCAGCTTGCGTGAGAGCTTTGCCAAAAGCACAGCGCAGCGGGGCTTGGGCACCAGCCAGACATCGGCGCCGTTCACCCGCTTGAAATACGGCGCCTTGCCAAATCGGATCTCAGTGGGGGGCCAGATATCCTGCGGCGGCGGGGCGCCGAATTCCCTTTCGTAAAGGAGCAGCGTGTCTTCGTAAGCGGCACGAAAAAGCGCGGCCTGATCCGGCCCGCCCTTTGTCGGCATGTGGTGCAGCGGGGCCCCAAGCGCCTCCCGGAACGGGCCCCAGTAATGCCTGGTATAGGTCAGATGCAAGTGCCAGGCCTGATCCACCTCGTCGCTCGGCGTTTTCATGCCGGTGTTCAGCATGCACAGATAGGCAAAGCGCTGATATTCACCGATCACCCGCAACGCATAGGCGCGGGACCAGCCATTGTCCCGGGCAAGGCGCCCTGAAAACGGGAAATCGGCCTCAACCGCGTCCGGATGGCAGGCTGTCAGGCGGGTCCACAGGTCTGCGTCTTTCATGGGTTGTCTCGTTTGACTTGGGGCGTCTGCTGCGGACAATCCGCCTCATATTCATGCCAACTCTATGGCAAAAGCCTAAAGCAAATGCGAAAGCTGCGGCATTACGGGCAGGCCTGCAGGGCAGGCGGTCTCCGCCAGGGGCCGGTAACCATCAGAATGAAATTATCCCCTATGCTGGACCCTTGAGAGGGCAAAGGTGTCTTGCGGGCAAAGTTTCCTCCACCTATATAGCGTTCAAGCTCGCACCAAATACCGGGTTCCTGCCCTGGTGCGATGTCCGGGATGTCCCGGAACCCAAGTGAAAGGAGCCGGACTGACGCCTTCATGGGTCTATCCGGTTTGCTAGAAAGAGAGGCACATATGGCAAAGGTCATTGGTATCGACCTCGGCACGACCAACTCGTGCGTCGCCGTCATGGACGGCAAGGATTCCAAGGTTATCGAAAACGCGGAAGGCGCCCGCACCACCCCGTCGATGGTGGCGTTTTCCGATGATGGGGAGCGGCTCGTTGGACAGCCGGCAAAACGCCAGGCCGTCACGAACCCGACCAACACGCTGTTTGCGGTCAAGCGCCTGATCGGGCGCCGCTATGACGACCCGACCGTGGCGAAGGACAAGAAGCTTGTCCCGTTTGAAATCGTCAAGGCCGACAATGGCGATGCCTGGGTGCAGGCAAATGACGACAAATATTCCCCGTCCCAGGTCTCCGCGTTCATCCTCCAGAAAATGAAGGAAACCGCCGAGAGCTATCTGGGTGAGAGCGTGACCCAGGCGGTCATCACCGTTCCGGCCTATTTCAACGACGCCCAGCGTCAGGCCACCAAGGATGCGGGCAAGATTGCCGGTCTGGAAGTGCTGCGCATCATCAACGAGCCGACGGCCGCCGCACTGGCCTATGGTCTTGACAAGAATGACGGCAAAACCATCGCGGTCTATGACCTTGGCGGGGGCACATTCGACGTCTCCATCCTGGAGATCGGCGACGGCGTCTTTGAGGTCAAGTCCACCAACGGGGACACGTTCCTGGGCGGTGAAGACTTCGACATGGTTCTGGTCGACTATCTGGCCGCCGAGTTCAAGAAGGATCAGGGCATTGACCTGACCCAGGACAAGCTGGCCTTGCAGCGCCTGAAAGAGGCTGCTGAAAAGGCCAAGATCGAACTGTCCTCCTCGTCGCAGACGGAAATCAACCTGCCCTTCATCACGGCGGATGCCTCGGGTCCGAAGCACCTGACGCTCAAGCTGACCCGGGCGAAGTTCGAGTCGCTGGTCGAAGATCTGGTCAAGCGCACCATTGCGCCGATGAAAGCCGCCTTGAAGGATGCCGGCCTTGCCGCCGGTGAGATCGACGAAGTGGTTCTGGTCGGCGGCATGACGCGCATGCCGAAGATCCAGGAAACCGTCAGCACCTTCTTCGGCAAGGAGCCGCACAAGGGGGTGAACCCGGACGAAGTGGTGGCCATGGGCGCTGCGATCCAGGCCGGCGTTCTGCAGGGTGACGTCAAGGACGTCCTGCTGCTCGACGTGACCCCGCTGTCCCTCGGGATTGAGACCCTGGGCGGTGTCTTCACCCGCCTGATCGACCGCAACACGACCATCCCGACCAAGAAGAGCCAGGTGTTCTCTACCGCTGAAGACAATCAGACAGCAGTGACCATCCGGGTCTTCCAGGGCGAGCGGGAAATGGCGGCGGACAACAAGGTCCTCGGCCAGTTCGACCTTGTCGGACTGCCGCCCGCGCCGCGCGGCGTGCCGCAGATCGAAGTCACCTTCGACATCGATGCCAACGGCATTGTCAACGTGTCTGCCAAGGACAAGGGCACGGGCAAGGAACAGCAGATCCGGATCCAGGCCTCCGGTGGTCTCAGCGACAGCGACATTGATCAGATGATCAAGGACGCTGAATCCCATGCGGATGAGGACAAGCGGCGCAAGGAACTGGTGGAAGCCAAGAACCAGGGCGAATCCCTGGTCCACTCCACCGACAAGTCGCTGAAGGACTATGGCGACAAGGTTTCTGCCGATGACAAGGCCGCGATCGAAAGCGCTCTGGAAGCCTTGAAGACCGCTCTGGAAGGGGACGATCTGGAAGACATCCAGGCCAAGACCCAGGCTCTGGCCGAAGCGTCCATGAAACTCGGCGAAGCCATGTATCAGGCCGCCCAGGCTGACGCTGAAGCCGATGCCGGTGACGAGGCGGGCGCCGCCGCTGAGGACGATGTGGTCGATGCGGACTTTGAGGAAGTCAAGGACGACGACGACAAGAAGTCGGCTTAACCTTTACAGATGACAGCCAGCCGGTTCTCCGGCTGGCTGTTTCAGTCCAGCGCCGGCCGTTTGGTTGCCTGACCTGTCAGGTGCGCGGCGGGCGCTTTCGCCGTTATGGGCGCCGGATCATCCAGGCTGCCCGCGGCGCAACAACAAGACCGAGAGATCTTGATGTCCAAACGTGATTTCTATGAGGTGCTGGGCGTCGCGCGTGAAGCGGACGAAAAGTCTCTGAAAAGTGCCTACCGCAAGATGGCTATGAAATACCATCCTGACCGGAACCCGGGGGATGCAGAGGCCGAAGCCCGGTTCAAGGAAGTCAACGAGGCTTACGACACGTTGAAAGACGGCCAGAAGCGCGCCGCTTATGACCGCTTTGGCCATGCCGCCTTTGAAAATGGCGGGTTTGGCGGCGGCGGAGGGGCCGGAGCCCATGATTTTTCCTCCACCATGTCCGATATTTTCGAAGAGTTTTTCGGCATGGGCGGAGGGGGCGGCGGCCGCCGGTCGGGCGGGCGCGAGCGCGGTGCGGATCTGCGCTACAATCTCGACATTTCCCTGGAAGATGCCTTTGTGGGCAAAACGGTCGAAATCGAGGTGCCGACCAGCATCACCTGTGACACTTGTGCCGGGTCCGGTGCCAAGCCGGGCACCAGCCCGACCACCTGCCGTACCTGTGGCGGTGCGGGCCGGGTGCGCGCTGCCCAGGGCTTCTTCACGCTGGAGCGCACCTGTCCGACCTGTCAGGGCCGGGGGCAGGTGATCTCCGACCCTTGTGAAAGCTGTGGCGGCACCGGCCGCAAGACCCAGGACCGGACCCTTTCGGTGAACATTCCGGCCGGAATTGAGGACGGCACCCGCATCCGTCTGGCCGGAGAAGGCGAAGCGGGCGTGCGCGGAGGCCCGGCGGGCGATCTCTATATCTTCCTGTCCATCAAGCCCCACGACCTGTTCCAGCGGGACGGGGCGGATCTTTACTGCCGCGTGCCGATCTCCATGTCGACGGCGACCCTTGGCGGCCAGTTCGACGTGCCGACCGTCAATGGCAGCACCAGCCGGGTGAAAGTGCCGGAAGGCACCCAGACCGGCAAGCAGTTCCGCCTGCGTGGCAAGGGCATGCCCGTGATGCGCTCCAGCCAGCATGGCGACATGTATATTCAGGTCACCGTGGAAACCCCCACCAACCTGACCCGCCGCCAGCGTGAATTGCTTGCGGAATTCGAGAAGGAATCTTCTGGCGAAAACCATCCAGAATCCGCCGGGTTCTTTTCGAAGGTGAAAGACTTCATCGACAATCTGGGAACCTGATCACGCAATTTGTGCGTCTTTTTATGGCAAAATCTGACGAGCCTCCCTATATTCGTTTCTCGGGAGCGAGTGAGGTAACATGCTGCAGCGCCACAATTTTCGCGTCGACAGGTTCCGGGAAAAGCTGGACAAGGCCGCAGCCGTGCGCAGCCGGGTGCTCGATGAGATGAAATTCATCCGCTCCTGGGCCCAAAACCCGTTGAGAACCGGAGCCGTGGCCCCGTCAGGCCCGGATCTGGCCGCGAAAATGGCCTCCTATATCGTGCCACGCCCCCATTCGCGCATCGTGGAGCTTGGCCCGGGCACCGGTGTTGTGACCAAGGCGCTCATGGACCGGGGCTTTGTCCATCCGCATCTCAATCTCATCGAATACAGCGCCGATTTCTGCGACTTGTTGAGCTTGCGGTATCCGGGCCTCACAGTGCTTCAGGGGGATGCCTATGCGCTTGCCCAAACGCTCGCCCAGGACGGCGGTTTTCTATCGGGAGAGAACCGTACAGCCGATTCCGGCCGGGGGGAGCTGGATGGCATCGTTTCGTCTCTGCCGCTTCTGACCCGTCCGGAGCCCGTGCGCCGCGCGCTTTTGACTGACGCCCTGAGGCTCTTGAAACCCGGCGCCCCCTTTATACAGTTTTCCTATGGGCTTGCTGCGCCGGTGAAACCGAAAACCCGTGGCGTTTCGGTGCACAGTTCCGAATGGGTCTGGAAAAACCTGCCGCCGGCGAGGGTCTGGGTCTACCGTAAGGGCCATTGACGGCACTTGCAGGAGTGCGTGGCACTAAATTTCCTTTACGTAATATTTTTCCGGAGTTTAAAGTCTTCTCCGCAGAGGACACCTTGCGTCTGCCGTTTTCGTGATGCGAATCACACGGATTGGCGGGCTCAGGTCTTTACACTGCAGGAACAGACATTCGTATTTTTTTTAAATCATTGGGCTTTCGACATGATCAACTCAAGCATTG
Source organism: Roseibium sp. AWQ4_290 (assembly GCF_056160985.1). Lineage (NCBI taxonomy): Bacteria > Pseudomonadati > Pseudomonadota > Alphaproteobacteria > Hyphomicrobiales > Stappiaceae > Roseibium > Roseibium sp. AWQ4_290. The sequence continues at coordinate 36,420 of NZ_JBSWYG010000025.1, forward strand.
GTATTACCGGCTCTGTGGGCCGGTTCGGGAAAAACGAGCAACTCGATGTTAAAACTGTCCAAACGCGGCTGAATGCCCTCATGGGCGGCTCACGCAAGGCCCTTGTCGTTGATGGCCGTGTGGGATCGAAAACCATTGGCACCATCAAGGATTTTCAGGTCAGTGTGGTCCGGTTGCGCCGCCCGGACGGGCGGGTGGACCCGGCCAAACGCACCATCAGCGCCATGAATGATCCGCAGTCTGCCTCAATCTGGCAGCGCATGTGCATTCCACCGGAGGCGAACCCGTCGACAGTGTCGAATGACACGGTGCGCGATCAGCGTCTCACACCGGCCGAAAAGCTGCTGGCCAAAGAGGCGGCCAATCTGGGCGAGAGCAGTGCGTTTGACGAATTCCGGCGGGAGCTGATCGACAAGAGCTTCCCCAACATGAAGAAGTTTCTCGGCACAATCGGCCGGGCTGAAGATGCCCGCAAGCTGATCGCCGCCTGGGCGCAACTGCGCAAGTGGGGGTTCTCGCCGGCTGAGGCGCGGGAGGTCATGAAGGCGGTCTCCGGCATGCGCGGCCGTCAGATCGGCGCGCTGGACGCAATCTCGGCCCCGGCATCGAAATTCGGCCGGTTCCTGGGCTCCCTTGGCAGCAAGGCCGGAGCGGCAGGCCATGTGATTGTGATGATCGAGGTGGCCGACAAGTTCGAGCAAGGCGACTATCTGTATGGCACGACCGAGCTCTACAAATTTTTCATGGGCAAGGCGATCCCCTGGGCCGGAATGGTTGAGGGGCTGCAGAGCCTTGTTGAGGCAATTGCCCCGGGCGCGGCCAAAAACAGCAAGGTGTTTCAGGTCATCCGGGCCTGTGATCCGATCGGCCTGGGGGCGTCTGGCGTGGACAGCATGACCACCCTGGTGCTGGGCACCATCCACCTGATCCAGACAGGTGAAATCGATACGGTACGGTTGAACCGGCTGGTTGCCCGGATGAAACAGGGGCCGACCCGTCTGTTTGCCGAAATGGGCGAAGAGCTGGGCGACTCTCTCTACGAAATGTCCAGGTGGCGCAAGGACGACTGGACCTATGCGGTCAAATGCGTGCCCGGTTTCATTGCCAGCCTGTTCTGAGCCTGCGCCTCTTCCTTGGACCGCCATTCGGGGGTGGCGAAGCCGCTCCCGCTTGCCATATGCCTTTAGGACCCGTTTGATAGGGAATAGGTTCAGCTGAGAAGAGGTGGTTGATGCGTAATCCGAAAATACTTGTGTGCTCCGGCTCGGTGCGCAGCGGTTCTTTGAATGCTCAGCTGACGGCGCTGGTGGCCAAGCGGCTTACCATTCTGGATGCAGAGGTGACCCGCCTGTCGCTGAAAGACTATCCGCTGCCGGTCTATGACGGCGACCTGGAAGACACGGACGGGGTGCCGGAAACTGCGCGCAAGCTGCACCGCCTGCTGAGCGGGCAGGACGGAGTCTTTCTCGCCTGTCCGGAATATAATGCCGGGATAACACCGCTTTTGAAAAACACGCTCGACTGGGTCAGCCGGGTGCGCGATCCGGGGGAGCCTTACCGGAACAAGGTGTTTGCGCTCGGGGCGGCCTCTCCGGGAGGCTTTGGCGGCATGCGCGGTCTGATCGGCATGCGTACCATCCTGGAAGTGGGCCTGGGCGCGCTGGTTCTGCCGCAAATGGTGTCCGTGCCTAAGGCTTCTTCTGCGTTCGACGAGCGTGGCGATCTGGCGGATGACCGGCTAAGCGGCCAGCTGGACAAGCTGGTTGAGGCGCTGCTCAAGGCGACCCGGATCGAAATGTCCCACTGAAGGCAAGGCCTTGCAAAGGGGCTGGTGGCCTGCCGCAGCTGAAAGAGAGCTTGGAAAAGATGGAAATGCCGCCTACATAGGGCGGCAGCAAGGAAAAACCCAAGAGGACTGAATGAGCGAGACGCGCGAACCGGCCCAGTGGCACGGGACGACGATCATGATGGTGCGCAAGGGCGGCAAGGTGGTGATTGCCGGTGATGGCCAGGTGTCCCTCGGCCAGACCGTGATCAAACATTCCGCCCGCAAGGTCCGGCCTCTGGCCAAGGGCGAGGTGATTGCCGGGTTCGCCGGGGCGACAGCCGATGCCTTCACCCTGTTTGAACGGCTGGAAGCGAAACTGGAACAATATCCGGGCCAGCTGATGCGGGCCTGTGTGGAACTCGCCAAGGACTGGCGCACGGACCGGTATTTGCGCCGCCTGGAAGCGATGATGCTGGTGGCCGACAAGAATGTGTCGCTGGTGCTGACCGGGACAGGCGATGTGCTGGAGCCGGAAGGTGGCGTCATGGGCATCGGCTCGGGCGGCAACTATGCCCTTGCCGCCGGACGGGCTCTGGCGGAGACCGGCTATGATGCGGAAACAATTGCCCGCAAGGCCATGGCTGTGGCCGCTGAAATCTGCGTCTACACCAATTCCAGCGTGACAGTCGAGGTGCTGGATGCTGCTGAATAGGCCGCGCCGGGCCGGGCACAGGGCTTGTCTCTCATGGCCTTGCCCCGGGGCTGTGTCACCGCGTGCAGCTGCCTGCAGATGCAAGATATGAAGACGGAAGGCGTATCTTAAAAAATGACCGATTTTTCTCCGCGGGAGATCGTATCCGAACTCGACCGCTATATCGTTGGCCAGAAAGATGCCAAGCGCGCCGTGGCGATCGCCCTGCGCAACCGGTGGCGGCGTCAGCAGCTTCAAGGTCAAATGCGTGAGGAAGTGCTGCCGAAAAACATCCTGATGATCGGCCCGACCGGGGTCGGCAAGACGGAGATTTCCCGGCGTCTGGCAAAACTGGCCCATGCCCCCTTCACAAAGGTTGAAGCGACCAAGTTTACCGAGGTCGGCTATGTCGGCCGGGATGTGGAACAGATTGTGCGCGATCTGGTGGAAGCCGGTATTACGCTGATCCGGGACAAGAAGCGCGAAGAGGTCAAGGCCAAGGCCCATGTTCTGGCCGAAGAGCGGGTTCTGGACGCGCTTGTGGGCAGCAATGCCAGCCCGGCGACCCGGGACAGTTTCCGCGCCAAACTGCGCGACGGCGAAATGGACGACAAGGAAATCGAGGTGGAGGTGCGCGCCCAGACGCAGATGCCCAGCTTCGATCTTCCCGGCATGCCTGGCGCAAGCGTCGGGGTGATGAATATGTCCGACCTGCTTGGCAAGGCTTTTGGCGGCCAGACCAAGACCAAGCGGACCACAGTGCGCGACAGCTATGCGCTGCTGATAAATGAAGAATCCGACAAGTTGCTGGACGAGGACAAGGTCGTTGAGGAAGCCATCGCCCTTGTGGAGAATTCCGGCATTGTGTTTCTGGATGAGATCGACAAGATCTGCGCCCGGGAAGGCCGGGCCGGGGCGGATGTCTCCCGCGAAGGGGTGCAGCGCGATCTGTTGCCGCTGATCGAGGGTACGGTCGTGTCCACGAAACACGGCCCGGTCAGGACCGACCACATTCTGTTCATCGCCTCCGGCGCGTTCCATGTGGCCAAGCCCTCCGACCTTCTGCCCGAATTGCAGGGCCGTCTGCCGATTCGGGTGGAATTGCGGGCGCTGACCAAGGAGGACTTTCGGGCCATTCTCACTGAACCGGAAGCCAGCCTGATCAAACAATATGTGGCTCTGCTGGACACGGAAAACGTCAGCTTGTCCTTCACCGAAGACGCAATTGAGGAAATCGCGTCTGTGGCCGTGGACCTGAATGCCTCGGTGGAAAATATCGGAGCCCGGCGCCTGCAGACCGTCATGGAGCGCATCCTGGACGAGATCTCCTTCACCGCGCCGGACCGGTCCGGGGAAACCATCGAGATCACGGCGTCATTCGTGAAGGACAATATCGGCGATCTGGCCAAGAATGTCGATCTGTCGAAGTTTATCCTGTAAGGCGCAAGCGCAGCGCGTGCCGGGATTTCCCTGCTTGCGATGCGTGAGCGCCGGTGGCAGCATGCACCCATGGTAGCTATTCGGAAAAGCAACGAAGAGGGCCACCGCCGGAAATTTCTGGTCGTGGTTGATGAAACGCCTGAATGCGACAGGGCAATCGTCTATGCGGCAAAGCGGGCGGCACGGACAAGTGGGGTCGTGACACTCGTCTTCGTGATTGCACCGGGCGATTTCCAGCATTGGCTGGGCGTGGAAGACATCATGCGGGCGGAAGCCCTGGAAAAGGCCGAGGCAACCCTCGCCAAGGCCGCCGAGCGGATCCGCTCCGTCGCCCGCACCGAACCGGAAACGGTTGTGCGGGAAGGCACCCAGTCCGAAGAAATACTGGACCTGATCGAGGCCGATGCGGATATCGCGATCCTGGTTCTGGCCGCCAGCACCGGTTCGGAAGGGCCGGGACCGCTGGTCTCCTCCATTGCCGGAAAATCGGCGGGCACGTTCCCGATACCTGTGACCATCGTGCCGGGCAATCTGGACGATGATTCCATTGCGGCGCTTGCCTGAGACGGCTGCCAGAACCGGGCTGCCTGATCAGTTTTTCTGTGGGATCTTGATCCGGCCAGCCGGACACCTATCTAGTTTTTAACGGTTCCAAACTTCTCCGATTTGCGGTAGAAGAACCCATCGGTGTTTTGCGATGAAGGAGAGGCGCAGGACACCAGCGTTGCCGAGGCGAGAAGAACCGGTGTGTTCCGGCTTGGCGCGCAGTGAACAGGCCGGACAATCTGCCACTTAACGCAGGCTGCCCGTCCGGTGAAGGGACGCGTTGAAAAACGCCAAGGACGACAAAAATGTTTATTCAAACGGAAGCAACTCCCAATCCGGCCACGTTGAAGTTTTTGCCCGGCCGGATTGTTCTGCCCGAAGGCACCTATGATTTCCGCTCGCGGGCCGAGGCGGGGGCGTCCCCCCTGGCCGAGAAACTGTTTGATGTTCCCGGTGTAGTGGCCGTGTTTTTCGGCCATGACTTTGTGACCGTCACCAAGGACGACACGGACTGGCAGCACATGAAACCGGCCATTCTCGGGGTGATCATGGAACAGTTCATGTCCGGGCAGCCAGTCATGGCGGCAGGCCAGTCGGAGGATATCGAAGAAGGTGAATTCTTCGAAGACGGCGACGAGGAGACCGTCAATACCATCAAGGAGCTTCTGGAAACACGGGTCCGCCCGGCCGTGGCCCAGGATGGTGGCGACATCACCTTCAAGGGCTTCAAGGAAGGGATTGTGTATTTGTCGATGCGCGGCGCCTGTGCAGGCTGCCCGTCTTCCACGGCAACCCTCCAGCACGGCATCCAGAACCTTTTGCGCCACTTTGTCCCGGAAGTGGAAGAAGTCCGGCCGATCTGACGAATGTCTGAGACGATCCTCAGGGCCCGGCGGCAGCGCCGGGCCTTTTTCGTTTTGGAAACAAATGCCTGAAAGCAGGGATCGGGCTTTCTTTGTGGAGCGCAAGCCCGCAATTGGGCGTAGGTCCAAAGCGCGGCTCGACTCCGGACCGGCAAGAAGGTAGTGGCATAGGCATGCGACTGCTTGCCATCGATACGTCCCTTGCCAATTGCGCTGCGGCCGTCCTTGACGACGGGGCGGCCTCGGCCTGTTTCCGGGCGCTGGGCGAGGAAATCGGCCGGGGCCATGCCGAACGGCTAATGGATATGATCGGCGAGGTGATGGCCGAGAGCTCCACGGCGTTTTCCGGTCTTGACCGGGTCGCGGTGACCGTCGGGCCGGGCAGTTTCACCGGCCTCCGGGTCGGGCTGGCCGTGGCGCGCGGCTTTGGCCTGGTGCTGGGCACGCCGGTGGTTGGCATCACGACACTGGCGGCCATCGCCCGGGCCTCGGCGCCTGCCGATGGCGGGGCACCGGTGCTGGTGGCGCTCACCGGCAAGGCTGACGAGGTCTATTGCCAGGAATTTGATGCTTCCGGCAGCAGCTTGAGCGCAGCCGGTGTGCGCCGCTTGTCTGATCTTGCGGCCACCCTGCCGAAGGGCATAAGATTGGCCGGATCGGCTGCAGACAGTGTCGCGGCGGCGCTTGAACTTTCCGGAGACAGGATCCTGTCCCGGGCCGGCTTTCCCGAAATCCGGGATGTGGCAGAGCTGGGCGTCCTCGCAGACCCGGCCCTTTCCGCGCCGTCGCCGCTTTATCTGCGGCCTCCTGATGCAACGCCTCAAACCCGGGGGAGGATTGAGCGGCAATGAGTTTCTGGTGGTTCTGGACCCAGCCGCCGGTTGTGGAAGACGCGCTGGACGAGGATCTGCCCAAGCTGGCCGGTATCCATGCGGCCTCCTTTGCGAACAAGTGGACGGCGGAAGACCTGGCCCGCATGAAGGGGCAGAGCGGGACATCCATGCTGGTGGCCCGCCGCGCAAGCCCTTATGGCACACGGGCCCCGCTGGGCTTTCTGATCCTGCGCAGCGCGGCCGATGAGGCCGAGGTCATCACGATTGCGGTCGATCCGCGCCAGCGCGGGCGGGGTATTGGAAAGAAGCTGATGGAAGCCGGCCTGTTCCGGCTCTACAGCGACCGGTGCAGTTCTCTCTTTCTGGAGGTTGATGCGGCCAACGAACCGGCGCTGCTGCTCTACCGCAGCCTCGGCTTCCGCCAAGTGGGCGAGCGCAAGGCCTATTATAGCGAGAGCGGCGGCGACGGCACGGCGCTTGTCATGCGCGTGGATCTTCGTTAAGCCGCACTACGCAAAAGACCAAGTCAACAAGCAGGCAGCAACTTCATGGCGGATGAACGGCACTCCACGCTGGCGGACATGTGCATTGAAAAAGGCATGCGCATGACGGAGCAGCGCCGGGTCATTGCAAGCGTTCTGGAGCAGGCTTCCGAAGAACATCCGGATGTGGAAGAGCTGTACCGCAGGGCGGTGGCGATTGATCCGGGCATTTCCATTTCGACCGTCTACCGGACCGTGAAACTGTTTGAAGATGCCGGCATGATCGAGCGGCACGACTTCCGCGACGGCCGCTCCCGCTATGAAACCGTTCCCGATGAGCATCACGATCATCTGATTGATCTGCGCAGCGGCCGGGTGATTGAATTCCGCAGCGAGGAAATTGAGGCGCTACAGGATTTCATTGCCAAGAAACTCGGCTACAAGCTTGTTGATCATCGGCTGGAGCTTTACGGTGTCCCTCTGGAGGGCTCCAAGAGCGAGCAGAATGATAGCTAACCTGAAAGCCGCGTGGCTTGTGTTTGTCCTGACCCTTGTGTCCCTCGTGCTGATCCCGCTGCAATGGCTGGCGGTCAGGTTTGACCTGGCCCTCAAGACCCGTCTGCCGCAGATCTGGCACCGGATCGCAACCCGCCTTGTGGGTATCAAGATCAGCACGGTGGGCCGCCCGGCTGCGGACCGGCCGCTTCTGATCACCGCCAATCACGCCTCCTGGGTCGACATTACGGTGATTGGCTCCCTGATGCCCCTGTCCTTCATCGCCAAATCGGAAGTGTCCGGCTGGCCCGTTTTCGGGCTTTTTGCAAAATTGCAGCGTACGGTGTTCGTGAACCGCACCCGCCGCTCTGAAACCGGCAAGGTGGCCAGCCAGATCGCAGAGCGCATAAGGCAAGGAGATGCCATGGTGCTCTTTGCCGAAGGCACCTCCAATGACGGCAACAGTGTTCTGCCGTTCCGTTCCGCGCTTCTAGGGGCTGCCACCCGGGCATTGGGCGAAAGCGAAGACGGCAAGGTCTGGGTGCAGCCGCTCTCCATTGCCTATCAGGGCTTTTATGGCCTGCCCATGGGCCGCGCGCACCGGCCCCATGTGGCCTGGTATGGGGATATGGAACTGGCGGGCCATCTTTGGGGGATCTTCTCAAGAGGCGCGCTGGATGTGATCGTGAGCTGGGGCACGCCCGTTGCCATTGACAGAGCAACTGACCGCAAGGCGCTGAGCTTGCGCCTGGAACGGGAAGTGCGGGCGCTGACTTTGGCCTCGTTGCTGCAAAAGCCGGTCGATCAGGCCGATTTCGGCGAGCCGGAGCAGAACGGGTTCTTCTCATTGGATGAAAAAACGGCTAAAGGTGGCGCCTGACGAAAGGGGACTGCCCCAAAGGACCAGCCGCAGCCCGGCGGTCTGCGGGACAAGGCAGCGCTGCTGAAGCGGCATGACGCGGTTTTGGAAGACATCCCCTGCACCGGTTACCGAGACAGGACGGCCACAGACAAGGCCACGAGGAGCGAATGGAAAGCCGCCCGGACAAAGACAGTGAGACGACCGCCAGCGCCGTTTCCCCGGCCGAGACCGGCACAAAAAACGGCAGCAACATGCGTAAGGTGTTCATGCGCACCTATGGCTGCCAGATGAATGTCTATGACAGTGAGCGCATGACCGATGTGCTGGCTCCCGAAGGCTATCAGACCACCGAGGACCTGGAAGACGCGGATCTGGTGATCCTGAACACCTGTCACATCCGGGAAAAGGCGGCGGAAAAGGTTTATTCCGAGCTGGGCCGGATCCGCAAGGTCAAGGAAGAGCGTGCCAAATCCGGCAAGGACATGATGGTCGGCGTGGCCGGCTGTGTCGCCCAGGCGGAAGGAGCTGAGATTTCCCGGCGTGCACCGATTGTCGATCTGGTCGTCGGTCCGCAAAGCTACCACCAGCTGCCAGGGCTTCTGGACAAGGCGCGGGCGGGCAAGCGCATCGTTGAGACCGAATTTGATATTGATGCGAAATTCGACCACCTGTCGGCGCGGGCGCAAAAGCCGGTTCTCAAGCGTCCTCCAGCCGCGTTTCTGACGGTTCAGGAAGGTTGCGACAAGTTCTGCACCTTTTGCGTGGTGCCATATACGCGCGGGGCGGAAGTCTCCAGATCCGTGGCACAGATCGTGGACGAGGCCGAACGCATGGCCGCCTCCGGCGTGCGCGAGGTCACGCTGCTGGGCCAGAATGTGAACGCCTATCACGGCGAGGCACCGGATGGAGGGACCTGGAGCCTTGGGCGTCTGCTGCACCGGCTGGCCGAAATCGATGGGCTCGACCGGCTGCGCTATACCACCAGCCATCCGCGTGACATGGATGATGAATTGATCGAGGCGCACCGGGACCTGAAAAGCCTGATGCCTTATCTGCATCTTCCCGTTCAGTCCGGATCGGACAAGATTCTGAAAGCCATGAACCGCCGTCACACCCGCGAGGACTATTTCCGTCTGATCGACCGGATTCGCGCCGCTGCGCCCGATCTGGCCTTGTCAGGCGATTTCATCGTCGGTTTTCCGGGCGAAACGGATCAGGATTTTGAGGATACGATGGACCTGATCCGCCGGGTGGAATACGGCTCGGCCTTTTCCTTCAAGTATAGCCAGCGTCCCGGCACACCCGGGGCGGCCATGGAGGATCAGCTGCCGGAAGAAGTGAAATCCGCCCGCCTGGCCGAGCTGCAAACGCTGGTCAGCGCGCAGCAAAAGGCCTTCAATGCCTCGCGCAAGGGCATGGTTTGCGACGTGCTTCTGGAAAAAAAGGGCCGTAACGCGGGCCAGCTTGTTGGCAAGTCCCCCTGGCTGCAGCCGGTGCAGATTGATGCAGCGGAGGATCTGATCGGCTCGATACAAGCGGTGGAAATCATCGAGATCGGATCTAATTCTCTGTTCGGGCGGCTGATTGGCAGGCAAGATAATCTTGAGAATCCCCAGCCGGTTCCGGCCGCGCTCTAAAGGAGACGTCATTTGACGCGCGACAGTTCTTCTTCGTCCCGCAAGCAATCGGATCCCTCGACCCCGGCCGGGCTGGCCTCCGACATGACCCATATCGTTCTTGCTTTTGAAGACAACCGGCTGATTGGTGATCTCTTCGGCCAGTTCGACCAGAACCTGGCCCTGATTGAGCAGCGGCTCGGGGTGGATGCGATTGCGCGCGGCAATCAGGTCACCTTGAAGGGCTCCGAAACGGCCTGCACCCAGGCGCGCACGGCGCTTGAGGCGCTTTATCAGCGCCTGCTGCAGGGCCAGGAAATCCATCCGGGCGATGTGGACGGTGCCCTCAGGATGGCAGCGGCGGCCGATGCCCAATTGCCCCTGCCGACGCTGGAGCCCAAATCGCGGCTGGCCTTTGCCCAGATTGCAACCCGGCGCAAGACCATTGTGGCGCGCACCCCGACCCAGGACGCCTATATCCGGTCCATGGACCGGGCCGATCTCATTTTCGGCACGGGTCCGGCGGGCACCGGCAAGACCTTTCTGGCGGTGGCCTATGCCGCAGCCCTTCTTGAGCGGGGCGATGTGGCCCGGCTGATCCTGTCCCGCCCGGCCGTTGAAGCGGGTGAGCGCCTGGGTTTCCTGCCCGGGGAAATGAAGGACAAGGTCGACCCTTATCTGAGGCCGATCTATGATGCGCTTTATGAAATGATGCCGGCGGAGAAAGTCGACCGGGGGCTCCAGTCCGGCATGATTGAGGTGGCGCCGCTCGCCTTCATGCGTGGCCGCACCTTGTCAAATGCGGTTGTGCTGCTGGATGAAGCGCAGAACACCACGTCCATGCAGATGAAAATGTTCCTGACCCGCCTTGGGGAAGGCTCGAAGATGATTGTCACCGGCGATCCCAGCCAGATCGACCTGCCCTCGGGCCAGAAATCCGGTTTGCGCGAAGCGCTGGGCCTTCTGACCGACATTCCGGCCGTTGCCCATATCCGATTCAACGAACAGGACGTGGTGCGTCATGAGCTGGTGGGCCGGATCGTGACTGCCTATGACAATGCGTCGCGCGAAGAATCCGAAGCACGCGAGCGGCGCTATGAGGCGCGGCGGCGCGAGTCGGAGGCGGACGCTGCCCAATAGGCGCCGTCCGGCCTGAAGATGAACGGAGTTGAGACCACCGGAATGGCCCTGCCAGCGGGATTTCAGATCGACCTGTCACGGGAGGCCGGCAACTGGCCTGACGAGACAGAGCTGCTGCGCCTGTCTGAACGCGCTATCGCGGCGGCCTTTGCCGGAGCGGATCTTCAGGCGCTTGCGACTTCGGAAGTCTCGCTGGTGTTTACGGATGATGCGGCGATCCGGAAGCTGAACGGCCAGTGGCGGGACAAGGACAAGCCGACCAATGTTTTGTCCTTTCCCGGCAGCGACCCGCAGGGTGAGGTCTATGGCCCGCTTCTCGGGGACATTGTTTTTGCCTTTGAAACGGTCCAGCGCGAAGCGCAGGAAATGGGAGTTGAATTTTCAGACCATCTTTCCCATCTCACCGTTCATGGTTTGCTTCATCTTTTCGATTATGACCACCAGGACGATGAAGAAGCCGAATTGATGGAACGTCTGGAAAAGATCATTTTGGCATCGATAGGTATAGATGACCCCTATGCGGACAGTCCTCTTGTGGCAGACAGCGGTTAGGTGGCATCATGGGGCATGATACTCTTGTTTTGATAGATGATGAACGCAGTTGAACCGCAAAGTCCGGCAGGCGACGCGAAAGCCGCCGGCACGGGGCACTCTCCGGACGGAGAAGACCCGCAAGAGACCAAGCCGCAGCGGACTGCGGCCTTTCTCGAAAATCTCAAACGCATGCTGCGCTTGGGGCGTCAGTCCTCGAGCCTGCGCGAAAATCTGGAAGACGAGCTGGCGCGCGGCGGCAGTGGCGACACCGCGTTTTCGCCCGAAGAGCGCTTGCTGCTCGGCAATATTCTGCGCCTGCGGGAATTGCGCGTCGATGATGTCATGATCCCGCGGGCCGACATCGATGCGGTCGATGTCGATACCAGCTTGAGCCGCCTGATGGAGCTGTTCCAGAAGAGCGGCCATTCCCGCATGCCCGTCTATGAAGAGACGCTGGATGATCCGCGCGGCATGGTCCACATCAAGGATCTGATGAGTTTCATTGCCGAACAGGGCTGCAGCCGTCTTCCCGAGGGGGCGGAGGACGCCGCCGCTGGCAGCGCGGCCGTGTCTTCGGAAACAGGTTCTTCCGTTCAGGGAACATCCGGGAGTGGCCATGGCGGCAACGGGTCAGGCCGCAAGGGGCACAACAGCCCGGACCTGGACCTGTCCTGTGTGGACTTGTCGGTCTCCCTTAAGGAAACGGACCTTGTGCGCGAGTTGCTCTTCGTCCCGCCTTCCATGCCCGCCCCGGACCTGATGGCCAAAATGCAGGCAGGCCGGATCCAGATGGCGCTGGTGATCGATGAATATGGCGGCACGGACGGTCTGGTGTCGCTGGAGGACCTTGTGGAAGAGGTCGTGGGTGACATTGAAGACGAACATGATGAGGATGAGGAGGCCATGCTGGCCCCGTCCGGGGAAGGGGGCTGGATTGCGGACCCGCGTTTGCCTCTGGAAGATGTCGACAAGGCGCTTGGCACCCGTTTGACCGAGGGCGAGATTTCTGAAGATGTCGATACGCTGGGCGGGCTTCTTTATGTCTCCATTGGCCGGGTTCCGGTGCGCGGCGAATTGCTGTTTGTTCCCGGGGAAATGCCGGGCTTCGAATTTGAGATCATGGATGCGGATCCCCGGCGGATCAAACGGTTGAAGATCCGCCGCAGGCGGGCTGAACCCCGGCCGCAGGAGCTGCGCCGGCGGCCGAAGAAGGCGGAGCCTGCACCGGCGGACGCCGCCGCAGAGCCCCGGACTACGTCTGAAGAGGTGGCGGCGGACAAGACACCGCCTTCCAGCGGCAGCGCCTGATCCCAATCGGGATTGGTGCTGGGCGGTTCCCGGAGCGGGGCTCGGCGCTCCGGGATCAAAGCGTTTTGCCTGTTACGCGGAAATCTCTGGATTTCAGGCTGCGAAAGGCAAATCCAATGAAATGCGGTGTGCGCTAAAAGCGCTTTGGGTGTGCTTTTCAAAGCGTTGCCGGACATTTTGCCTTGACCCCCCTGCGGGGGAGCCGACAAATCTCCAAATCGCATTTGGGGATCGGTTTTGATGAATTGGCTCTCGTACAGGCTGAGTTTTCTGCCAAACACGTTCTTGCTCGCCTGGGGGCTGCAACGGCGCCTCCTATGCATCCTTCTGGGCGCGGCAACAGCCTTTGCGCTGCCACCCTACAACTTGTCTGTGGTCTTGCTGATTGCCTTTCCCTGCCTTGTCTGGCTTCTGGATGGCGCCATCGAGCCGGGGCGCGGACGGGTCTGGGCGCGGGTCCGCACCGGCTTTGCCCTTGGCTGGTTGTTCGGCTTTGGCTATTTCCTCTCCGGACTGTGGTGGATCGGAACCGCCTTTCTGGTGGATGGGGACCGGTTTGCCTGGTTGATGCCCTTTGCCGTTGTGGCCATGCCGGTCGGGCTGGCCCTCTTTACCGGCGCGGGGGTTGCACTGGCGGCCGTGTTCTGGAGCGGCCGGTTTCAGCGGATCTTGCTGCTGGCTGCCTGCCTGACCTTGTCGGACTGGGTCCGTGGCCATGTCCTGACCGGCTTTCCCTGGAACGCGTTCGGATATGGGGTGTCCGGCGTATTGCCGCTGACACAGATTGCCAGCCTGGTGGGGCTTTACGGACTGACTTTTCTTGTGGTTGCCATTGCGGCAACACCGGCCGTGCTTGCGGACACCCGGCCCTTCACCCAGCGGGCCGGAGCGGTGTCCCTGGCCGCTGGCGCCCTTGTCCTTGTGGCCGTCTTTGGCTGCCTCCGCCTCTGGATGCTTGCTCCGGTGGACTCTGATCTCGACATCCGCATCGTGCAGCCGGCAATTGATCAGGCGGACAAGTGGCGGCCGGAACTGAAGGACGGGATCTTCCGCACCTATCTCGACATGACGGAAGCGCCTTTGGGCGGCAACGCACGGGTCGGGCAGCAGAGGCTGGTTGTGTGGCCCGAATCAGCTGTGCCGTTTTTGCTGACCCAGGAGCCCGGTGCGCTGTTCAAAATCGGCAACGCCCTGGGGGAAAACAGTGAACTTGCCACCGGAGCGGTACGTTCTGAGCCGGGAACGCAAAAAAACGAATACTTCAACAGTATTTACCTGATCGCAAATGACGGCACTGTTGAAGGGTTCTACGACAAGATGCGGCTGGTTCCTTTCGGGGAATTCGTACCTTTGAAACCCTTGCTGGAAACGCTCGGGATTTCCAGTCTTGCGGGTCCTCTGGAGGGCTTCGAAGCCGGATATCAGCGCCGGGTGCTGTCAACTTCGGCGGGTACCGGATTTCTGCCACTTATTTGTTATGAAGTGATTTTTCCGGGTCTTGCTGGCGAAGTGACCGGAAATACGGCGTTTTTGTTGAACGTGACAAATGATGCATGGTTCGGGCGCACGCCGGGGCCATACCAGCATTTCGAGCAGGCCCGTATGCGCGCAATCGAGACCGGGTTGCCCGTCGTAAGGGCTGCAAATACCGGTATATCTGCCATTGTTGATGGGGCGGGAAACATTGTAGGACAACTACCTATTTTCGAGCGTGGTGTGCTTGATGTGAAGCTTCCGCAGGGTTTAAGCAGGACTATCTACGTAAAATTTGGCGATCTTCCTGTGCTCTTTATTTCGATAACACTTGTGGGATTTGCGTGTTTTTCACGCTGCAACCAGAACTCGCGTGAAAATTGATGTTTTTTGTTTGAGTTGAGTGATTAAAGTGTGATACAACCGTGAAATAGCCGATTGAAGGTTATTCATGTGCAAGTGAAGGGTTGCGGGCTTTCTTCAATTTTCCGGGTCTGGTGGGAGGATCAGGAAGAGCTTGTACTAACTAAAGCGAGCGGACATTCGCCGCGAGAAAAAGAAAGAGCGACGTACATGCCCAGTAAGAAGTCTCCAAATCCAATTGATATACATGTTGGAAGCCGCGTCCGTCTTCGCCGGATGATGCTTGGTATGAGTCAGGAAAAACTGGGTGAGAGCCTCGGCATCACCTTCCAGCAGATTCAAAAATATGAAAAAGGCACGAACCGCATTGGCGCCAGCCGCCTGCAGCATATTGCCACCATTTTGAAAGTCCCCGTTTCCTTCTTCTTTGAAGATGCTCCGGGCACCCCGGAAGAAGCCGAAGGCTTCGGAGAGACACAGCCGACCTCTTATGTGGTCGATTTCCTGTCATCTTCGGAAGGGTTGTCCCTGAACAAGGCCTTTGTCCGCATCGAGGACCCGAAGGTCCGCCGCCGGATCGTTGACCTGGTCCGTTCCCTGGCCGGCGATGAGTGATAAAAAAACACAACACGCTTGACGCGGCCTGGATCTTCTAAGATTGATGCACATGAAGCGGCGAATGTCATTCGCCGCTTCTGTCATATTCATTCCCAGAAGGACGATCGCCAATGGCACGTCAGAATTACCTGTTCACTTCCGAGTCTGTGTCCGAAGGGCACCCGGACAAAGTCTGCGACCGTATTTCCGATGCGGTTGTTGATGCCTATCTCAAGGAAATGCCCGAAGCACGTGTGGCCTGCGAAACCCTGGCGACCACCAACCGCATCGTGATTGCGGGCGAAACCCGGGGTCCGGCCACCATCACAAATGACTATATTGCCCATCTTGCTCGCATGGCCGTAAAGGATATCGGCTATGAGCAGGACGGCTTCCATTGGGAAACCTGCGACATCGCGGTGCATCTCCATGCTCAGTCTGCCCATATCGCCCAAGGGGTTGATGCTGGCGGCAACAAGGATGAGGGCGCCGGCGACCAGGGCATCATGTTCGGCTATGCGTGCCGCGAGACCGAAGAGCTGATGCCAGCCCCGATCCTTTATTCTCACAAAATTCTGCGTCTTCTGGCGGAGGCTCGCAAGTCCGGCACGGAGCCGGTGCTGGGCCCGGATGCCAAGAGCCAGGTGACCGTGCGCTATGAAAACGGTGTGCCCGTGGCGGCCACCTCCATCGTTTTGTCCACCCAGCATCTCGACCCGGCGCTGACGTCGGAGGACGTGCGCAAGATCGTTGAGCCCTATATCCTGACGGCGCTGCCCGACGGCTGGATCAGCAACGAGACTGAATGGCACGTGAACCCGACCGGCGCCTTCGTGATTGGTGGTCCTGACGGGGACGCTGGCCTGACCGGCCGCAAGATCATTGTCGACACCTATGGCGGGGCCGCGCCCCATGGCGGCGGTGCCTTCTCCGGAAAGGACCCGACCAAGGTGGACCGTTCGGCGGCCTATGCGGCCCGCTATCTTGCAAAGAATGTGGTGGCGGCCGGCCTGTCGGACCGCTGCACCATCCAGCTGTCCTATGCCATCGGCGTCTCCGATCCGTTGTCGGTCTATGTGGACCTGCACGGTACGGGCCGCTGCGATGAAACGCGTCTGGAAAAGACCCTGCGCGAGGTTATGGGCCTGAGCCCGCGGGGTATCCGCGAGCACCTGAAGCTGAACAATCCGATCTATGAGCGCACCGCGGCTTATGGCCATTTCGGCCGTCAGCCGGACGCTGATGGCGGTTTCAGCTGGGAAAAGACCGATCTCGTTGACGCCCTGCGCCCGCTTGCGGGATAAGCTGTCCGAAGCGTCGCGACGACCGAAACACAGGATCGCCGGCCATGTGCTGGCGATCTTCTGATTTTTGGGGCGGATATTCCCGGATTGCTGACAAGGCCGTTGCGGGAGTGGAAGCTGTTTGAAGTGCCTGTTTTGAAATGACTGACCGTTACGAAGGTTCCTTTTTTGGCCGCCGGAAAGGCAAGCCGCTCAGCCCGCGCCGCGAGGCGCTAATGGAAACGGAATTGCCGCGTCTGGCGCTGGATCTGGACGTGCCTGCGCCTGCGGACCTGACGGATCTGTTTGAAGCTGATGTGACCGGGGTCTGTCTTGAGGTCGGCTTTGGTGGCGGGGAGCATCTCCTGCACCGGGCGCGCACCCAGCCGGGTACGGGCTTTATCGGCGTGGAGCCGTTTGTCGGCAGCATGGCCAAGGCGGTCACGGCTGTTGTCGAAGAGGGCTTGAAGAATATCCGCCTCTATGATGATGACGCGGTCAATGTGCTCGACTGGCTGCCGGAAGCCTCGCTGGATCTGGCCTATCAGCTCTATCCGGATCCCTGGCCGAAAAAGCGCCACTGGAAGCGCCGGTTCATCAATGCGGACAATCTGACCCGCTATGCCCGTGCCTTGAAGCCGGGCTGTGAGTTCCGCTTTGCCAGTGACATCGACACCTATATCGACTGGACCTTGCGCCACTGCCGCGACCATGACGCTTTCGACTGGACCGCGCAGACCGCGCGGGACTGGAAGGAGCCCTGGCAGGGCTGGCCGGGGACCCGCTATGAAGCCAAGGCGGTCCGGGAAGGCCGCCGGGGGCGGTATCTGACCTTCCGCAGGCGTGAACAGGCCTGAGCCCGGCTTCCAGGGTTGGGCTCTGAACGGGGCGGGGCGGTCTCACAATTGAGATTGCTGTTAACGGCTGTTGGAAGTTCTTTTTGGGATTTGGCGCGAGGGTCTTGCGTTTTGCCCGGCTTTGGCGTTATACAGCCGGTGTTTCACCTCAAACGGCTTATCTGAGCATTTTGAGAGTGGGCCCGCCGGGGACCCGCTCTTTTTTGCTTAAGCACAGCCGGAAACACGCCGCCCGGCAGGGAGCCTCATTGGAACGGCGGCGGGGCCTTAGCGGAGCTGACGGCCGAAGACGGTTTGAACAGGAGCCAGGTGTGAGCGCACACGAACCAAGACTTGTCACGGAACAGGGCCTCGATGCCCGTGTTGCGGCCATTGTGGAGCCGGTCATCGAAGACCTTGGGTTCCGTCTTGTACGTACCAGGATCAGCGCGGCCAACGGGTGCACGCTGCAGATCATGGCCGAGCGCCCCGATGGCACCATGACAGTTGAAGATTGCGAGGCGGTCAGCCGGGCGGTCTCGCCCGCCCTAGATGTGGAAGATCCGATCAACCGGGCCTATCATCTGGAAGTCTCGTCTCCCGGTATCGACCGCCCTCTGGTGCGGGCCGGTGATTTCGAGCGCTGGGCAGGCCATGAGCTGAAAGTGGAAATGGCCGTGATGCTTGACGGCCGCAAGCGCTTTCGTGGCACGCTGCTCGGCGCCGGGAATGGTGCAGCGCAGGTGCGCCTTCCCGATGTGAAGGACGGCGATCAGGACACGGTGCTGCTGCCGCTGGAAAATATCGGCGAGGCCAAGCTCGTGCTCACCGACGATTTGATTACCGCTGCGCTTCAGGCCGAAAAAGCGGCCCTTGCGGCGCGCGGCCAGGAAGACGAGCTGACACAGGACAATACGCCCAACTAAGCCGTCGAGGCTGACGGGCAGGACAAACGCGCCACCAAGACCAAGGCCCGAACCTGGCGCAAGAGGAGTGGAATATGGCAATCAGCGCGAACCGGCTGGAACTGCTGCAAATTGCGGATGCGGTTGCCCGGGAGAAGTCGATCGACCGGATGATCGTGATCAACGCTATGGAAGATGCGATCCAGAAGGCGGCCCGCTCCCGCTATGGCACGGAAACCGAAGTGCGCGCCGAGATCAATCCGAAGACCGGCGAGATCCGGCTGCAGCGCCTGCTTCAGGTGGTTGAGGCCGTGGAAAACGTGTCGACGGAAATCGCGCTGGAAGACGCACAGTCCCGCAACCCGGAAGCCAGTCTGGGCGATTTCATTGCCGAGCCGCTGCCGCCGCTGGATTTCGGCCGGATCGCCGCGCAGTCCGCAAAGCAGGTGATCGTGCAGAAAGTGCGCGAAGCAGAGCGCGACCGCCAGTATGACGAATTCAAGGACCGGGTCGGCGAAGTCATCAATGGTGTCGTCAAGCGGGCTGAATATGGCAACGTCATCGTGGATCTGGGCCGCGGCGAAGGCATTGTGCGCCGGGACGAGCTGATCCCGCGCGAGATCTTCCGCACCGGCGACCGGATCCGGGCCATCATCTATGATGTCCGCCGCGAGCAGCGCGGCCCGCAGATCTTCCTGTCGCGCACCCATCCGCAATTCATGGCCAAGCTGTTCGCCCAGGAAGTGCCGGAAATCTATGATGGCGTCATCGAAATCAAGTCCGTGGCCCGTGATCCGGGCTCCCGCGCCAAGATCGCGGTGATCTCCAAGGACTCTTCCATCGACCCGGTCGGGGCCTGTGTGGGGATGCGCGGCAGCCGCGTTCAGGCCGTTGTCGGCGAGCTGCAGGGCGAGAAGATCGACATCATTCCGTGGAACGAAGAAGCTGCGACTTTCATCGTCAACGCACTCCAGCCGGCAGAAGTTGCCAAGGTTGTGCTTGACGAGGACGCGGAACGGATCGAAGTTGTGGTGCCCGATGACCAGCTGTCGCTTGCCATCGGCCGGCGCGGTCAGAATGTGCGTCTTGCTTCCCAGCTCACGGGCTGGGCGATTGACATCATGACCGAGCAGGAAGAATCCGACCGCCGTCAGAAGGAATTCCTGGAGCGATCGCAGCTCTTCATGGAAGCCCTTAACGTTGATGAGATGGTTGGCCAGCTTCTGGCAACGGAAGGCTTTACCTCCGTTGAGGAAGTTGCCTATGTGGAGATTGAGGAAATCTCCATGATCGAAGGTTTCGACGACGATACGGCCGTGGAGATCCAGGCCCGTGCCCGGGATTACCTGGGCGAACTGGAAGCCAAGCTTGATGAAGAGCGGATCGCCCTCGGGGTCTCCGACGATCTGCGCTCCGTCGACGGCATCACTACGGCGATGCTGGTGGCACTCGGCAAGGACGACATCAAGTCGATGGAAGATCTGGCCGGTTGTGCCGCCGACGATCTGGTCGGCTGGACCGAACGCAAGGACGGTGAAACCAAACGTTTTGAAGGCGCCCTGTCCGCGTTTGACGTCTCCCGGGCGGATGCCGAAAACATGGTGATGGCAGCCCGTATCGCAGCCGGCTGGGTCACTGAGGAAGAGCTGGCTGCCCAGGCTGCCGCTGAGGTGGAAGAGGCCGAGGAAGAGATTGAAGAGGCCGTTGAAACGGTCGAGGAAGAAGCGCCAGCCGGTGCCATTTTGAACGGCTGAACGGGGCGGCCGCCTCGTGAGTTTCCTGCAGCCCAGTGGGGGCAGGACAGCCCGGCGGCTTTGAAGACGGTCAATGGTGCCAGGCTCAACCGGGCCCGGTTCACCGGATGATCTGAAGGAAAGAAGGACTGACCGGCGGCCTGCGGAGACAACGGGGCAAAGGGTCGGCCGGTCTGAAGGAGTGGCGGCGTGCCAAGGAAGAATGACCCGACCGAGCGGCAGTGTGCCGTTACGCGGGAGGTTCAGCCCGTCAGCTCGCTGATCCGGTTCGTGCTTGATCCTGAGGGTGAGGTGGTTCCGGATCTGAAGCGGGTGCTTCCGGGGCGCGGCGTTTGGGTGACGGCTGTGCGCGAAAGTGTCGCGGCGGCCGAGACCGGCCGGAAAAAGGTGTTTGGACGGGGTTTCAAGTGTGAGGCTCGTGTCACGCCGGGGCTGGCGGACCGTGTGGATGCGCTGATGGAACGGGCCGCGCTGCAGGCGTTGTCCATAACGCGCAAGGCCGGAGAGCTGGTGACCGGCTATGCAAAAGTTGAAGCGGCCTTGCGGCGGGATGCCGTGGCCGGGTTGATCCACGCCTCGGATGCGTCCGGGGACGGGATCCGCAAGCTGGCGGCGGTGGCCGCCGGCAGACAGGAACTGGCAAACGGATTTCAAACCGTCCGTTTGTTCGATTCGACCCAATTGGATTTGGCATTGGGCCGGTCAAATGTGATACATGCTGCACTGCTTGCGGGACAGGCGAGTGAAAACTTTCTTGCACGGGTACGTGACATGGAGCGTTTTCGCGGTTATTCCGCAGCGAGCGACGAAAAGAGCAACGCGTAGCAGGGCGGTTGCGCAGGACTGAAGGCAATATGAGCGATACGAAAAATCCAGGCGACAAGACAATCAGCGTTGAGCGTGGCAAGACGCTTGGGCTCAAGCGGGGTGGTGGCGACCAGGGAACGGTCCGCCAGTCCTTTTCGCATGGCCGGTCAAAAGCAGTCGTCGTGGAAAAGAAAAAGCGCCGTGTTGTGATCCCGGGGCAGGAGCCGAAACCGGAAGCGCCCGCACCGACCACACAGCGCCTTGAAAAGCCGTCCGAAGCGCCGCGCAAACCCCAGCAGCCCGATCCGCAGCAGGCCAAGCAGGCCCGCCGCTCTGCTTCCGGTCAGCGCCAGAAGGGCAATGGCAACGTTCTGCGCACCTTGACCAAGGAAGAAGCGGCCGCTCGCGCTGCCGCGCTCCAGATGGCCAAGGAACGCGAGGTCGTTGAGCGCAAGCAGCGCGAAGAGGATGAGAAGCGCCGGGCAGTGGAAGCTGAACAGCGCAAGGCCGAAGAAGAAGCCCGGGCCAAGGCCGAGGCGGAAGAACAGGCCAGGCAGGCTGCTGAAGACGCCCGTCTGGCCGAAGAGCGCGCCAAGGCAGCTGAAGCGGAAGCCGCTGCGGCTCCCGTACAGGCAGAGGCCAAGGCCGAGGCATCCAAGCCCGCCAGGACGGATAGCACCCGTGCTCCGGCCCGCCGGCCCGCCCATGATGGCGGCCGCCCGCCGAGCCTGGATGACATGGGTAAGCGCAAGCCTGCCGCGACACCGGCCCGGCCGAAACCCGAAGGGCAGCCCGCTGGCGAAAGCGAAGACCGGGGGGCGAAGAGCCTGCGCACGGTCAAACGGCCGAAACAGGCTCCGGCGCCTGCTGCCCGTCCGCGTGGCGGCGAAGACCGCCGCCGCTCAAAACTGACCATTTCGGCTGCAACCGGCGGGGATGACGGTCAGCGGGCCCGTTCGCTCGCCTCCATGCGCCGCCGCCAGGAAAAGGCAAAACGCGGTCAGCAGCAGGTGGTCCGCGAGAAGATTTCCCGCGAAGTGACCTTGCCCGAGGCGATCACGATCCAGGAGCTGGCCAACCGGATGGCCGAGCGCGCTGTTGACGTGATCAAGCTGCTGATGAAGCAGGGCCAGATGCTGAAGATCAACGACGTGATCGACGCCGATACCGCCGAGCTGATCGCAGAAGAAATGGGTCACACGGTCAAGCGCGTGTCCGAAGCGGACGTGGAAGAAGGCCTTTTCACCCAGGAAGACGAAGATGCCGCTCTGGAGGCGCGTCCTCCGGTCGTTACCATCATGGGCCATGTCGACCATGGCAAGACCTCGCTGCTCGACGCGGTTCGCAAGTCCAAGGTGGTCTCCGGTGAAGCCGGTGGCATCACCCAGCATATTGGCGCTTATCAGGTCGATCAGGACGGTCAGAAGATCACCTTCATCGACACGCCGGGCCACGCCGCGTTCTCGCAGATGCGTGCCCGTGGGGCCAAGTCGACCGATATTGTCATTCTTGTTGTGGCCGCCGATGACGGTGTCATGCCGCAGACCAAGGAAGCCATTGCCCACGCCAAGGCCGCCGATGCGCCGATCATTGTTGCCATCAACAAGATCGACAAGCCGGGCGCCGATCCGAACCGGGTCCGCACCGAGCTTCTCAGCGAAGAGCTGGTGACCGAATCCATGGGCGGTGACGTGATTGACGTGGAGGTCTCCGCGCTCAACGGCACCAATCTCGACAAGCTGCTGGAAATGATCCTGCTGCAGGCCGAGGTTCTGGAACTGAAAGCCAACGCAAACCGCACGGCAGAGGGTATCGTCATCGAAGCCCAGCTCGACCGGGGCCGCGGGCCGGTGGCCACCGTTCTGGTCCAGAAAGGGACTCTCAAGCCGGGCGACATCCTCGTGGCGGGCTCCGAATGGGGCCGTGTGCGCGCGATGCTCGATGAAAACGGCAAGCAGGTGAAGGAAGCCGGACCGGCCAAACCGGTCGAGGTGCTGGGCTTCCAGGGAACGCCGGCCGCCGGTGATCTGGTTGCT
The DNA here is from genome assembly GCF_056160985.1 of Roseibium sp. AWQ4_290. NCBI lineage: Bacteria > Pseudomonadati > Pseudomonadota > Alphaproteobacteria > Hyphomicrobiales > Stappiaceae > Roseibium > Roseibium sp. AWQ4_290. Next base: position 59,052 of record NZ_JBSWYG010000025.1, read on the forward strand.
GTGGTCGAAAACGAGGCCCGTGCCCGCGAGATCACCGATTACCGTCAACGGCAGATCCGCGAAAAAGCCTCCGTGGTGGCCTCCGGCGCCCGTGGCTCGCTGGAGCAGATGATGAACCGTCTGCAGGAAACCGGCCGCAAGGAATTCCCCCTGGTGCTGAAAGCGGACGTGCAAGGCTCGGCAGAAGCAATTGCCCAGGCCTTGAACGAACTCGGCAACGAGGAAGTCGGCGCCCGCATTCTTCTGTCCGGTGTCGGTGGCATCACCGAAAGCGACATCACACTTGCGGCGGCCTCCAACGCACCGATCCTCGGCTTCAACGTGCGTGCCAACAAACAGGCCCGCGAAGCGGCGGCCCGGGACGGCATTGAGGTGCGCTACTACAACGTGATCTACGATCTGGTGGATGACATCAAATCGGCCATGTCCGGCCTGCTGTCGCCGGAGCGGCGCGAAACCTTCCTCGGCAATGCGGAGATCAAGGAGATCTTCCACATTTCCAAAGTGGGCAAGGTCGCCGGCTGCCTGGTTACCGAAGGGATCGTGGAACGCGGTGCCAATGTCCGCCTGATCCGCGACGATGTCGTGATCCACGAAGGCGAGCTGGGCACGCTCAAGCGCTTCAAGGACGAGGTCAAATCGGTCGAATCCGGTCAGGAATGCGGCATGAACTTCGTCAAGTACCAGGATATGCGTGCGGGTGACATCATCGAATGTTTCCGTGTGGAGCAGATCGCAAGAACGCTCTGACCTGCGTCAGACATCAAATTGAAACGGATGTCAGCGGCTTATTGGCTTAAGCCGCTGACAGTGTATCTGGTCACGGGTGTTTCTGCCGTGCCATGGCTGCCACGCTCATGCCCCGGAACGCCTCCAGACGTTTCCGGGCAACGCGATGGCGGCGGCGGCGGAGCCCGCCCGGCAGGCCCATCCCCGGCTCCGGGTCCGCATTGGCCAGCGATGCAAGGACAACAACTATGGCAAGACATCACGGTCAGGACAGCCGTGGACCGTCTCAGCGCCAGCTGAAGGTTGGCGAGACGGTGCGCAAGGAACTGTCCGACATTCTCACACGGGGCGAGTTTTCCGATCCGGATCTGGACGGGGCCATCGTCACCATTCCCGAAGTGCGCATGACCCCGGATCTACGGCTTGCGACCTGCCTTGTCATGCCGCTGGGCGGCAAGAACGCGGACAAGGTGGAAAAGGCCCTCAACCGCAGCGCCAAATATTTACGCGGCCAGGTGTCCCGGCGCCTGACCATGAAATACATGCCGGATCTACGCTTCGTCCTGGATACCCGCTTTGATGATGACGACCGTATCGGCACGCTGCTTCATTCGCCAGGCGTCTCTCGGGATCTCGGCGAGGACGAAACGCACGAGGACTGATTTTGCCCGCTGCGCGACTGAAACTCTCTGCTTGCCGCCCCTGCGCAGGCAGGGAACCAGTCGTCATTGACTTGAAATTTTGACACGCCGTGAAGACCGGGCGTACTGAACTCCGGTCTCTCGCGAGGCTCGGGCCCCGGGGTGACAAGCAGGCGGCTGCAGATCCACCAGCTTGGCTGTTCAACAAACGAATTCAATATGGCACGCCAGAAACAGATCAAACGCAAGAAGAACACCATCAATGGCTGGCTTGTGCTCGACAAGCCCTATGGCCTGACGTCCAACGAGGCGCTTGGCCGGATCAAGCGGATTTTCTCGCCGCAGAAAGTCGGTCATGCGGGGACACTGGACCCAAGGGCCTCCGGTTTGCTGCCGGTCGCCTTTGGCGAGGCCACCAAAACCGTGCCCTTTGTCATGGACGGGCGCAAGGTCTACCGGTTCGAGGTGACCTGGGGGGTTGAGACCAACACGGATGATACGGAGGGCGACGTGGTTGCCACATCCGACATCCGCCCGCAAACTGAGGATATCCTGGCGGTTCTGGGGGAATTTGTCGGCACGATCCTGCAGGTGCCGCCGAAATTCTCCGCCATCAAGGTTGGTGGTGAACGGGCCTATGACCTGGCCCGTGACGGGGAAGAGGTGGAGCTGGAGGCCCGTCCGATCGAGGTGCACCGGCTGGAGCTGGTCGAAAGACCGGACGAGGACCGGGCCGTCTTTGAAGCCGAATGCGGCAAGGGAACCTATGTGCGCGCCCTGGCGCGCGACCTTGGCCGCCGCCTTGGCACCCATGGCCATGTGACGGATCTGCGCCGCCTGCTGGTCGGCCCGTTCGGAGAGGACGATCTGATCGCGTTGGACGAGTTGCTGGAGGCAGCCGAAGAACTTGAAGAAGGCGAGGGCGTCAATGCCCTGGTTGAGGAATTTGTTCTGCCCGTGCGCGAGGCCATGGAAGACCTGGTCGAAGTACCGGTCTCGCTGGATGATGCGGCCAAGATCCGCAAAGGCATGACCGTTCTTCTGCGCGGCCGCGATGCTCCTCTGAACACGGAGGTTGCCTTTGCCAGCCACGCTGAAGTACCGGTTGCCATCGGCTCTATTGACAAGGGCCGTTTCCAGCCAAGCCGGGTTTTCAACCTTTAAGGGACCTTCAGTCCCAAGGTCACAGAAGATGTTATTGATTGTTGGCAACTGACGGGGCCAAAAGCCCCTTGTCGCGGTAGAATTTGATGGCGCCCGGATGCAAGGGCACAGTCAGGTTCCGGCTTAGATCTGTTTCCTTGAGCCGGATCAGACTTGGATGGCTGTCTGTGAGTTCGTCGAAATGCGCGTAGAGGACAGTCAAAAGCTCATAGACCAGGTCATCTGAAACATGGGTGCTGGCCAAAAGCGTGCTGCGAGCACCAAATGTATAAATTACCTCCTCTTGTCCGGCATAGGTATGCGCCGGAATCTCCATCTTTTGATAGGAGGGCTTTTCTTTCATGAAGTCCCAAATCAGATCTCCTTTGATGTCCAGAAAATCCAGGGGGACTGTTTCAGACAATTTGACAATGGAATGTGAAGGAAAGCCGACAGTGTAGAAGAAGGCGTCAAGTTCTCCGCTGGTGAGTTTTTGCAAGGCCTTGCCTTGCAAGAGGCCACTGGCACTCAGGTCGCGTTTCAGGTCCAGATCATAAAGATCCAAAACGGTCAACGCGTTTTTCCGCTGGCCTGAGGCGCGGTTTCCGACGCTGATGTTGTGGCCCTTTAAATCCGCGATGGTCTGTATCCCGGCCGCTTCCCGGGCAATCAGATGGACCGCTTCCTCATGAAGGGACGCCACACTTCGAATGTTCCGGACCGGTCCGTCAGACCACTCCTCAACGCCGTTCCAGGCGTTCCATTGGAGATCGGACTGTGCCAGCCCAAACTCGATGAGCCCGTTTTCAAGAGCGTTTATGTTAAACGCTGAACCGAACCCCGAACGGCTGTGGCATCTTTTACCTTTTTCTGCCTGCTGGTTGACAAATCTGCACAACTCTTCAGCTATGTGAAAGTACACGCCCGCTATCGATCCGCCAGAAATCGAAAATGCACGCGTGCCCTCAGCCGATCCGGATCGCGGAATGGCGCAAATCAGAGCAACGAAGACAGATAGGTATATCCTGTACATATTGTGGCTTACGAAAGTGGAATTTGAACACGATATCGCGAATTGATAATTCTGTAAATGGGAGTGGTTTCGGTGTGAAAACGAAGATGATGTTGATTGTTATTTCTTCGTTGGCTTTGTTTTATCTAGTGCCGATCTCGGTAAATTCAAAGGAATATTTCGACAAGTATTATGTCGTTATCCACGAATCAGCGCCTTTCAACATTGTCGAGCAGTGGAACGGTGTCGAGGGCTATAGTGGTGTTTATGTTGATGCCATCACCGAGGTCAGCAAACGCACCGGCCTTGAGCTAGAATTTGTAAACGTCTCGCATGCCAGGGCTTTGGCAATGATGAAAAGCGGTCAGGCGGATATGATGCTTGGGCCGGTCTGGAATCCGGAAAATGCGGCGAATATGGAGTTCCTGGATGCGCCGCTGCCTTCCGAAGATCTCGTGTTCCTGATGGCAGACACCAGTCTCGACATCTCGTCTTACGAAGATCTTATGGAGCGGCAAATCGGTGTGCTGCGGTCGGCTCGGTATCTTGATTTCTTTGACTATGATGCACGCCTCCGGAAATACGAACTTTCATCCTTTGAAGAAGGCGCGCGAATGCTCGAACTTGGCCGCCTTGATGTAATGATCGTTCCAGAACACCAAGCGAACTACATCATGCAGCAGCCAAACAATAAGTTGAAGAAGGCGGCTTTTTCCGCGCAAGGATCGCCGTCCTACATCACGATCTCTCGGAATTCGAACTTGCTGGACCGTAGAGAGATGATTGAAAACGTCTTCAGGGAGCTCAATTCGGAAGGCTATTTTGAGCGATTGCTGCGAGTGTATTTTTTGCCCTAAGGATTTATCTGTTTGGGGCGTTTCGGTACGAAAAAACCGCCGGACATGGCCGGCGGGTAAAATCGTTTCCAATCTCAACCGGATCAGTTGATGAGGAACTCTCCAAGATTTTCCTGCTTAATGAGTTTGTAGGGCACCCAATCATAAGCAGTGTCCCATTGCGTGGTGTAACTTTTGTGGTTAGCGCGGGCATCGCTTCGCTGCGCGAAGGCTCCGCTCAGCCCGCGCTAACCACAAAAGTTACACCACGCGACGGGACACTGCTGCAGGTCACCCATCATCACCTCGCCGGCAAGTTCGCGCTCCCCGGCATCTTCAAGGATCAGAACCTCTTCTTCAACCGCGAGAAAATGCTGCCAGGCGTTGCGCAGGTCAGCCGCCAGCTTTGCTTCCGGCCCGCTTGTCTCAATCAGTGTGGAATAATTCGACCAGGCCTCAGAAAACGCCTGCTGGGTTTTCTTGGCATCGTTTACGATCGAATTGCGAAGATGGTCAGAGGTCGCATAGTGACGAAGAAGATCATCATTTTGCAGCTTCTGACTCATGCGCGCCATGTCGCCGAGAATGGTGACAGCATCCATTTCAGTGCGCAGGTGAGTTGTCGTGTCGCTCATGAAGCCGATGCGATTGAGCGCAAAGCCTCCCAAAGCAACGGTAAATAACAATAGCAAAGAAAAGCTTAGGATAAGCTTGGATTTAATCGTCAGGTTTCGCATGGTCGTATCCCGTCGGTCGAATTCAGCGAGATATTGAATGCTAAAATTAAAAAAACTGAATTTTTAAATCGATTTAATAAGTAAGAAAATTCAATGTTACTTTTTACAAGGGTGTGAATAAAGTAAGTGATTTTGCGAGTTTAAGCTTTTCAAGTATAGTCCGGATGAGGTGTGGTGATGCCTTTGCCCAAAATTGCATCAAATTTTTCTGGTCAAATCCTTCTTTTTCCGCCATATTCCGCCGCCATTGGGCATTGAGGCTCAATTCGTCCTGCAGAAACCTTTGCTGACCGACATCTCGGCTCTGGCAACTGAAGGATCAGGCCGGTCCTCCGGCAGTTCAATGTGCCTGGTCAACAGGCCACCACTCTTTGAAAGGAAAGAGCGATGTCGATTACTGCAGAGCGTAAAGCTGAACTCATCAAGGAATTTGCGACCAAGGACGGCGACACCGGCTCTCCGGAAGTCCAGGTAGCGATCCTCACCGAGCGCATCAACAATCTGACCGAACACTTCAAGGGTCACGGCAAGGACAACCATTCCCGCCGCGGTCTTCTGAAGATGGTTGCATCGCGCCGGTCCCTTCTGGACTACACGCGTGGCAAAAGCGAAGAGCGCTACAAGTCGCTGATCGAGCGTCTTGGCATTCGCCGCTAAGACAGGCGAGACAGAAGACGCGGTGGGTCTGAACCTGCCGCGTTTTTTTTAGAGCCTTTCCGCCTCTGCAAAGCCGGGCGAACGGCTCTGGAGCACATCGCGATCACCCGGATGCGCCCTGTGTTCTGAAATCAGAGATTTCAGAACACAGGGCGCCCGTCGTGATTTGAAAGAAACGCGATGCGCTCAAACGGGGTGCAACCTGAACCGAAGGCTCGAACCGGGTCTCAAGACCATGTTGCCGTTGAGTGTTTCCTTATAGACCGGAACACTTTATAGACCCCCCGGGACAAGTCATGGGGCAGGATTGCCGGCTTCTTTCGGTTTCGTGAAAGCAGCCCGCCGTCTTGCCCGTGACCTGTCCGCCGGTAACCGGCCCATCCGGGGCCGACCGGGAAAGTGCCTGATGGCTAGCGCCGGACCGAAATCGGCGCATACCAGGCAAATACGTAAGGACAGATGATGTTTGATATTCATCGTGTGGAAGTCGAGTGGGGCGGACGGCCGCTCATTCTCGAAACGGGCAAAGTGGCCCGCCAGGCCGACGGCGCCGTGATGGCGACCTATGGCGAAACCAAGGTTCTGGCCACCGTCGTCTCCGCCAAGGAGCCAAAGCCGGGACAGGATTTCTTCCCGCTGACCGTGAATTACCAGGAAAAGGCCTTTGCCGCCGGGAAGATCCCGGGGGGCTACTTCAAGCGCGAAGGCCGCCCGTCCGAGCACGAAACGCTCACCTCCCGTCTGATTGACCGGCCGATCCGTCCGCTCTTTGCCGACGGCTACAAGAACGACACCCAGGTGGTGATCACCGTTCTGTCCCACGACATGGAAAACGCGCCGGACATTTTGGCCATGGTCGCGGCCTCTGCGGCGCTGACCCTTTCGGGCGTTCCGTTCATGGGCCCGATCGGCGGCGCCCGTGTCGGCTATATCAATGGCGAATATGTTCTGAACCCGGCCGTGGACGACATGCCGGACAGCGCGCTGGATCTGGTGGTTGCCGGAACCGGTGATGCGGTTCTGATGGTGGAATCGGAAGCCAAGGAACTGGACGAAGACGTCATGCTCGGCGCTGTCATGTTCGGCCATGCCGGTTTCCAGACCGTGATTGATGCGATCATCAAGCTGGCCGAAACGGCTGCGAAAGAACCGCGTGAATTGTCGATACCGGACCATTCCGAGCTGTTCGGCAAGGTCAAGACCATGGCGGGCGAAGATCTTAAGGCCGCCTACCAGATCACCTCCAAGACTGACCGCAAGGCGGCAGTTGATGCGGCCAAGGCGAAGGTTGTTGAGGCCCTGATCACCAATGCGGCCGACGGCGAGGCGGTCGAAGGCACCGTGCTCGGCGAGCAGTTCAAGAAGCTGGAGGCCGAAATCGTCCGGGGCGCCATCCTTGAAACCGGCAACCGGATCGACGGCCGCGACCTGTCGACAGTGCGCGCGATTTCGTCTGAAGTCGGCATTCTGTCCCGCGCGCACGGTTCGGCCCTGTTCACCCGTGGTGAAACCCAGGGTCTTGTTGTGGCTACTCTGGGCACGGGGGAAGATGAGCAATTCATCGACCTTCTGGAAGGCACCGTGAAGTCCCACTTCATGCTGCACTACAACTTTCCGCCCTATTCCGTCGGTGAGACGGGCCGCATGGGCTCCCCGGGGCGCCGCGAAATCGGCCACGGCAAACTGGCCTGGCGCGCGATCAACCCGATGCTGCCCCAGCACCATGATTTCCCCTACACGCTTCGGGTTGTCTCCGAAATCACCGAATCCAACGGCTCGTCCTCCATGGCAACGGTCTGCGGCACCTCGCTGGCGCTCATGGATGCCGGCGTGCCGCTGAAGGCACCGGTGGCCGGGATCGCCATGGGCCTCATCAAGGAAGGCGACAAATACGCCGTCCTGTCCGACATTCTCGGCGATGAAGACCATCTTGGCGACATGGATTTCAAGGTGGCCGGTACCGAAAGCGGCATCACCTCGCTGCAGATGGACATCAAGATCGACGGGATCACCGAAGAGATCATGAAAGTGGCTCTTGGGCAGGCCAAAGACGGCCGGATCCACATTCTCGGCGAAATGGCCAAGGCCATTACCGAAGCCCGGTCCGAGCTTGGCGAACATGCGCCGCGCATCGAAATGATGAAGATCCCGGTCGACAAGATCCGTGAAGTCATCGGCTCCGGCGGCAAGGTCATCCGCGAGATCGTGGAAAAGACCGGCGCAAAGGTCAATATTGAGGACGACGGCACCGTCAAGATCGCCTCGTCCGACGGCAAGGCCATCAAGGCGGCGGTCAACTGGATCAACTCCATTGCGGCCGAGCCGGAAGTTGGCGTGATCTACGAAGGCACGGTCGTGAAATGCGTCGATTTCGGTGCATTCGTGAACTTCTTCGGCGCAAAGGACGGCCTGGTTCACATCTCCCAGCTGGCTCCCCAGAAAGTTGCCAAGGTGACCGATGTTATCAAGGAAGGCGACAAGGTCTGGGTCAAGCTCATGGGCTTTGACGAGCGCGGCAAGGTGCGCCTGTCCATGAAGGTTGTCGATCAGGAGACCGGCAAGGAAATCGAGAAGGACACCGCGGAATAAGTCAGACCGGCGGGGGATCTGCCAGCTTGCGCTGGCAGGTTCTCAAAAGCCTCTGATTTGAACGCGCCGGCGCTGTGTTGTCACCGCTCACACCGGCTGTGGTTGTCTGGAACAGGAAAAACGCGCAGGAGCCCGGCTCCTGCGCGTTTTTTGTGCCCTGACGGGATACCAAGCTCGTCAGATCGGCGTCTATCAGCTGGCCTTGCGGGCGAGCTGGTTATCGAAGGGCTTGGACGACACGAAATCGAGAAATTCATGCTCCGGCATGGTCCGGGCCAGATAGTAGCCCTGGATCAGACGGCAGCCGAGGCTGGCCAGAATATCGCATTGCTCCTGGGTCTCCGCGCCTTCGCAGATCACATTGATCCCCAGCTTGCCAGCCATGGAAATGATGGCTTCCACCAGGGCCTGGGCATCGGCATCCTTTTCAAGGTCCATGACAAAGGACCGGTCGATTTTCAGGATATCGATAGGCAGGCGCTTGAGATAGCTGAGCGAGGAATATCCGGTTCCAAAATCATCCAGCGAGATCTTGATGCCGAGACCCTTGAGCGTGGTCAGAAGCTTGATCGGATCAATCTGTTGATCGTCAAACAGAACGCTCTCTGTCATTTCCAGACGCAAATGGCCCGGGTCCATTCCGGTTTCCTCCAGAATGGCCTTGATACAGTCGACAAAGTCCGCCTCGCGGCACTGGCGCGTGGAAATGTTCACGCTGATGCTGGCCACATCCAGGCCCTTTTCCCGGCAGGCAGCATGGAAGGCACAGGCCTTGCGCAGGATGATCAGGCCCAGGGGAATGATCAGGCCGGTTTCTTCCGCCACAGGAATGAACTCGGCCGGAGACACAAAGCCCAGTTGCGGATCATGCCAGCGGGCAAGGGCTTCGCAGCCTACCAGCGTGCCGGACACATAGTCGATAATCGGCTGCACAAAGATCTCCAGATCCTTGTTTTCAATCGCCTTGCGCAGACCCGCTTCCAGCTGCAGCCCCCGCGCGGTGCGTTCATTCATGTGGCGGGAGAAGAAGCGGAACCGGTTGCCGCCCTCCGACTTGGCCTGATACATGGCCGCATCCGCCTGACGCATCAGCGCGTCTTGGTCCTTGCCATCATACGGGTAGACCGTGATACCGATGCTGGCGGTCAGGAACAGGTCGTTTTCGCCCTCCACATCGATCTTGCGGGCGATTTCCTCCAGAATGGTCTGGGCTCGGTGCTCGATCTCCCATTCGTCGTCTGCGGAGGGCATGATGATGGCGAATTCGTCACCGCCGAGCCGGGCAACCGTCTCGGTGCGCTTGACCACTTGCTCGATCCGGCGGCCGATGGTGGTCACGATCCGGTCTCCGAATTCGTGGCCGAACGTGTCGTTGATCACCTTGAACCGTTCCAGGTCCACAATCATGAGCGCGGCCAGCGAGCCGGTTTGTTCACTGTTGGTGATGGCCTGCTGCAGGCGGTCCAACAGCATGTTCCGGTTGGGCAGGCCAGTCAGCAGGTCATAGTTGGACTGATGCTCGATCAGTCTTTCCTGCTCCTTGCGCGCGGTAATGTCCATCACGGTGAGATAGATGGCTTCATGCCCGTCCCAGGTGGTCAAGCGCACGTGCTGTTCCAGCCAGACTTCTGCTCCGGACTTGCTTTGGGCGCGAACCTCATAGACCGGCGGGGCGCTGCCTTCTGAATTGCGCGTCTCGTAATAGTTGCGCAGGCGCTGTTCCTCACACGGGTCGTAGAGGCTCCAGATGGGTTTGCCAACCAGCACATCGGCCCGGTTGCCCGAATAGCCAAGCATGTGCAGCATGGCACGGTTCACATACAGAATTTTCTGATCCGAATGAACGACCACCCCTTGCAGTGATCCCTCGATCAGATCCTTGAAACGGGCATGGATGTTGTGAACGGATTCAAAGGCTTCCTGAAACAGATACCCCAGCTGATTGTATTCGGCGATCCGGCCGGGCTTGTAGGGTTCAAGGTCGCCCTTGTTGCGCCGGTCCCTGGCATAGTCAACCAGGGAGGCCAACGCTGGTTCCATGAATTTGTTGAGCGCCAGAGCCACAAACAGCGCTGTCAGGCCGACAAACAGGACAAAGGGCAGGAACAGATCGAGACAGGTCTGCCGGACTTTCGACAGGATGGTATTGGCCTGATCGGAATAGACGAAGATCGGGTGGCCGTGGTCATCGGAGAAGATCGCCGTTTTCCAATAGAGGCGGCTGTCCTGAACCGTGTGCGCCTGCACGGAGAGGAGCTCCTGGATCCTGTCAAAATGATCCGCAGCGCGAAACGAACCGCTGCTGGCAAGGACTGCGCCTTCATGGACGATTGCCAGATTGTCTCCGTCCAGAAGCCGGGAGAGGGCGCTCAGGACGGCAAAGGAATCATTGAGCAGGCTGCCGCCCACAAGCCGCCCCAGGACGCGTCCGTCTGAAGGATCGATCACGGGCAGGGCGATGACGGCTGCCATTGCGGCTGGACTGGAGTCATGATCGGAAAACACCTGCCAGACATCCGGCGCCATTGTGCGCATGGCGGTCCCGGGCAAAACCCCTCCAATGTCGATCAGAGTCTGGCTCGCATCCAGCCAGCCGAGTTCATCCTGCCGGTTCAGGATGAGAATATCGGCGCGCGGGTCAGAAGCAGCTGCAAGGTGGGTTTGGAGGAGGCGGTCGGCCTCTTGCTGGTCTTTCGCGGTGATGGCCTTGATCAGGGCCTCGTCGGCCGCCAGGGCCCGGAGCCGGGTTCCCAGCTGCCCAAGATAGGAGGTGAAGGCCAGCTGCGCCAGGGCATCTTCCTTCTGCACCTGTCTTTTGATCTCCAGATCCGCAATCGAACGGCTGCCAAGATATGTGACACCGAACAAGGCGACAGCAGTGGTGGCCAGCCCCAGAAAAAATAGAGCCAGAACGATCCTGCTGTATTTGAGACCCGTGATTCTTGTCATTTTGAGTATCGGAAAGCCCTGGCCTTGAGTGTGGACAGACGAACGGAACATTCTGCCGCCGTGAGCAAGACGAATGAACCGGAATAGACGACAGGAACCTCGTTGCCCCGCCCAGCGGTATCAAGGGCGATGGCCTCGGCCATGGCGACCCCGGCATCGTCATTCATGCGCATCACCGTGACCTGCAAGGTGCCTTCGGCAAGGGCATCCAGCTCGGCGCTGCCACCGCCCCAGCCATTCGTGGATACCTTTCCCTCCAGCCCGTGCGCGCGGATGGCATCGGCGGCGCCAAGGGCGATGTCTGTGGCGCTGGTATAAATGAAGGAGAGCGTCGGGTGGTCTTCTAGGATTCTGCTGGCGGCCTGCCGGGAGCGGGCACGGTCATAGCCTGTATAGTAGGAAGCTTTCAGATTTTCGGCCGCTGCGTCATAATAGGCCTGAAGAAACCGGATGCCCCGCCCCTGGCTGACATAGCCTTTCGGGCCAAAGAGGATGGCAAAGTCTTTCTTGCTCCCCAGCGTGTCTTCATAGTGCTCCACAAGCATCTGCGTGCCGGCGGCATCATCAAAGCCGACATACAAAAACGGCTGCCGGCCGCTCCAGGCGCGCACGGGTGTGGTGATATTCTGCAGAATGACCTTTGGCCGCCCGCGGGCAATCAGCCGCTGGGCAATCGCCTTGTCTGGGGCGCTGTCCAGGGTGAAGACAAGATAGTCCGGGTCATCCGTCAGGGCTTTGGCCACCTGCCGGGCCAGGCCGCCGGCGGACATGCCGCCGGGATAGCGGCCGGAGGAGGCGGAAAAGGACCGGATGTCATAAGGCAGCCCGAGTTCCCGCAAGCGGGCCTCCAGGGCCACCTGGCTGCGTTGCCAGTATTCGGAATTGTCGCGGCTGGGATAGACAAGCGCAATTTTCACCGGCCGGTCCGGCGCCCGTTCGAGTGGCGGAACGGGAATGTGGGAAAAAAGGGGATGTGCAGGGGCGGCCACGCGCTTGGCGAAAGGGCCAGAATTGCGCCGTTGAACAGGATCGATTTGCTCAAATTCCGTCAAGGACCAGTATTCAGGCAGCGAATCAGTGTTCAGATCGTCTGCGGCAGCCAGGTTCAGCGGTGTGAGAAGACAAAAGACGCCAAGAAGACCACTGAAAAACAGCCTGACCTTGTCCGCGGACGTATAAAAACCGCAGGCCATCACGACAGTCCTCTGGTATATTTTACCGTCCAGGTTAAAACGAATTGCCCTCTCTCCCTGTCATTTCTCTCACGACTTTATCGGCAAATTCTTTCATTCTGCTGAATCTGCTAGTGAAAAATGACACCTGCTGCGTGTATGGGTGGACTTTCCCGGTCAAAATGTTCCCGCAGCACGGGCACAATCGAATTGTCCGTCGCCCGTGAACCGGCCGGGAGGACTGAGGAACGTGGTTTGCGAGGCGGAAGGGTTTCGGGATCGGGCCCAATGACTGGACACCGGAGGTCTTGCCGGCATGGTCATTTGCCTCTGGCAGGGAAGCTGCTATACCCGCGGCGGCGAATGACAAAGAGGACAGGCATGAGGCAAATGCGCTTGGTGGTGGTTGGGGCCGGTGGCCGGATGGGCAGGGCGCTGACACGGGCAGTCACGGAAGTGGACGGCGCCAGCGTCGTTGCAGCCATTGAGCGCGAAGGTGCCGGTTGTCTGGGCCAGGATGCGGGTGAGCTTGCAGGGGTCGGGCCATTGAATGTGCCGGTGACTGACGACCCGCTAACGGCGTTTGCAGGCGCGGATGGTGTTCTCGATTTTACGGCCCCTGCTGCCAGCCTATGGTTTGCAGAACTTGCGGCACAGGCAAGGATTGTCCATGTGATCGGAACCACCGGCTGGGCCGAGGGCGAGGATGCGCCGCTGAAGGCTGCGGCCCGCCATGCGCGGATCGTCAAATCGGGCAATATGAGCTTGGGGGTGAACCTGCTGGCAAGTCTTGTGCGCAAGGCGGCGGCGGCTCTGGACGCGGATTTTGATATCGAAGTTCTGGAAATGCATCATAAGCACAAGGTTGATGCTCCCTCCGGCACGGCACTTCTTCTCGGGGAGGCGGCAGCCGACGGGCGGGAGCTGGACCTTGCCGCCCACTCGGTCCGGTCCCGGGACGGGATCATGGACCCGAGGCGGGCCGGCGACATCGGCTTTGCCACCTTGCGCGGGGGATCGGTGATCGGAGAACATTCGGTCATCTTCGCCGGGGAAGGGGAGCGCATTGAATTGACCCACCGCGCCGAAGACAGGCAGTTGTTCGCGCGCGGCGCGGTGAAAGCCGCCCTTTGGGGCTTTGATCAAAAGCCCGGATTGTATTCGATGGCCGATGTGCTCGGCCTTGAGTCTTGAATATATTGACACTTTAAGGAGCACGGCATGGATCGCCTTCTAGTGCTTGTCCGCCACGGGCAGAGCGAATGGAATTTGAAAAACCTGTTTACCGGCTGGAAGGACCCGGGCCTGACCGAGCAGGGAGTTGCCGAAGCGCACCGGGCCGGTCAGGAACTCCACGATCTGAAGCTGGCTTTCGACATTGCCTTCACCTCTGATCTGACACGGGCACAGAAAACGCTTGCGATCATGCTGGAAGAACTGGACCAGACCGGGCTGGAGACCATCAAGGACCAGGCGCTGAATGAACGGGACTATGGCGATCTGACCGGCATGAACAAGGACGAGGCCCGCAAGGAATTCGGTGAGGATCAGGTTCATATCTGGCGCCGGTCCTTTGATGTGCCGCCTCCGGGCGGAGAAAGCCTCAAGATGACCGCTGAGCGGGTGCTACCGTACTATCAGGCGGAAATTCTGCCCAAGGTGATCGCGGGAAAGCGGACGATTGTGTCGGCCCATGGCAACTCGCTCAGAGCTCTGATCATGGAATTGGAAAATCTAACGCCGGAAGAAATTCTGAAGCGGGAATTGGGAACCGGAACGCCCATCATTTACCGGTTGGATGAAAACGGCTCTGTATTGAGTGTACAGGACCTTGCAGACTGAGTTGAACCGTCTGAAAATCTGTTGGAAAGCAACCAAAAGAGGGCGCTCAGCGCCCTCTTTTTCGTTGTGAGCAGGCCTTCCCGTTGGGAACATGAAAATAGTTTTGGGAATGTGTTTCTTGAATATTTATTTGACTGTATTTGAACTTTAGAGAAGTCATAAAAAGTTCACATCGAGGATAATAGATATAATTTTGATTAATACAAAAAAATACTATAAAAAGAGAGGTATTTAGCTAAAGTATTTACGTGTCATTCACACTTTCAGGCCAGCTTCCGGGCGTGCGGAATACAACGCTGAACGGGGGGCAATACCGTGATCTTGGAACGGTTCCACAATATCAAATTTGGATACAAGGTGTGGGGTGGCTTTGGAGCTGTTCTGCTCTTGACGGCAGCGGTCGGCCTCGCGGCGACAGTGACGATTTCCGGCCTGTCGGTGCGCTCGCAAGTGTCCGGATCGGCCATTGAGGCTATGGCGGTTCTACAGCGTGTCAGCCTGGCCAAGGAAGGGTATCTTTCGGCGCCGTCCGCGGCGGCGGCCCGCAAGGTGGAGCAAAACACCCGCGAGCTGATCGACCGTCTTGAAACGATGTCTTTTCAAGCCTCTGGCCAAAGCAGGCTTCAGAAGGGCATCGCCGATTCCATCGGTCAGGTCGAGGCGTTTGACACGGCGTTCCAGCGGCTGAAAGCGCGGACGCTGGAGCAGGCCAGCAGCTTGGCGAACCTGAGCGAGATGAGCGGCCGTCTGGCCAAGACAACCACCCGCATCAGCGAGATTGTCGGCAAGGTCCGCAAGACAACAACCACCGCCGTGAAAGCGGCTGAGGTGACGCAAAACGCGGCCCGTGACCTGACCAGCCAGGCGGAAGCGCTGCATCAGGGTGTTGTCACCCTCGTGCCGATGTTCGGGCATGGTGCCAGGTTCAAGCAAAAGGACATTACCGGTGCGATCCGCAAGGAGATCGATGCGACGCTGATGCAGATGGCCTCGGCCGCGCAGGTGATCTCAACCACGTCGGTGGCAGGGCTGGAACGCGAGAAGCTGGAGCTTCTGGTCAAGAATACGAACACGCTGGCAAAGGCTGTGCCGGATCTGCTCGGCGAAACCAATCTCTTCAACCGCATGGGCAAGAAGAAGACCGTGGCCGATCTGGTGCGGGCTGTCGACAACGGGTCTCTGGATCTTCAGTTTGACTCCTACCGGATCCTGGACCGGGAGCTGGCATTGGCGACAGAAGCGCAACGCAACCTCACCAAGCTGGCGTCCTTGGGGGAGCTGGCCATCAGCCTGGCAAATGGTACGTCTGAGGCAAGGTCTGGGACCCTGGAATTTGTCTCCAGAATCGATCAGGACGCCCCTCCTATCAAGGACGAAATCGAGGGCCTGGTCGGTGTCGCGGCAGCGCTGGACAAACGCGACGAGCTCGCGGCCTCGGCCAAGGACCTTGGCAGTGTTGAAAAAACTGTCAGACAATTCTCCGCAGCTTTCTCCGGGATCGTTACGATCCGCAACGAACTGATTTCCCTTGAGCGGCAGCTTGAGCGGGCCGCCGGAAACGCCGGCACGAAGATCAGCGAAGTCTCCGGCCAGCAGAGCCGGGAGATGCAGCAGGCCGGGCGGACCGCCTTTCAGGCCATTTTGCTGGCTGTCGGAATTGCCATTTCTATCGGCGGCGCCTTGGCCTTTGTGCTGAACGCGGCCATCACGCAGCCGATCAAGGGGCTGACGCGGGTGATGGCGCAGCTGGCCGACGGCAATCAGGAAGTGTCCATCCCGGGGCGCGGGCGCGGCGACGAGATCGGCGAGATGTCACGCACGGTTCAGGTCTTCAAGGACAACTCGCTGGAGCGGGCGCGGCTTCGGGCCGAGCGGCGGGCCGAAGAACAAAAACGCCAGGAACGCCAGCAACTGGTTGAGGACCTGATTTTCACCTTCCGTGAGCGGGTTCAGGACCTTCTGGCTTCGGTCGGCCAGACGGCTTCAGGGCTGGATGAAACCGCAAGAACCTTGACGGATACGGCACATCAAAGCTCCCGGAAGGCGGAAGATTCCAAATCTGCATCGGGTGTGGCAAGCCGCAATGTTGGACTTGTGGCAACAGAAACGGCAAACCTGACCGCCTCGATCAACGAAATCAGCGTTCAGGTTTGCCGGACGACGGAGGTGGTCGGCCGGGCGACAGAAGGAACACGGGCCACCAACCAAAAGGTCGCCAGCCTGGCGCAGTCGGCGGCCAAGATCGGCGAGGTTGTCACGCTCATTCAGGCGATTGCCGAACAGACCAACCTACTGGCGCTCAATGCAACCATCGAGGCGGCCAGGGCCGGGGAGGCCGGCAAGGGCTTTGCGGTTGTTGCATCTGAGGTGAAGGAGCTGGCCAATCAGACCTCCAAGGCAACCGAGGAAATCGGCAGCCAGATCACTGCGATTCAGGCGGCGACAAACGACTCGGTTCAGGCGATTGCCGGCATCACCCGGACCATGGATGAGGTCAATTCCTATACCGCTGCGATTTCTGCCGCCGTGACCCAGCAGGGCACCGCCACGAATGAAATCTCCCAGAATGTGCAGCGGGCGGCTGAGGGAACCGAAATCGTTACGACTAACATCACGGACCTTTCGGGAGCTGTCGATCAGACGGCTGCATCGGCAGAACATGTGGTGCAGGCGTCAGGGGAGTTGACGACAAGGACGGAAGAGCTGCGCTCCCAAGTGGACCGCTTCCTCTCCGATGTTGCGGCCGCATAAAACCGCCGAAGGCCCCTTGCGGCCGGACTGCTGCCAGCTCTTGGAAAACGGCCGGCAAGGGGTCAGATCGTTTTCTCAGGTGGGATGAGGCCGCGCAGCAAGACGTCCAGAATAGCGTCCTTGTGTTCGTCCGTGTCGATCTCCGGCGCGTCACTGAACAAGAGCCTCCAGACCGTAAGGGAAATGGCAGGGCCCAGAAAAATCTCCGGAATATCCAGAGCAGCCGCATCGCGGATCTTCTGGTCGTCTCGGAACTGCGTCAGGAGGCTCTTGAGCTTGTTCAGGACAGGGGCGGTGAACGCGGCATAATGGGCGCGGGTCAGTTGGGGGAAGCGCCGGGATTCCAGCACCAGGAGCCGGATCAGCTCCCGTTTCTGACGGTCCCGGGTCACGTTGTCATAGGCAAAGGAGAGGAAGGCGCGCAAGACCTCTTCCGGGCTGTCGGGCTCAAAAGCCAGAAGCTTGTCGATATCCTGAATGACCGGAGTCATCAGGTCCTGGGCCATGGATTCAAACAAGGTTTCCTTGCTGTCGAAATAAACATAGATCGTTCCCTTCGTGACATTTGCGCGGGTCGCGATGTCGTCAAGGCGGGTTCCGGCAAATCCGTGTTGCGAAAATTCTTCGAAGGCGGCCTGGAGAATCTCCCCCGGCCGTTCTGACTTCCGGCGCTGCACAGCCACGTTTTGTCTCCCCAGGCTTTGGTGTGGCCGGTGCTGGGAGGCGCCCGGCCTGCTTATAAATAATTTACCGATGCCTAGGAGATATCCCATGAGGGACTTGTCATCAAGAAAATTATTGACTAACTAGTCAGTCAATAAGAGGCTTCTTCTGTGCGTTTTGCGACGGTGCGGGCTGCCGTGTTTGGAATGGCGAAAGGTCATGATCGTGAAAAATTGGATGGCCGCAGCGGTGTTTGCGGTGTGTGCCCTGGCCGGTGAAACGGCTCAGGTTCAGGCAGAAGGCGCTATTGCAGTTAAAACCGTGACGGCGCATTTCACCGACTATTCCCCCTATCTGGTGATCTCCGGAGAGGTAGAGGCAAGATACCAGAATGATGTTGCCTTCCGAGTGACTGGCAGGGTCAGCGAGCGCTATGTGGATGTGGGAGACCACGTCACCAAAGGAGAAGTGCTGGCCCGTCTTGAGCAGAAGGAAAAAATGGCGGAACTGGAATCGGCCAAGGCCGATGTGGTCTCTACGACAGCTGTTCTGACTCAGGCCAAATTGACTCTCAAAAGGCAGAAGTCACTGCTCGACAAGGGCTTTTCCACCCGCAGCGACTATGACAGCGCACAAGAAGCCTATCGGGTAGCCCAGGGGAATCAGAAAGCGGCCAAGGCGAATTTGTCAGAAGCCGAGCAGACACTGGACGATACAGTGCTTCGCTCCGAAGAGGACGGCGTGATTACGGCCCGCTCAGTTGAAGTTGGGCAGGTGGTGGAGGCTGGCGGCACGATCTTTTCCGTGGCCAGGGACGGAGCCAGGGATGCGGTGTTCAAGGTGCATGAATCGCTCTTTGCCACGCAACCGGCCGCCCCCGATTTCAGCTTGAGTCTGATCTCCAATCCCGAAGTGATTGCACTTGCCCATGTGCGGGAAATTTCACCGACCATCGACAGCACCACTGGCACGGTGCGGGTGAAAGCGGCGATTGACTCGCCGCCGCAGGAAATGACCCTGGGCGCCCCGATTGCCGGGACCGCAAAATTCAAGCCTGTCCATGTGGCGATCCTGCCCTGGAGCGCGCTCATGTCGAAAGACGGAAAACCGGCAGTCTGGGTGGTCGATCCGGCAACGTCAAAGGTGCATTTGCAGGATGTCACCCTCTCCCGGCACGAAACCGAACTGCTGTTTGTGTCTGATGGTTTGAGAGAGGGGGACGAAGTTGTCACGGCCGGGGTGCAGTACCTCTTCCCGGGTGTGCAGGTGATTGCCGAGAACGAAGGAAAAGACTGATGCGCACGTTGCTTGGCCTCTGTGCCGTTTTGGGCCTTGTGCTGGTTGCCGGGTGTCAGGAACATGACACCGAAACACAAGCTGAGGCTCTCCGTCCGGTCCTGTCGACTGTTGCGAAGGCTGAACTTTCGTCCGAAGATGTCTTCACCGGTACGGTAGAGCCCCGCTACAGCACGGATCTTGGCTTTCAGGTTCTCGGCCGTCTGATCCAACGCAATGTCAATGTCGGTGACATCGTCAAGAAAGGCGATGTGATCGGAGAACTTGACCCGGCTATCTATGAGTTTTCCAAGCGGTCGGCCGAAGCCAGCCTGACGGCGGCAGAAGCCCAATTGGACAATGCGCAAGCGTCGGAGAAACGGTCGATCGCTCTGGTCAAAACCGGCGTGACCGCGGAGTCCACACTGGATTCGGCGGTCGAAACACGCAAGAGTGCTGAGGCCAGTGTAAGGAGCGCCAAGGCAGAACTGGAAAAGGCTGAAGAACAGCTCAGCTACACCCGCCTGGTCGCGACCTTTGACGGGGTGGTCACCCATACGGATGTGGATGTGGGCGAGGTTGTCGCCATTGGCGAAACCGTTATCACTCTGGCACGGCTGGACGCCCGGGATGCAGTTGTCGACATTCCCGAAGACCTCGTTTCGAAGCTCCGGAACCGGACATTCGAGGTTTCCTTGCAGGCGTTCAAGACCAAGCCGGTGCTTGCCAAGGTGCGCGAGGTTGCCCCGCGCGCCAACAGCACGACCCGGACCCAGCGGTTCCGCATGACCCTGGACGATCCTTCCGCAAATTACCGTTTCGGCGCCCTGGTCCGCGCCTGGCCCGCCAATGGCGGGAACAAGCAGATCAACTTGCCGCTGACGGCGCTCCTGGAAAAAGACGGCAAGACCTTTGTCTGGGAGGTGGATGAGCAGGCTGCGGCCGTCCGCCAGGTGGAGATCAAGGTCAATAGCCGGACTCAAAAGACGTTTACCGTTGCTGCCGGTGTGGAGCCGGGGGCCCGCATCGTGACTGCAGGCGTTCACAGCCTGACGGATGGACAAAAAATCGCGCAGAGCTCGGAGCACTGAAAATGAAGTCTTTCAACCTCTCCGACTGGGCGCTCCAGCACCGGTCGCTGATCTGGTATTTCATGATTGTCTCGGTCATTGCCGGGGTCTTTTCCTACACCAATCTGGGCCGTCAGGAAGATCCGGATTTCACCATCAAGACGATGCTGATCCAGGCTCAGTGGCCGGGTGCTTCGACCGAAGAAACGATTAATCAGGTTACGGACCGGATCGAGAAGAAGCTCCAGGAACTGGACAATCTGGACTATACGAGGAGCCTGACGACCCCAGGCACGACGATTGTGTACGTGAACCTGAAGGACACGACCAAGGCCAAGGACGTGAAGCCCACCTGGAAACGGGTGCGCAACATGATCGAGGACATCGAGTCAGATTTCCCCGATGGCGTAGTGGGCCCTTTCTTTAATGACGATTTCGGCGATGTGTATGGCAATATTTATGCCTTCACCGCCGATGGGGTCAGCTTCCGCCAGCTGCGCGACTATGCCGAACAGGTGCGCAGCCGGCTTCTGACCGTGCCCAATGCGGGGAAAGTCGATCTGGTCGGAGCCCAGGACGAGGTTATCTACCTGAAATTCTCCACCCGCAAACTGGCGGCCATGGGCATTTCACAGGACAGTGTGGTGTCCACCCTTCAGGCGCAGAATGCGGTGGTGCCGTCGGGCGTGCTGCAGGCAGGGCCTGAACGGGTCAGTCTGCGGGTGGATGGCCAGTTCACCTCGGAAAAGGATCTGGAAAACGTAAACCTGCGGGTCGACGGCCGGTTTTTCCGCCTGAGCGATGTGGCGACCGTGAGCCGGGGCTATGAGGACCCGCCCGAGAACTTGTTCCGCTTTAACGGCCAGCCAGCGATTGGCCTTGCCATTGGCATGCGCCCGGGCGGCAACCTGCTGAAATTTGGCGAAGCGCTGGACGCGGAGATGGAAAAGGCGGTGGCCCAGCTGCCCGTCGGGGTCGGCGTTCATCTTGTCGCCGATCAGCCCCATGTGGTGGAAGAGGCCGTGGGCGGGTTCACCAAAGCCCTTTTCGAGGCGGTTGTGATCGTGCTCGCGATCAGTTTCATCAGCCTGGGCCTCAGGGCCGGGTTCGTGGTGTCCCTGTCGATCCCGCTCGTTCTGGCCATGACCTTCATCTTCATGGAATATCTCGGCATACCGCTGCAGCGGATTTCACTGGGCGCGCTTATCATCGCGCTTGGGCTGCTGGTGGATGATGCCATGATCGCGGTGGAGATGATGGTGGCGCGTCTGGAGCGCGGCGACCCGCTGGAAAAGGCGGCAACCTATGTCTACACCTCCACCGCCTTTCCCATGCTCACCGGAACACTGGTGACTGTGGCCGGGTTCATTCCCGTAGGTCTTAACAACAGCAATGCGGGGGAGTTTACCTTCTCCCTGTTTGAGGTCATCACTATTTCGCTGCTTCTCTCCTGGATCGTGGCGGTTCTGTTCGCCCCGCTTCTGGGCGTCACCTTCCTGCCGAGGAAGCTGAAATCCCATCATGAGAGCAAAGGTGTTTTCGGCCGCACTTTCGAGGCGTTGCTGCGGGTCGCGATGCGCTTCCGCTGGCTCACCATTCTGATCACGGTGGCTGTTTTTGCCACGTCGCTTTATGGCATGGGGTTTGTCCAGCAGCAGTTCTTCCCGTCCTCGGACCGGCCGGAGCTGATCGTTGACTTCAACCTGCCCAGAAACAGCTCCATCACCGAAACGGCCTCCCAGGTCGCGCGGTTCGAAACCTATCTGAAGGACGATCCGGACATTGACCACTGGTCGACCTATGTCGGCCGCAGCGCGGTGCGCTTCCTGTTGTCCTATGATGTGCAGATGCCCCAGCCGAGCTTTGGCCAGCTGGTGATTGTGTCCAAGAGCCTGGAAGCCCGCGACCGGGTGCGGTCCCGTCTTGAAAAGGTGATTGCAAAAGACTTCGTTGGCATTGACGGCTATGTGAAGCTGCTGGAACTCGGGCCGCCGGTTGGCCGTCCGATCCAGTATCGGATCAGCGGGCCGGACATTGCCAAAGTGGTGAAATATTCCCGCGAAGTCGCAGCGGTCATGGGCGCAAACCCGAATACGATGAACGTGGCCTATGACTGGAACGAACCGGGCAGGGTTGTGAAGATTGACCTGTTGCAGGACAAGGCCCGCCAACTCGGCATAACCTCGCAGAGCATTGCCACCTTGCTGAACGGCATTGTGGCCGGGAGCACGGTGACCCAGATCCGCGATCACATCTATCTGATTGATGTGGTCTCGCGGGCCAAGGATGAGGAACGGCATTCGATCGAGACGATCCAGCAGCTCCAGGTCCCGACCTCGGACAATGAATCGATCCCGCTCTCGGCCATTGCCAATATCCGCTACGAGCTTGAACAGCCCGTGATCTGGCGCCGGGACCGGGCCCCGACGGTGACCGTCAAGGCCGCCATCAATGACACCTATCAGCCCGCAACCATTGTGCAGCAGCTGAAGCCTGAGATTGATGCGCTGCAGGCCAAGTTGCCGCCGGACTACAAGATCGTGACCGGTGGTGCGGTGGAAGAAAGCGCGAAGTCGCAAGGCCCGATTGCGGCCGTGGCCCCGCTGATGATCTTCACCATGCTGACAATCTTGATGTTCCAGCTGCAGAGCTTCCAGCGCCTGTTCCTGGTGATCGCGGTGGCGCCGCTCGGGCTGATCGGCGTCGTGGCTGCGCTCCTGCCGAGCGGTGCACCGCTCGGGTTCGTGGCGCTGCTCGGGGTCTTGGCTCTGGTCGGAATCCTGATCCGGAATTCGGTCATTCTGGTGGTCCAGATCGAGGATCTGCGCCGGGATGGCATGGAAGCCTGGGATGCGGTGTTTGAAGCCACCGTCAACCGCATGCGCCCGATCATGCTGACGGCGGCGGCAGCTTCGCTTGCCATGATTCCGATCTCTCGCGAGGTTTTCTGGGGGCCGATGGCCTTCGCCATGATGGGCGGCATCATCGCCGGAACGATGATAACGCTCCTCTTCCTGCCGGCTCTCTATGTGGCCTGGTTCCGCATTCCTCGTCCCACGTCCACCCCCACCGCAACGCCCTCCGGCAGCGGGGCGCAGGACAAAGGGGATACGGCAGACGGGCCCGATAACGAGACTGGAGGGGCCGGCGAAGCCGCTCCTGCATAAGGGGAGAACCGGCGGAGGGATCTTCTCACGATCTCTGAACGCGGCAGATTTCCTAACTTGTCAGGCCGGGACCCAGGTGCCGGCCTGATTTTTTCTGCTCTCCGCACGAAAAAGGCCTCGGGGCGGAGAGTTTCCGAGGCCTTTCGATGTTGCCGGTTAAAAAGTGTGCGTCCGTTGAACCCGACCTAACGTGTTGCCGTTTGCTGCCTTAAGTGTCCACTTATCTAAATGGACACTTAAGGGCCCTTAATGAGTAATCGAAGGAAACGGCGGATTTGGTCTGATGAGGAGAAGCGGGAGATCTGCGCGCAAGCGGTTCTTCCCGGTACATCGGTTGCACAGGTGGCGCGGCGGTATTCTGCGAATGCCAATATGATCCACAATTGGCTGAAGGATCCCCGGTTTGCGCGAATGCCAGTTGATCCGGGCCACGTCGAGGAAGCGTCTTTCGTTGAGTTGGAA
>NZ_JBSWYG010000026.1:0-75032 GCF_056160985.1 Roseibium sp. AWQ4_290
TATCATGAAGCGCTCCACAGACCCTGCTGGCAGCGACTTCGAAGACAACCGTGGACCTGGTGAGGAGGCAACAAGGCTTGGGACTTGACTGTGAGGCCGGAATTAGACAACCAAGCGCAATTAATATCTCTTCAGTCATAAGGGCATCCTATATCTGCGGTCCGAACCTTCACCCGTGTCTTCGGGTCGGACACTGCCGGATCTGGACTATGCCTTTCATGACCGGGATGCTCTGGTCACTGCCTGCGAGCGGATCTGCATGCATCGCAAGAAGGTAAATGTCTCAACCGGCCGTAACCAGAGACCCTAAAATTCCTCTCGTTTTTCCTGCATACGGACGATCCCACACCAGCACGTGTTCCAGGTGTCGATGAGCAGGACCGAAAACTGCTATGACAATGCAGCGGTCGAAACCTATTTCAAAACGGTCAAGGCCAAGTTTCTGTGGCAATGGTCATGGCCGACACGTCTCGATGCAGAGATAGCCATCTTCCAATATATCAACGGTTTCTACAATCCGCGCTGAAGACACTCGGCTTTGGCATGGAAAAGCCCATTGGCATTCGAAGCCAGGGCCGCTTAAATGAGAACTCGGGGCGGAATCAAACCGTGACAGGTCCAGGCAGGGGCGTCCACATCATCAAGCTTCCTTTTGAGGAGGCTCCCATGCGCAGCGAACGTTTTGTCATCACGGATAAGAGCTGGGCGGTCATAGAACCGTTGCTTCCCGGCAGCATCCGGGATCGAGGCCGGACATCAAGGGACAACCGACTGTTTCTTGAAGCGGTGCTGTGGAAGGTTCGCGTTGGCGGTCCCTGGCGAGATCTCCCATCAGGATTTGGCGAATGGAACAGTGTGTTTCGGCGGTTCCGCCGATGGGCCCAACGCGGTGTGTTTCAGCGACTTTTCGAGGCTGTATCGGTGATCCCGACTTTGAAAATGTTCTTGTCGATGGCACGATCATCAGCGTCCACCAGAAAGCGAGTGGCGCAAAAGGGGGACTCTCAATCAGGCCATCGGGCGTTCGAAAGGCGGATTGACCACCAAGGTTCTGGCACTCACCGATGCGTTAGGCAATCTGGTGCGCTTCAAGCTTCTACCCGGCCAGCGCAGTGAAATCGTTGGTGTGCCAGACCTAATCGACAGTCTGGAATTTAGCGCCATGCTTGCCGATAAG
Source organism: Roseibium sp. AWQ4_290 (assembly GCF_056160985.1). Lineage (NCBI taxonomy): Bacteria > Pseudomonadati > Pseudomonadota > Alphaproteobacteria > Hyphomicrobiales > Stappiaceae > Roseibium > Roseibium sp. AWQ4_290. Next base: position 1,178 of record NZ_JBSWYG010000026.1, read on the forward strand.
GCATTCGATGCCAATTCCTTGCGCGAAGACCTCGATGCTCGCCAGGCACAAGCCATCATTCCGGCTAAAACCAATCGTCGCGTTCACATTCCGCACGACGAAGAAACCTACAAGTGGCGTCATCTGATCGAAAACTATTTCAGCAAAATCAAAGAGTTCAGAGGCATAAATACAAGATACGATAAAACCGATACCAGCTATCAAGCCTCATGGAACCTGGCAGCAACGATCATCGCATTGCGCTAAATGTCCACAGACCCTAGCAAAATCCCGAAAGCAACGTATGCAATCACCGCCGAGACCCTCTTTACAGCAATACTTTCAAGGCGCGCTTTAGGCGCTTCGCCGCTCTTACTCCGACCGATTGTGCCTGATGAAGCAATATAGGACCAGTCAGACCGGCTTCGCTAGCAAGCTTGAACGCTTCGCGCTCAGTTGGTTTTTTACTCGCGGAAAATTCTGAAATACGTTGGCTGCGTTTTTTGCCGTAGGCATCTAAATCAAATGCATGCTCAAACTGATCAAGGGCCTGAAAGGCTTCGAGCGTCAACAGAGTCCTAGAGCACTTCCAACAAGCCCCGCAATTGATTTTCTCTCCTTTGTGATTGTGAGCGACGCAAACGTCAAGGCGCTCGCCAATTCCAGGAATACTGAGAATCTCACGCGTCTTCTCAGCCCGGGTGAAAGCGGAGCCTGTAGAGCGAAGGGTCATCGAAACAGTAGAAAGAAGTGGAAGGATTATCGTGTCTGCGTACGCCATGTCGTCCGTTGGAAATACGCCTGCGTAATCATAAGTGTCTGCTGAAGAATAATAGTAGGTGTTGGCGATCGACGTTAGCAGATGCGCTACAGACGCATTGCGAGCGGTGTGTGTACGTTGAAAATTCATTTTTAGAACGTCGGCCATATTGCTCTTCACACTTACCAGTCCCAACCGAAATTCAGCTGCGACATCCCTTGCTTGGGCGAGCACCTGCTGCTGCTTCTCTTCCGTGGTATTTGCCCCAACGTCACTCACAAGCAAATGTGTTAACTTTTTTGTGTGCAGTTGACACTCAATGAGATTTTCTTTGAGCGAGAACCAACTGTCGACACCTGCAGAGAAACCAGTAATAGCACCTGTCACCTTGCGATCAATCGCTATTGGCTCGGAGACTTTAACCTTTAGCCTAGGGTTAAAGCCCAACTGTGTCCCAAAAATGTAGATCAGGTCGGCACGCTGATGAGCAATACACTCAGAGACAGGAACGTCGAAAACTATTGGCAAGTTGTGCTTAAGGCCAAGAAGTAGACACGGCGCAAAAAATGCATCTGCAGATTCGATAGTGCTGTCTTTGGGAAAGCCTGACACCTCAAACCACATGTCTACGGCTACACCGTCATTCTGGATTGAGCACGAAGTCCTTAGCACTCCTCCTTCTGTCGTTGCGACGCGGAAATCGTTAACGACCAAATTCTTCTCATTCATTCTCTCAATTTCCTCAACCTTGGAAGGAATGATATCCGATGGAAACCGGGTTACTGAGACCTAGCCTCCGCACAGTGCTTAGCGACATTCTCTCATTGGTCAACCCTTCCGTCCCGAGTGCTCAATTGCTCCCTTGACGATCCGCCCTCTTCATAATCCGCCCTCTTCATAGCAGGATAGATCCCAAAGTGCTTTCGAGGCGGAACGGCGTCTGCTTTGTCCGCATTTGAGACTTTGGATAATACCAAGCGCCACTTTCATCAGCAGCAAAGTATGTCTTGATGGAGTGTAAAAACGACACTCGGCGCAGGTCCCGCCAAGCTCGTCATTTTGCAGTTTTGGTCGCTTGGGGAAGATGGTGCTGCTGAAGGGACTCGAACCCCCGACCCCATCATTACGAATGACGTGCTCTACCAGCTGAGCTACAGCAGCATGCCTTGAAAACCAGGCTTGGCGACCGGTTGGTGCGCCGTCTCGAACGCTCTCGAGTGGGCCGCTAATTACCGGAGCTTTGACCGAGATGCAAGAGGCTTGGCAAAGGATCTTTGCCGGAAATCCACATGCTCCCAAAAGAAGCACACCCCACCTGACCTGAAACGGCTCAGCCCGTGCCCATGAGCCAACACGCACCTAGCCCAGACAGATCAGCCGGGCAGATCAGACGGGCAGCCAGGCGGGAGTTCGCCGTCAATTGAAGAACCGCGGACGGGGGCTCTTTGCCAAGGTGTCGTCCTCCTCCTCGGTCCCCGGATCGTCGGGCATACGGGAAAGGGGAAACTGGATCGGCTGGTTGAGACGGTCCGCCTTCTCCTCGGAGGCACCATTGCCCGGTGTTGCGTCCTGTCCCGCCGCAGAGTGGGCGGCGGCAGCGGGCTGAACAGAAGCCTTTGGAGTATTGGCGCCCTTGGGATCCCTGTCTGAGGCCGTTTCAGCGAAAGCGGCACTGTCTTTGGCGCTGCTCTGTGCAGGCGGTGCGGCCGCCTTGGCGGTGGCAGATGTAGCTGCTGTCTCTGGTCTGTCTGCCCCGGTCGCCGCAGCAGCAGGGCTGCCGGAAGCTGCAGAGCTGTCCGGCAGGTCCGAAAGCGGCGGGCTGTGGCGCACATCATCTGTCGTGCCCTCATAACCCTTTTTGGCATCAGAGGGGGCGGCCTGTGCCGCCGGCTCGGGAGCCGCCTGTGCTGCCGGACCGTCAGCAGCGGGCGCTTCGGCTGCGGGCGCTTCTGACGGCTGAACCGGGTCCGCTTTTCCGACCGGCGTCAGGTCAACAGTAGGCATGTCAGCGGCCTCAGCCGACGTGGCCGCGTCAGCGGCTGCCGCTGCAGGCGCGGCTGCGGCAGGGACAGCAGGTGCAACCGGCAGCGCCGGCGCCTCGAACAGGCTGTCCTCCAGCACAAGCTCTTCGTCTTCTTCCAGCGCGCTGCCGGGCACCTGCCATTGAAAGGCATCCAGCTTTCCGGTGACCGGGGAGACCGGGTGCCAGTCGGCAGAGACGAGGCCATCTGCAATCCAGGCCTTGTCCTGCGGCGCCTTCAAGGCCCGGGCAAGCCAGCCGCGCATGCGGCCCTCATCGCCATGTTCTGCTTCTTCCAGCTCGGCCATCAACAAAAAGGCGGCCCGGGAGGGATCACTTTGCAGCACCTTCTTCAGTTCGCCCCGGGCCTCATCGAATTCACGGGCTTCCAGCGCGGCCCGGGCAACGGCCAGCCCGCCCTCGGGGCTGCCCGCCCGCAGCGCAGCCAGTGATTTCACCCGTTTCAGCCGGTCGACAGCCGAATCACCGGAGCGCACATGGGCATAGGCGGCCGCAAGCTCGGGATGGGGGGCCAGACGCCATGTGGCTTCCAGAACCTTGGCGGCCTTGCGCAGATCCGCCCGGCGGGTTGCCAGACGCGCGGTCAGAACGGCGGCGGGCACCAGATCCAGCGCCAGGCCATGGGCTTCCTTGGCCAGGGAATAAGCCCGTTCCGGCTCGCCGTCTTCCAGTTTCATGGCCAGGGCGGTCAGGATCACCGCCCGCTGGCGCCGGTAGCTCTTCTTGTCCAGAAGCTTGGCGGCATAGTTGCGCTCAAGGGTCTTCAGCGCCTCGTCCCAGTGATGGGCCACGGCCTGATACCCAAGCACCGCCTTTCCGGCCCATTCCAGGCCGGGCGCGGTCTTGGCCGCTTCTTCCGCATAATGGCGGGCCGCGACCGGTTCCTTGTGGCGTTCGGCCTCCACAAACAGCCCATGCAGGCCAAGCGCCTTGGTTTCAGGCGCATCGAGCATGGCTTCAAAGCGCTGGCGAGCCTCGTCATCCTTGCCCGCAAGCTGAGCGGTCTGGGCCAGCAGAAGCTTGGCTGCCGGTTCAACAGGCAGAAGCTTGTCCGCCTCAAGAGCATGGCGCCGGGCCAGTTTCGCATCGCCCGTCCCCAGGGCAATCAGGCCTGCGGACAGAGCGGCATAGCCCTTGTCCTTGCGCCGCTGCCGGAAGAAACGGCCCGCAATCTGGGGCGATTTGAGAACCACCCGGACCGCCCAGACAATAACCAGAAACACCGCCAGCAAAATGCCAGCCACCAGCGCCGCAACCACCGGCGGCTGTTCCCAGACATATCCGTTCCAGCTGACCCGCACCATGCTGGGCAAGTCCGCCATCCAGGTGAATCCCAGCGCAAGGAGAAACACCATCCCGAAAAAGAGAAAGACGCGGATCATGTAGCTCGCTCCCAAGCGTTGCCGGGCCTGCCCGGCTCAAACATCATTTGGCGGTGCTGGTGGCTGACAGCCACTCAACTGTCCTTCGCCGCAAGTGCTTTCAGCACTTCCTGCGACGCCTTGTCTGTCAGCGCATCCACCTCGACGCGCGCGTCTGCACGGGCAATCCAGTCATTGCCAACCGCCTTTGCCGTTTCCGGCAGGTCCTGATAGGCGGCAACCGCGCCCTGCAGATCCCCCCTGGAGACCGCATTTTCCATGCGCCGTAACACCGCTTCCGGACCTGTACCCTCCGCATCTCCGGGCCCGCGCACCGACACGATCGACTTTGCGCTCGCCAGAAGGCTGTCCAGAACATCCTCTGAATGGTCCGGCTGGGAAAAGGTCTGGTAGATCTCCCGCGCCACTGGCGGAAACTGGGCAATCAGAACGGAGACGGGCTCGACACCGGTGTTGGCGTGGGCCTGCAGCGCGGCAAGATCGATATCCGCCGGGAGACCGGCTTTCACCGCTGCAAGTTCCGTTTCATAGGGCCGGCCGGAATCCACCGCCGATTTCAGCGCGGAGACGGACAGCGCCCGCGCTGCCACTTCGCGGGCGGTGGCATCGCCCATGGTGGTTTCCACCTGCTGGAGCCGCGCAGACAGGGCCGTCAGTTCACTGCGGATCTGATCCAGCGCGTTCTTGCTGGATGCGCCTGCCGCGCTGAGGTCAGCGGAAAGACCAGAGAGAGTTTCCGAGGCCCGGGCCTGACTGTCGGCGAGGGTTTTCAAGGAAACATCCGCTGTGGACACAGCCGTCTGGGCCGTCTTGGCAGCCGCTTCTGTCGTCTGCAATCGGGCCTCCACCTCGCTGATCTGCGTCTTGAGGCTGGTGAGCTGGCCTTCCAGCCCGGACAGGGACCCTGTCAGCCTATCTGCCTCGCTGCTAGACGAGGTCGTCGCACTTTCAAGCTTGGCAAGCCGCTCTTCCAGGGGCGCAAGGTTGACGGTGACCCCGGCGCCACCTGCCCCGATCTCAACGGAATTACGGAAAGTCTCAAAGTCGGACTTCAAAGCCTCCACCGCAGAGCCTGCCCCGTCAGTTGCTGAGGAAACAGCCGTTTCCAGATCGCTCTCCAAAGCCGCCAGCTTGCGCTCCAAAGCGGCAACCGCCTGGCTGGCATCCTGCCCCTGGACCGAAGTTCGAACGGATCCAAGCTCCTGTTCCAGTTCGGAAATCCGTCCTTCTGCCCGTGACAGCGCGCTGACCAGCTGCTGATCCTTCTCCGGCGTCATCTTCAAAAGACCCACCTGATGCAGCCCGAAACCACCGCCCAGCACGATGATCCCGCCAATCACAGCGGCAATCAGAACACCGAAGGCTCCAACTCCACCCCGATCCTCGGCAGCCGGAGGATTGGAAAAGCTTGAGCTTGCGGAGGGTTTGGAAGCACTGCTGCCCGAAGCAGATCCCGGTTTGGTCCCGGAGGAGGAAGCGGAAGACGGCGCCGAACTGCCCGAAGCAGACGAACTGGAGGATGAAGCGGCAGTCGAAGGCCGGGACGATGATGATGACGAAGACGTATCGGCTGCTCTGAGGCCGCTGCCCCCGCTCGGCAAAGAACTTCCAGCAGCCCCCGGCCGCGGGGGGGATGAGGCGGCCCCTGCCGCGCCAGCACTGGATGCGCCCGGCTTGCCTGCAGCCGTTGAGGCGGATCCGGATTTCGGCACGCTGGCTGACGCACTGCTGCCGGAAGACGCACTGCCCGGCTTGTCGGCAACTTCTTTGGCTTTCAGATCAATCGTCACGGGCCGCTTGGATGCCGCCCCCGCGCTCGCAGAAGGCTTGGCGCTGCTGCCCGGCGTGTCCGAGGCTCCGCCTTTGGCGCCGCCTGAAGAGGATGTTCCGCCAGAAGATTTGTTGTCCGTCGCCATCTCTACTCCTCCTGAACCCTTTTTGCTCAGGTTCCACCCTTCACTATACACACCTCTTTGCGAAGCGGTACCGCTGCGGCCCAGACTTTTGCGCGCTGCAAAACAACGACTCCCCCGGTTCTGGTTAAGACTCTCCTAAAACCAGCTCCAGAAGTGCTTTTTCCGCCGGAAACTCAGCGACTTCCACCTGCGTAAGGCTGGCCAGCGGTGCGCCGGCCTGCTCAGAGAGCGCATAGACCCGCAATCGGGGCAAAATGTGATCGAGCCCGGCCGCGCCCAGCAGCTTTGAAAACGTGGCAGCCGTGCGCCTGGAAAAGATCAGAACGCCGTCATAAAGCCCGCCAGCCAGGGCGCGACTCACCTCCCCGGGCAAGGCCTGCGCGGGCATCATCGCATAGACCGGGCACACGCGGCAGGAAATGCCCCGCGCCTGCAGCAGCCCCTCCAGATCTCCCGCCCGGTCCCGGGCCGCCGGATAAAGAATACTGCCGCTGCCGACCGTCTGCGGATCCTCTGCGATCAGCTGTGCAAGGGCCGCCACATTGCCCGAGGCAGAGCGAACGGTTGAAAATCCCGCCGCACGACTGGCCTCCGCAGTCGAATCGCCAACGGTGTAAACCGCCAGCCGTGCCAGATCGGCAAACTGGGCATGGCCGCGCAATACGGAGACCGTGCGGCGGCTGGAGATGGCCATTGCAGTCACATTCGTCAGATCAAACTGCTCCGGGGGTCTGGCCGAGAAGGTCAGGAGCGGCGCTTCATCAGCGCGGTGGTGAGCGGCCCGGAGCGCATCTGCGGTCCGGTGGCAATCCGGTTGCGGCCGTGTCACCAGAAAGCGCATCCCCTAGTTCCCCGCCAGGAAACCCGGCCCCATCTTTGCCTTCAGGGTCTCTCCGACGGAAAGCCCGATCTGGACTGCCTCTTCCAATGGGCCTGTCTGTTCGGCCGCATGCGCGGCACTGCCATCGGGTTTCAGCACAATACCCTGAAAATGGATCTGATCCCCCCGGATCACCGCCAGACCGCCAATGGGCGTCCGGCAGGAGCCATCCAGAACGGCCAGAAAGGCGCGCTCAGCCTCCAACCGGATCTGGGTCTCCCGGTCATGGATTGCCGCCAGCATGTCCAGGGTGGCGCTATCATTTTCCCGGCTTTCAATGCAGATCGCGCCCTGCCCGACCGCCGGCAGGAACTGGTCCGTTTCCAGAAGGCTGGTGACTTCCCCTTGCAGGCCAAGCCGGTTGAGCCCAGCCGCCGCCAGCAGTGTGGCATCCACCTCCCCCTCTGCCAGCTTGCGCAGCCGTGTCTGGAGATTGCCGCGATACATGACCACCTCAAGATCCGGCCGCAGCCGTTTGATCATGGCCTGGCGGCGCAGGGAACTGGAGCCGACCACCGCCCCTTGAGGCAGGTCATTCAGGGTCTTCGCCTTGGGGGACAGAAAGGCATCACGGACATCTTCGCGGGGCAGGAAGGCGGTCAGCGCCAGCCCCTGCGGCAGAACTGTCGGCATATCCTTGGACGAATGAACGGCCAGATCGATCCGCCCGTCCAGAAGCGCTTCTTCAATTTCCTTGGTAAAGAGCCCTTTGCCGCCCACTTCCGACAGGGGCCGGTCCTGGATGCGGTCACCGGAGGTTTTGATCACCTCGATCTGAAAGGCCTCTTCAGCAAGATCATGGGCCGCCATCAGCCGGTCACGGGTTTCATGGGCCTGTGCCAGCGCCAGCGCGCTGCCCCGGGTGCCGATACGCAAAGGATTTGATTGCAAGGTTTACCGTCCAGATGCTACGCCCGGCAGACCAGCCGCCGGACCGGAAATGAAGTGTTCGTGCCATTGTCCTATCACAGGCCGCGATTGCAAAACCAATGACTTCAGTCAATCAAGATGCCATGCCAAGCGATCTGACCGTTCTGGGGATCGAAACCAGCTGCGATGAAACCGCAGCCGCGGTTGTCCGGGGGCCCCGCGCCAAGACCATCTTATCAAATACGATCCGCTCGCAAATTGATGAACATACGGAGTTTGGCGGCGTCGTTCCGGAGATTGCCGCACGGGCCCATATCGAGATCCTCGACCGGATAATCCAGCAAACCCTGGACGAGGCAGATTGCGGCTGGGACGGGATCGACGCGATTGCCGCCACCGCCGGGCCAGGCCTGATCGGCGGCGTCATTGTCGGTTTCATGACCGCAAAAGCCATCTCACTGGCCTCTGGCAAACCGCTCGTTGGTGTCAACCATCTGGAAGGCCACGCCCTGACCGCCCGGCTCACCGACGACCTGGACTTTCCCTTTGTGCTGCTGCTGGTCTCCGGCGGCCACAGCCAGTTTCTCCTGGTGCGCGGCGTCGGCGACTATGAACGCCTCGGCACAACCATTGACGATGCCATTGGCGAAGCCTTTGACAAAACCGCCAAACTGCTCGGCCTGCCCTATCCCGGTGGCCCGCATGTGGAAAAGATGGCAGCAAGGGGCGATGTCACCCGGTTCAAACTGCCCCGCCCCTTGCTCGACCGGCCTGGCCTCGACATGTCCTTTGCGGGTCTGAAAACCGCCCTGCGCACCCAGGCCAAAAAGCTGGAGCCTGTGGATGAACAGACCATTGCGGATCTGTGTGCCGGTTTTCAACGCGCTGTAGCCGATGTGCTGGCCGCCCGGACGCGGTCCGCGCTGGAGCTGTTCGAAACCCGCCACCCGGGCATCCGGCCAGTGATCGTGGTTGCGGGCGGGGTTGCGGCCAATCAGGAGATCCGATCAGCGCTGACCACCGCAGCCGAAACCGCCGGCGCCCGGTTTGTGGCCCCGCCGCTGCGCCTGTGCACAGACAATGCGGCCATGATTGCGTGGGCGGGCATTGAACGGTTGCAGCAAGGCCCCGTTGACGATATGGGCCTGCCCCCCCGCCCCCGCTGGCCGTTGGATGCGCACCAGGCCGGTGTGCTGGGCGCGGGCAAGAAGGGCGCCAAGGTCTGATCTTTCCGTTTGCACGCAGTCCATCCGCCCGCCGGATCTGCCTTCTGCCGGCTGGGTCTTCCGCTTTCCGGCTCCCCCGGCTGGGACCAGCTATCCGAACCGGCCGGTAATATAGTCGCTGGTGCGCCGTTCCTGCGGCGCACTGAAAAGCATATCGGTTCTGCCGAATTCCACCAGCTCGCCCAGATACATGAAGGCCGTGTATTGGGAAGTCCGCGCGGCCTGCTGCATGTTGTGGGTCACGATGGCAATGCAATAGTGGCTTTTCAGGGTTTCGATCAGATCCTCGATCTTGGCGGTTGAAATCGGATCCAGCGCGGAGGCCGGTTCGTCCAGAAGCAGGACCGACGGTTTCACCGCGATTGCCCGTGCAATGCACAGCCGTTGCTGCTGCCCCCCGGACAGGCCCAGCGCACTCTGGTGCAGCTTGTCCTTCACCTCGTCCCAAAGCGCGGCTTCCCTCAAAGCGTTCTCCACCCGGCTGGCCATCTCCTGTTTTGGAACTTTTTCATAGAGCCGGATGCCGAAGGCAATATTCTCGAAAATCGACATGGGAAACGGGGTCGGCTTTTGAAACACCATGCCGACACTGGAGCGCAGCCAGTTCAGGTCGACAGTGCGGGAGAGAATATTCTGCCCCCCGATCCGGATCTCCCCGTCCGCCTTCTGGCCCGGATAGAGGTCATAAATGCGGTTGAAAGTCCGCAGCAAAGTGGACTTGCCGCAGCCGGATGGACCAATGAAGGCTGTCACGCTCTTGTCGCGCAGGCAAATGTTGATGTCCTTGAGAACATGGTGCCCGTTCTGATAGTGGAAATTGAGGTTCTTCACCTCGATCTTGACGGGCCTTTCGGCCCCCGGGGCCTCGTCCCCGGCGGCCATGGGTGGCACCGGCGGCGCGGTGATAGTCAGCGGCGCAGTCTCCAGATATGTGGTCATGGCAGATCTCCAGGGCAGGTCCAGCGGCGTCACCGGGACCGGCGTTTGGCCAAAAGGCGCGATGCAAGGTTCAAGGCGAGAATAGACAGGGTGATCAGCAGGGCCCCGCCCCATGCCAGCCGCTGCCAGTCGTCATAGGGGCTCATGGCAAACTGGAAGATGACCACAGGCAAATTGGCCATGGGGTGGCCGAGATTGGCGGTCCAGTACTGGTTGTTCAGCGCCGTGAACAGAAGGGGAGCGGTTTCGCCGCTGACACGGGCAAGCGCTAGCAGCACCCCGGTCAGGATGCCATTGGCCGCCGCCCGCCAGATGATGAACACCATGATTTTCCACCGCGGTGTTCCAAGGGCGGCCGCCGCTTCGCGCATTTCAACCGGCACCAGGGTCAGCATGTCCTGTGTGGTGCGATTGATGACGGGAAGCCCGATCAGGGCCAGAGCGAGCGCGCCCGCATAGGCGGAAAAATGCCCGGTGGTGACAACAACGGTCGCATAAACAAACAAGCCAATGACGATGGACGGGGCGGACAACAGAATGTCATTGAGGAAAATCGCTGCGGCGGCGACCTTCGACTGGTTTGAATATTCCGCCAGATAGGTTCCGGCCAGAAGGTCCAGCGGGGTCGCAATCACGATTGACAGCGCGGTCATCACCACGGAGCCGTAAATCGCATTGGCCAGACCGCCATCAGAGCCGGGCGGCGGGGTCATCTCGCTAAAGAGCGAGAGCGTCAGCGCGGGCAGCCCCTTCTGGACCAGGGACCAGAGGATCGCAAAGAGAAAGAACAGGCCGAAGGCGGTTGCGCTAAGGGCAGCGCCCATCATGAGCCGGTTGACCAGATAGCGCCGGTGCAAAAGTGCTTTGGACATCTCAGGACCCTCAGTGTTGTGCTGACCGGCTGATCAGGATCTTGGCGGCGGAGAAGACGGCGAAGGTGATGGCGAACAGAACCAGCCCCAGCGCCACAAGGCTTGAGGTGTAGAGCGGTGTAGTCGCTTCGGAAAATTCGTTGGCAATGGAAGCGGAAATGGTGGTGGACGGTGACAGCAGCGATGCGGAGATCCGGTGCGCATTGCCGATCACGAACGTGACCGCCATGGTTTCCCCGAGCGCCCGGCCAAGACCGAGCATCAACCCGCCCACCAGTGCCCGGCGCGTATACGGCAGCACGATGGAGCGCGTGACCTCCCAGGTCGTCATGCCCATGCCATAGGCCGACTCGCGCAGCATCGGCGGAACGGTCAGGAAGATATCGCGGGAGACGGATGTCATGAAGGGCAGGATCATGACAGACAGAACCAGACCGGCGGTCAGAAGGCCGATGCCATAGGGCGCCCCGTCAAACAGAGGCCCGATCACCGGAAGCGGCCCCAAATAATTGATCAGGACCGGCTGCACGATTGTCTGCAAGAAGGGCGTGAATACAAAGAACCCCCAAAGGCCGTAAATGATGGACGGGATACCGGCCAGGAGTTCAATCGCAATGCCGATGGGTATGCGCAGCCGGTCCGGGCACATCTCGGTCAAAAACATGGCAATGCCCAAGCTGACCGGAACCCCGATCACCATGGCAATGGCCGATGTGACCAACGTCCCGAAAATCGGCGCGGCAGCGCCATAAACATCCTTGGCCGGGTTCCAGTTCTCATTGACCAGAAATCCGGTGCCGAATGCGCGCCAGGCTGGCAGGGAGCCATGGAGGAGGGACAGCAGAATACCGATGAGGACCAGAGCCGTGAGGGTGGCGGCGCCCCAGGTCAGGCGGATGAACACGGTATCGGCGGTGGGACCGCGCCGGGACCGTTGCCCCTCTTCAATGGCAGGAACAGGTGCGCTGGAAAGATCCTGAAAAGCCATGTTGGTGATAACCTGCAGCTGGGCGTCTGGTGAAGGCAATGAAAGATCTTGCGGGGGGATGCTGGCAGCGGCAGAGCGGGCCGGGCGGCCGGCCCGCTCTGTCGAACGTGTTTCAGTCCGGGCAGCGCTCAGCTGTGGTTTTTGGTAAAGACCGGTTTGCCGTTGGACTGGATGGACAACCAGGACTGTTCGATCAGTTTGACGACCGAACGGGGGATCGCAACATATTGCAGGGCCTTGGCTTCTTTCTGGCCATGCTGATAGGCCCAGTCGAAGAATTTCAGCGCTTCGCCTGCTGCAGCCGGATCCTGGGGCTGTTTGTGAATGATCACCCAGGTGGAGGCGGCAATCGGCCAGCTCTGGTCGCCGGGCTGGTCGGTGATGATCAGACGGAAGTTCTTCGCATGGGCCCAGTCAGCATTGGCTGCAGCCGCCGCAAAGGTTTTCAGCGAAGGCTGCAGCACCTTGCCCGCAGAATTCTTCATCCGGGCGTAGCCGAGATGGTTCTGGATGACATAGGCATATTCATTATAGCCAATGGAGCCAGCGGTCTGCTTAATGGTGTTGGCCACCCCTTCAGAGCCTTTCGCCCCCAGACCGACAGGCCACTGAACTGCCGTATCGGAGCCAACCTGGCTTTTCCATTTTGAAGAGACTTTGGACAAGTAGTTGGTGAAGTTGAAGGTGGTGCCGGACCCGTCAGAACGGTGAACAACCACGATCGGCTGGTTGGGCAGTTTCAGACCCGGATTGAGAGCTGCGATTTCAGGGGCGTTCCATTTGGTGACCTTGCCCAGATAGATATTGGCGAGCGTCTCCCCATCGAGCACGAGATCTCCCGGCTTAATGCCCTGAATATTGTACATCGGCACAATGCCTCCCATCACCATCGGGAACTGGGTCATGCCGTGTTTGTCGAGTTCGGCATCCGACAGCGGCTTGTCGCTGGCGCCGAAGGTGACTGTCTTGGCCTCAACCTGCTTGATGCCGCCGCCGGAACCGATGGACTGGTAATTCAGCTTGATGCCGGTTTCCCTATGGTAGGCATCGCCCCATTTGGCAAAAACCGGATAGATGAAGCTTGATCCGGCCCCGACAATGTCGGAGGCAAAGGACGGTGACGCGACAGCAGCGCTCATGGCCAGAGCAGTGGCCACGACAGCCAATTTATTCGAAAATTTCATGGATTTGCTCCGTGGTTTCGAAAGTAGGACTGGGATGTAAGTTCTGATTTCAGGAAGGATGTCCGGTCTGAAACCGGGCAGTCTGCCGGGTTGGCCACACCGGTCTTGCCGGAGAAGTCTGGCCCGCGCAGTCGGTAGGTGCGCATGATATGTGGCGAGAAAGTGTTTTCCTGGAGCCCTGAAAAATTCTACTTATTTGGCTAAATAAAAAGATCTGAGAACGCATTGCGTTCAAGTCTTCAAACCACCGCGTTAAATAAAGTTCATTTTCAATGATTTCCATATTCCCACACCAAGGTTTGGACTAGGGTGAGCCCGTCGGCATGCATGGCTTCGCAGCCTTGTCCTTGACTTTCTGCGTCCGATTGGCACCTGAAGGTGGAAATTTTCCAGTCCCTCCCCTACTGGTTCCTTTCCGGCCCTTTCATCCTGGTCCGGCTCGCCCTTGGAGACTTTGAAAGAATGCGCGTCTACCATAAGGCCTATGTCTATCTGACCTGCGGCCGTGACCTTCTGGTTTTCTCCGAACCGGACTTCCCGCATGTTGGCCTTCAGGTTCCCGGCGGAACGCTGGACCCGGGCGAGAGCTATCTTCAGGCCGCACGGCGGGAGTTTTGCGAAGAGACCGGACTTTCATTGGATATCGCAATCGAATCGTTCGCAGACCAGGACCGCATCATCGAAAATGTGCCCCATTGTCTCGACGGCCTGCACCGGCGGCGGCATTTTCACGGAACAATCCGGGAAAAGCCCGCGGACACCTGGGAACATTTCGAAACCTCTCCAAGCAGCGGTGGCGCCCCGATAAGGTTCCGCCTGTTCTGGATTGATCTGTTTTCAGATGAAGCAGCTGACGTGACCCTGTTCTTTGAAGAATTTGGAGCGCAGCTTGAAACATTACGGACGCGCGTGGAAAGGCAGAGCAATGGGCGCCATTAAAACAGTTGGCGTCATCGGAGGCGGCGCCTGGGGCACGGCCCTGGCGCTGACAGCCGCCCGGGCCGGGCGGGACGTCCGCCTGTATGCACGGGAACCGGAAACCGTCTCCCATATCCGCTCCCGCCGCCAGAACCCGCGCTATCTGCCGGGTATCACTTTTGACGAAACGCTGAATGCAACGGCCAGCCTGGGCGAAGTGGCCGATGCCGATGCCCTGTTGCTGGTCACCCCGGCGCAGACGACGCGTGCGCTCCTGGCTGCACTGAAGGACACTGGCAAGGTGCGCGGTCCCCTGGTCTTGTGCGCCAAAGGGATTGAACAGACCTCCGGCAAGCTTCTGTCCAAGGTCGTCAGCGAGGAACTGCCCGGCATCGAAACGGGCGTGCTGTCCGGCCCGAGCTTTGCCGATGATGTGGCCCGGGGCTTGCCCACTGCCGTTACCATCGCAGCCAGTTCCGCGAAGTCGGCACTCAGTCTGTGCGAGGCGCTGCAATCAGCCTGTTTCCGCCCCTATGCCTCGATCGACATTCTGGGCACGCAGATTGGCGGCGCCTTGAAAAACGTGCTGGCCATTGCCTGCGGGGCCGTGGTCGGGCGCAAGCTGGGAGCCAGTGCCCAGGCGGCCCTGACCGCCCGCGGCTTTGCCGAACTCTCCCGCCTTGGCGCCGCGATGGGCGCCCAAGGGGAAACCCTTACCGGATTGTCCGGCCTGGGAGATCTCGTCCTCACCTGTTCGTCCAGCCAGTCCCGGAACTTCTCCTTCGGCCTGCGCCTTGGCGAAGGCTTCATGGCCTCCGAACTGATCGCCGCCGGGGGCAAACTCGCCGAGGGCGCCTATTCGGCCCGAGTGGCGGTCAAACTGGCTCAGAAACACGGCATCGACGTGCCGATCTGTGACACGGTCGCCCGGATGATTGACGAGGACCTGTTGATTGACGATGCGCTCAACACTCTGATGGCCCGGCCGCTGAAGGCGGAGACCGAGGGTCTTTGACGGCTCCCCCTTTGTCCCCCAGCACTTGCCCATTGAGTTTCCCGGAGCGTCCCCATAGGGTCGTGCCAGTTTTTCTGACCCGGGATCTCATCTCATGCTTTATGCCCTGATCTGCACCGACAAACCCGGTGCTCTGCAAATCCGTCTCGACACACGCGGCGAGCACCTTGCCTTCCTAAAAGGCCTTGGCGATGGCTTGAAGGCCGCAGGCCCGTTTCTGGACGATGACGGCGCCATGACCGGCTCGCTTGTGGTGATTGAGGCGGCGAACCGCGACGAAGCGCTGGCAATTTCAGAGCAGGACCCTTATGCCAAGGCCGGTTTGTTTGAAAGCGTTGAAATCCGCCCCTGGAACTGGGTGGTGAAGAACCCGGAGGTGTCATAAGTGCAGTACTGGCTGATCAAGTCCGAGCCCGACAAATGGTCCTGGGACCAGCAGAAAGCCAAGGGCGAAGCCGGTGAGGAATGGGACGGCATCCGCAACTACCAGGCCCGCAACAACATGCGCGCCATGGAGATCGGCGACAAGGCCTTCTTTTATCACTCCAATATCGGTAAAGAAGTTGTCGGAGTTGTCGCAGTGTGCAGCGGCATCCATCCGGACAGCACCACAGACGATCCGCGCTGGGAATGCGTTGACTTCAAAGCCGTTTGCGACATGCCCAAGCCCGTCACCCTGGCAGACGTCAAGGCCGAGCCCCGGCTGGAAAAAATGTCCCTCGTCACCTCCATGCGCCTCTCCGTGCAGCCGGTCACACCGGACGAATGGGCCATTGTCTGCGAGATGGGCGGCCTCGAAGAGCCGGTCTGAGGATGTTTCATGACCCGTGACCATGCACCCGATTGAGGATGCTGCCGCCTTCATCCGCAAGGAGACCCGGATCAAACCCGTGCCCCATGCGGAGGAGATCCGGCTTCACCTGGCAGATGAAGCCCTGGCGCTGTGGCAGAAGACGGAAGAAGATCTGGGCGTGCTTGGCCTCGCCCCACCCTTCTGGGCCTTTGCCTGGGCGGGGGGACAGGGGCTGGCACGGCATATTCTGGACACGCCCGCTCTGGTGCACGGCAAAAAGGTGCTGGATTTTGCCTGCGGCTCCGGACTGGTCGGCATCGCGGCCAAAATGGCCGGTGCAAAGACCTGCCACGGTGTCGACATCGATCCGTTCGCCATTGCTGCCACCAGGCTGAATGCGGAGTTGAACGGGGTCACACTCAGCCTTCAGACCGGCGACATCACCAGCGCTCCGCCGCCGGATGCAGAGGTCGTTTTCTGCGGCGATGTCTTTTATGACAAGCCCATGGCGGAGGCTGTGCTCCCCTTTCTAGACAGGCTGCTGACCAGCGGCTCAACGGTCTATGTCGGGGATCCGGGCCGCTCCTATCTACCGAAAGACCGCTTGAGGGAACTTGGTGTCTATGAGGTTCCTGTGGTCGGAGCGCTGGAAGACAGCGACGTGAAAAAGACGCGGGTCTTCCGATACGAGTGAAATTGACCCAAGAAAGTCCGTTTCCTTGGGTCAAAGATTCAAAGTGGATGAAAAATCAAAAGTTTTCTCCTGTCGGGACTTTCCCTTTTTCGCGCTTGCGATAGGTTAGCCGCCAAGCGATTTGCGCTCCCCCCTCCCCCTTTGGTGCTTTCAGGAGTTCCACATGCCCATCGTTAACCGCCTCGCAGACCTGGCTGACGAGATCGCCGTCTGGCGCCGCGACTTTCACGAAAACCCCGAGATCCTCTATGAAACCGTCCGCACCGGCGAGAAGGTTGCCGAGCTGCTGCAAAGTTTCGGGGTTGACGACGTCACGACCGGCATCGGCAAGACCGGCGTTGTCGGCGTCATCAAGGGCCGCAATGGCGGGGCAGGCAAGACCATCGGCCTGCGCGCCGACATGGATGCCCTGCCGATTGAGGAAGCCACCGGCAAGCCCTATGCGTCCAAAGTGCCCGGCAAGATGCATGCCTGCGGCCATGACGGCCACACGGCCATGCTGCTTGGCGCGGCCAAATACCTTGCCGAGACCCGGAATTTCGACGGCACCACAATCGTCATTTTCCAACCCGCCGAAGAGGGCGGCGCCGGTGCCAAGGCCATGATCGACGATGGCCTGATGACCCGCTGGAACATTGACGAAGTTTACGGCATGCACAATTTCCCGGGCATGCCGGTCGGGGAATTTGCCATCCGCAAAGGCTCGATCATGGCTGCGACCGACGAATTCGCCATCACGATCAAGGGCCTTGGCGGCCACGCGGCCAAACCGCACCAAACCATCGACCCGGTTGTGATCGGCGCCAACATGGTCAATGCGCTCCAGACTATTGCCAGCCGCAACGCCGATCCGCTTGATTCCGTGGTGGTCTCTGTAACCATGTTCAACGCGGGCAACGCTTTCAACGTTATTCCGCAGGAAGCGACCTTGCGTGGCACGGTCAGAACCCTGAGCCCGGAAATGCGCGATCTGGCCGAAAAGCGCATGGCTGGCATTGTCACATCAGTTGCCGAAGCCTTCGGCGCGACCGCCGACTTCAACTTCCGCCGGGGCTATCCGGTCACCGCCAACCACGACGCCCAGACGGATTTTGCCGCCGGAATCGCCGAGGACATTGCCGGTGTCGGCAAGGTCAATACGAATATCGACCCGATGATGGGCGGGGAAGACTTTTCCTACATGCTGGAAGAGCGCCCCGGCGCCTTCATCTTTGCAGGCAATGGCGACAGCGCCGGTCTGCATCACCCCGAATATGACTTCAATGACGAGCTGATCCCTTTCGGGTCTTCCTACTGGGTCAAGCTGGTGGAAACCGCTCTGCCTGCCAAGGCGGCCTGAGCCGGTCCGGCAACCCGTTTTGGGTGGCCCCACAGGCCGCCACCTCCGGGATGACGTTACGTCTGTTTACCTGTAGAACAGATGCTGGCCCGGCCTCGGGCCGGCATGTCCCCAACAGGCACTTCACGATGGTTCTTTCCCGGTTCAAACTTCCCTTTCTTGCGATCTATCTTCTTGTTGGCGCTGTGGTTGGCGTCCTTGTCATTCACCCGCTGAATCTGATTGTGGTCTGGTGGGAGCTGGCCCGTTTTTCCGAAACGGCGCCTGGCCTCATGGAATTCCTGAGTGCCCGCCTCTGGCTGGTTCTGTTGCCGCGCCACATGGACGTTGCGATGGCCTATACCTGTGTCGGCGCCGTTGTCGGCCTGGCCTTCGGCATCTTCACCCGCAACTACATGATGACCACAGAAGCCTACCGGTCCTTGCGCGAAGAACAGGTCGCGCTCATTCCGAGCCTGTTGCAGAATGGGGAATCGGACAATGTGGAATTCAAGTCGACCCTGCGCTGGGACGTGAAGGAGAACCGGATCAACCGGGGCCTGGAAAAGGTCATTGCCAAGACGGTCGCCGGATTTTTCAACGCCGAGGGCGGCCATCTTGTTGTCGGGGTGGATGACAACGGCACACCGCTTGGCCTCGACAAGGACCTGTCGACGCTCAAGAGCCCGGATCTTGATGCCTTTGAACGCACGGTGAATGATATCGTCTCAAAGAACCTCGGCGGGGATCTCTGTCCCTTCATTCACACCGTCTTTGCCAGGATCAACACCTTCGACGTGGCGATGATCATCATCCGTCCGGCCCCGCGCGCCGTCTATATGGAAGAGGGCAAGGCCTCGATCTTCTATGTGCGCAGCGGCAATTCGACCCGTCAACTGGATGTGCGTGAAGCGCTGAACTACGCCAAAACCCGATGGACCTGACCAAATGGATTTCCTGTCCGCGCTGCTGCCGGATCCTGTCAGCCTGCCTGCTGCTTCCCTTCTCATCCTGACCAGCTTTTTCACCTCCGCCCTGACCGCCGCCGTCGGCCTTGGGGGCGGCGTAGCGCTGATCGCCGTCATGGCCAGTCTGATGCCGTTGAACGCACTTGTTCCGGTCCACGGGGTTGTTCAGATCGGCTCAAATGGCGGGCGCGCCCTCGTGCAGATAAGACACGTGGACTGGACCATCGTAGCCTGGTTCACCCTTGGTGCCCTGTTGGGGGCAGCGCTCGGGGGCACCCTTGCCATCCAGCTTCCGGCCGAAGGCCTGCGGCTCGGCCTGGCTGCTTTCGTGCTTTGGGTGGTCTGGGGCAAACCGCCGAAATTCGGCAATATGCAAAAACGCGCCATGGCCGCTGCCGGGTTTGCCTCAACGTTCCTGTCCATGTTTTTCGGGGCCGCCGGTCCGATTGGCGGGGCGGTTCTGTCCACCTTCGGCCTGCCCCGCCACGGCTTTGTCGCCAATCAGGCCGTGACCGCCCTGACCATGCATATTTTCAAGATCTTTGCCTTCGGCCTGCTCGGCTTTGCCTTTGCCCCCTGGGTGTGGCTGATTGTCCTGATGATCTTCAGCGGTTTTCTGGGCACGCTGGCCGGATCGCGCCTGCTCGGCAAGATGAACGAAGCCACCTTCCGGACCGGTTTCAAATGGGTGATGACCGCCCTGGCGCTCAATCTCCTTTGGCAGTCCATAGAAGGGATCCTCTAGCCCCCCTTCGAAGAGACGGATCTCTGGCCTCTCTTGACCCGCAGCAGGGCCATGCTTGAATTCTTCGCAACTGACGTGACCTTGCAAGCCCCGGCGTGACGGGGTAACTCAGCGCGATCAGTTTTCAATAATGCGGGATGGAACGTCCATGGCTTCTCACAGTCTTCTGCTTTTGCCCGGTGACGGCATTGGCGCCGAAATCATGAAGGAAGTGGAAAAGGTCATCGCCTGGTTCAACGAGAACAGCGGCATGAGCTTTGACACGACCGATGGCCTCGTGGGCGGGGCGGCCTATGACGCCCATGGCCAGGCGATTTCCGATACGGATATGGCCAAAGCCCTGGAGGCAGATGCGGTCATTTTCGGCGCTGTCGGCGGACCGAAATGGGACAAAGTGCCCTATGACGTGCGCCCGGAGGCCGGTCTGCTGCGCCTGCGCAAGGAAATGAAGCTCTTTGCCAACCTGCGCCCAGCCATCTGCTACCCTGCCCTTGCCGATGCGTCTTCCCTGAAGCCGGACGTGGTGGAAGGGCTCGACATCCTGATCGTGCGCGAACTCACCGGTGGCGTCTATTTTGGCGAGCCGAAGGAGATCACCGATCTGGGTAATGGCCAGAAACGCGGCATCGACACCCAAGTTTACGACACTTACGAAATCGAACGCATTTCCAAGGTTGCCTTTGAACTGGCGCGTACGCGCAACAACAAGGTCACGTCCATGGAAAAGCGGAACGTCATGAAATCCGGCCTGCTTTGGAACGAGGTGGTCACCGAGACCCACAAAAACGGTTATGAAGATGTGGTGCTGGAACACATGCTCGCCGATGCCGGCGGCATGCAGCTGGTACGCTGGCCCAAGCAGTTTGACGTCATCGTCACCGACAACCTGTTCGGCGACATGCTGTCCGACGTTGCCGCCATGCTGACCGGATCCCTGGGTATGCTGCCCTCCGCTTCCCTCGGCGCCCCGGACCCGCTGACCGGCAAGCGCAAGGCGCTTTATGAGCCGGTCCATGGCTCGGCCCCGGATATTGCCGGCACCGGCGCAGCCAACCCGATCGCCATGATCGCCAGCTTCGCCATGGCGCTGCGCTATTCCTTCGAGGAAGCCGATGCGGCCAACAAGGTTGAAAAAGCCATCGAAGCGGCGCTCGACAAGGGCCTTCGCACCAAGGACATCGCCAAGGACGGCGATACGGTCGTCACCACCTCCGAAATGGGCGATGCCATCCTGACCGAACTGACCGCGCTCAGCGCCTGACCGCAATTCCGATTGCAAAGAAAACCGCCCGCAGGTATCCCGTGGGCGGTTTTTCATTCCAAGGCAGTTGGCCGCATGACCGAAGACAAAATCGCCCCCTTTCTCGGAACCTGGATTCTGGACGCGGATGAAAGCGAGTTTGAACAGGGGGACCCGCCGCAAAGCGCGACACTGAAGATCGAAGACACCTTCGGCATGGTCTCTTTCACCATGAATCAGATTGCCGCCGATGGCAGTGAGACCAGCGACAGTTTCGAGGCGGTTCCGGACGGTCCGGAAGTCAAACTTGGCAAAAGCGGGCTGGTGGATGCCATGCGGCTGGTGTTCCAAGGCAGCAGGAACTTGATTTCCGAAGCCCGGCGCGGCGGCCTGACCATCATGAAGGCCGACCGGGAGCTCTCCGAAGACGGCCGGACCCTGACCGTAACGCAAACCGTGCATCTGGTGGATGTCGCCAGTTTCACCAACACCTCCGTCTACCGGAAAGCGCAGTAAACGCTCATGCCACAGCATATCGGCGCGATCGCGCTTCTGGTTCCCGACTATGAGGCGGGCATTGCCTTTTATGTCGGCCAGCTCGGCTTTGATCTGATTGAAGACACGCAAGTGTCGGAAACCAAGCGCTGGGTTCTGGTCGCGCCCAAGGGCAGCACACAAACCCGGCTGCTTTTGGCAAAGGCCGACGGCCCCCGCCAGTCCGCCACCATCGGTAACCAGACCGGCGGACGGGTCTTCCTGTTCCTCAACACAGATGATTTTGACCGGGATCATCAGGCCATGCTGGCCAAGCACGTTGTCTTTCTTGAAGCCCCCCGCCAGGAGCCCTATGGCAAGGTTGCGGTCTTTGAAGATCCATTTGGCAACCGTTGGGACCTGATCGAACCGGCGGGTGCAAACCGCGCTTAGAGCATCATGCGCTAACCGAGCGGCACGGCCTGTCTCCAGGATCTTGGTCCCTTCAAACGCCTCAATGAGACCTATGGCCACCCTGCCTGAGACCAAGTTCGGATTGCCTTTGCGCAGGCCATCCGGGAAACCATTGATGCCCATCTCGCCTGATAGAAATCCATCTGACCGGTTTGAAAGGTCTTTTGGCTAAAGCCTCGGGCAACAAGCCTGCGCGATTTGATGTTGGAACACAGCTCATTCGGCAAAGCGCGTCGCGCAGATCGCAGCGATTCCGGCTTGAGATTGGTATGAGCCTGCGCGTTATCCAAATCGGTAACTGGACGCCATGACACCGCCCATGATGTCCCCTTCGTGATAGATCCGCACTGCCGGTTCCTGTTCCGCAGCCCCCAGGGCCACGAAGAGAGGCACCAGATGATCTTCGTTCTTGTGGCAAACCCGGGCATAAGGTGCCAGTTCCCAATCCATCAGAGCCTGTGACCGGGCCTCGGGTGCAAGCGCCAGTGCATCACCGAGCCAGGCGTCAAAGGCTTCCGACGGCGCCTTGGCACCAGGCCCGATCAGCGCCAGGTTGTGAAAGCTCAGGCCCGAACCGACAATCAGCACGCCTTCCTCCCGCAAGGCCTCCAGCGCACGCCCGATGGCGAAATGGGCCTGAGGGTCGTAGGACTTCAGCAGAGAAACCTGGAACAACGGCATATCCGCTTTCGGATACATGATTTCCATCGGGGCGAATGTGCCGTGGTCAAATCCTTGCTCACGGTCAAGACGCGCTGTGATGCCAGCCTCTTTCAACAATGCCAGCGTCCGCTCTGCAAAAGCAGGGGCACCGGGTGCCGGATAGACGATCTCATAGGTCTCCGGCGGAAAACCGGAATAATCATAGACCATCGGCGGATTGGGAGAGGCCATCACCGACACCAGTTCTGCTTCCCAATGGCCGGAGACCATGAGGATGGCTTCAGGCCTTTGCGGAAGGTCTTCCACCATATTCACCAGAGAAGCTTCCAGAGTGGCGAACATGGCCCGCATGTCCGGCAGCCACGGCCACGGGCCACCGCCATGAGAAATGAAATAGGTTGGCAGTTTTGAAGGCATTGTCCGGTCTCTCTTGTCAGGTGCGGAGCGGTCTGCAGCTCCAGGACAGCGGGCCCGGCCTACGGGCTCGACTGTTGTCAAAGCGGCAGTTTGCGGCCCCGTCCCCAGGCGATAAAGACCGCGAGCGCGAACAGAACCGAATTGACGGGCAGCACATAAAGTTCGGCATTGGTCACATGAAAGATAGCTGCGCAGATTTGCAGCAGAGCAAGTGCAAGAGCTGCTGCCACGGTCAGCCTCGGCAGAATACCAGTCAGCATTGGCAGCACAAGCCCCGCTGCCCCGGCAAGTTCAGCCACCCCGAGAAGCCTGACGAAAGGAGCTGGAACCATGCCCGGCCACACCATCATGGCGGCAAGATCCGGTATCGGCTGCGATACTTTCATGAAACCTGCAAGGCCATAGACCAGCACCAGCAGGATCTGGGCCGTCCAAAGGCCGATATTGAGCCATTTCGTCTGGCCCGATTCAATTGCGATCGTCTTCATTGTGCCGTCTCCATGTTCTGGGCCGGTCTCACGTCCGGCACCATCTGGATGCCTTGCCCGGCTTGGCATTACTTGCGGCCCCGAAGATAGACAACGGCCTGGTTAGGCACTAGACGGCAAAATTTGGAAAAACTATCCTGATTCTGGGACAGTAGAAGATCAACACTGCAAAGAGGATCCGAGCATGGCCTTTGACGGGATCGACGTCTTTGTTGAAGTCGTCAACGCGCAGAGCTTTTCCCAGGCCGCCCGGCGCCTTGGCATGCCGACAACCACGGTCAGCGCCAAGATCGCCCGGCTGGAAAAGCGGCTGGGTATCACCTTACTCCACCGGACCACGCGCAAGCTCAGCGTGACGGAGGCGGGACAGCGCTACTATCGCTCCTGCAAACAGGCCCTGGACGCCCTGCAGGCGGGAGAGCAGGCGCTGGCCCAGAGCGCCGGACAACCGGCCGGCACCCTGCGCCTGACGGCCCCGCCGGACCTGGCCAATTCCCTGCTGCCCCCCGTTATCGAACGCTATCTGGATCATTACCCGCAGGTGAACGTGGATCTGAGTGTCACCAACCGGCATATGGACCTGATTGCCGACGGCATTGATCTGGCCGTCCGGGTGGGCAAGCTTGAAACCTCCAGCCTGATCATCCGCAAATTCGTTAGCGGACAGATCTCGCTCTGGGCCTCGCCCGCTTACCTCAAACGCCACGGCACTCCCAGGCACCCGGATGACTTGAAAGCCCACCGTTTCATTCAACTGGTGCCCGCAGGCCCGCAGATCACGCTGATTGGCCAAGACGGTGCCAGCGCCGATGTTGATATTTCCGGCCGCCTTGCCTGCGACGACATTCAAACCACGCAGACCTATGCCGAACGGGGCATTGGCATTGCCATGCTGCCCGATTTCTTTCTGTCCGCCAGCACGGAGACCGGGTCCCTGGTCCCTGTCCTGCCGGAGTTCGGCAGCGCACAAATGTCGGTCTATTTCGTCTATCCGTCCCAAACCTTCGTGCCACCAACCGTCAAGGCGTTCATGGCCACCGCGCTGGAGCTGAAAAAGAGCCCGGCAGCGAGCGCTGCCGGGCCCTGATATCTTTTGGTCATCCCTCCAGACGGCCTTAAGATGCGCCGCGTTCCCAGGGGGTAAACCGGTTTGCCCTAGTTCAGGCGGGACGCCGGACCGAGATCGATCAGCTGGGTTTCCCCCGGAGCATCATCCACGCCGTCATTGTCGGTCACCAGGATCAGACGCCCGTCAGCAGTCACCGCCAGGCCTTCCGGTTTGTCCAGAACCCAGCCCTTGCTCTTGGCCATGGCGGGCAGGATGTCCATCGCGAAGTGCTTTTCCAGAACCGGCAAAGCTTCGCCATAGGCAGCGGGTGTGACCCCGTCCAGCGACACAACCGTGATCTGCTTGATAGCAGCGTCTTCGCCCCCCTTGTTGTCCCGCTCCAGAACGGCAAACTTGCCGTCTCCAAGGGAGACAATCTCAGACAGGCCAACCCAGCCGCCAGCCGCACTGCGCGGAGCGTCGAGCGGATAGTGGACAAAGCCCCAGGACTTGTTGTCCGGGTTGTAGATCGCGATCTTGGTCAAGCCTTCCGGATCGTCCTTCCATTCGCGCTGAACCGCAACAGCCACAAGCGGCTTCCCGTCCATCTCAAACTCGGCCACGCCCTCGAAGGAAAACCGCTTGGATTGATCGATCAGTTCCTGCGGCAGGGTAATTTCCTGCTGCACGGCTCCGGTCTCATCGGTCTTGATCAGCAGATGCTGACGGTCTTTTTCCAGATTGCCTTCAGAGGCCAGCCAGAACCCGCCATCCCCGGCAACGGCAATACCTTCCAGATCCAGAAGTGCCTGGGAGGCGCCGGTCACGTTCTTGTAGCCGGTGATCCGGGCAGGCTGGGAGGAAATATCCAGCGTGTAGATCCGGGCCTTTTCGTAAAAGCTGTCATTCACGGCAAAAAGCTTGTTCGGGTCCTTCGGGTCAGCGGCCAGAGCCGACAATGCGCCCCAGCCGATCGGTGCCTTGGTTTCCTCATCCATTTCCGAAATGATAGACGGATAGGACGGCGCTTCGGCGCCGAACTGGTACAGCGACACATGCGCCCGAACCCCATCTTCATCCACTTCGTTGGCCACGGCAAACAAGTCCCGGTTCGGAATGGCCAGAAGGCCTTCCGGACCCACATGGGTCGGCAGGAACTGGACGAATTCCGGTTCGGCACCGGTGTCCTTGTAGACGGCGACAAAATTTCCGCGCTCGGAGTTGACGAAGATCAGCGTGTCGCCGCCGAATTCCCCAACGGCCACGCCTTCCGGCTCTGTGCCCTTCTTGTGCGCCCGCTTGGCAGGGTAATGGCCATGGGACATGCCCAGATGTTCCATCTGGTTGCCACTATCAAAGAGAACATCGCCCTTGGCATTCCAGATAGTGAACCCGCGCGAACCACCCTTGTAGTCGCCTTCATTGGCCGTCACGAAACGCTCGTCATCGATCCAGGCCACTGCATCCGGTTCCCGGGCAACGTTTTCCGCAGACCCCGAAGCATCGCTGGAGCGCGCCTTTTTCACCGGGACATTTTCAGCCGTCGAAGTGCCGGCGGAAAAATGGGACACAACCTTGCCGGAGGCCAGGTCAACAACGGCAATGTGGTTGTTTTCCTGCAAGGTGACCACAACCTGGTTCTTGGAATTGATGGAAACAAATTCCGGCTCCGGATCACTGGGGGCAACCTCGGCCAGCCCGGTGAGATCGACAATGCGCACCGCATCGCAATTGACCGGAACGCCTTGGTCATCCAGATCGAAGATCGCCAGATGGCCGGCCGGCATTTGCGGGATTTCGCCGTCATTCAAATCTTCGTCGCGCTCGTTCTCGATCGCTATGGCCACATATTTCCCGTCCGGCGAAATGGCAACGCTGTCCGGCTGACCTTTGGCGTCGCATGTGGCGGTGATGCCCAGACCCTCCAGGGCAATAACGGCCAGATGGCCGGAGGCGTTCACATAGTCTGCGCTCGTATTGACGCCTGCATAGGCGTAGCTCTGGCCAACGGCGACAGAGGTCGGCTCACCGCCAAGAGCCGTGCGGCCCATCGGTTGAAGGTTCAACGGGTTCGCCGCATTCACAAAGACGATGTCCTCACCCGGGCTGTCGGTGAAAACGAGAGTCCGGCCATCCTTGGACGCATAGATGATTTCAGCCACGGTCTCGGTCGCCTTGTCGGCCCCTTCTGGAAGGGTCTTGTAGACCGGGTAAGAATTGATCCGCTCAAAAAACTCGGCCTGTGCAGTAGAAACGGCCCCGAGACCGAACAAAACCGCAAGGCTAACACCTTTCAAAAAGCGTCCGCGTAGATCAGACATTGCACTAGCTCCCACACTGTTCTGGGTTAAGGTGGACGAAAGCTAGTGGCCGAAATTACCGAATTGGTGACATTCAGGTGAAGCTTGCATGACACCTTGAAGAAGCTTTCACCTGCTCGAATCCGGCGGATGGCAGTCAGATTTTACTGGACATGGCCGCGTTTTTCTCTCAGGTTGCGGTGCAACAAACCTAAGGCGCGAGCTGCGCTTCTCAGAATTCTCGGATAGTTTTATGCAGATCGGATTTGTCCGCGCCGCCATGGTGCTTGGGCTGCTGGCCGCCGTTGGGCCATTTGCCATCGACCTTTACCTGCCGGCAACACCGCAAATCGTCAAGGACTTGAACACGGACGACGCCGGTGCACAAATGACCTTTACGGTCTATTTCATCGCCTTTGGTGTGTCCCAGCTGTTTTACGGGCCGGTGGCCGACTGGACCGGCCGCCGGGCGCCAATCTTTATTGGCCTGGCTGTCTTCGTCGCCGGTTCGGCCATCTGTGCGAGCGCGGCAGATATTTCCACGCTGGCGCTCGGGCGTTTCGTTCAGGCTCTGGGAGCCGCTGCGCCCATGGTGATCGTGCGCGCCGTCGTCAGGGACCTCGCCACGGGGCCCCAGGCCACACGGCTGATGGCGCTGGTGATGCTGGTCATCAGCATCTCGCCGCTGCTTGCGCCTTTGAGCGGCAGCGCGATCATTGCCTTCGGCGACTGGCGCACGATTTTCATCGTCCTTGGTGTCATTGCCCTGCTGGCGATCATTCTGACCGCCTTCCGTTTGCCGGAAACCCTGCCGGCTGACAAGCGCAGCCCGATCAATGTGACGGATTTGATCCGCAGCTCCATCTATCTGATGAAAGATGCCAGATTCATGGGGTTGACCATGATCGGCGGCTTTTCCATTGCCAGTTTCTTTGTGTTCATCGCCGCCGCACCTTTGGTTTATATGACCAGCTACCACCTCTCCCCGACGGAGTTCAGCCTGGTCTTCGCTGCCAATGCGGTCGGGTTCTTCGCCGCGTCCCAGTTTGCGGCCAGTCTCGGCCAGGCTTACGGGATGGGGCGCGTGGCCTTCCGGGCCGTCTGCGGTTTTACCGCCGCCAATGCAAGCCTGTTCCTGCTCATCTGGATGGGCTTCGATTCCCTGCCGGTGCTGATGGTGTTCTTCTTCCTCGGCAATACCTGCCTTGGCCTTGTCATTGCCCCGACCATGGTAATGGCTCTGGAAGAGCATGGCGAACATGCGGGCATGGCCTCCTCCCTGGGCGGCACGTTCCAGATGGTCGCAGGCGGTGTCATGATCTTCCTGTTCACGCCACTGTTCGACCGGACCGCCTTGCCGCTGGCCGGTGCGGTGACCACGTGCGCGTTGCTCGCCTTTGTTCTGGCCCTGCTCACCTTGCGGCTCGACCCGGCAGGCGACGCTTCCACGCCAGACAACAACGCCCCCGCCTGACGGCGGCGCCAGCGCAAAGGCAAGGCAATGACGGGATCAGCCGGGTCTCACCCGGACCGGCCGATCTCGTCGAGCCGCTCTTGCAGGGACAGTCTGTCGAGAGACGCCATTGGCAAATTCAGGAAGATCGAGATCCGGTTGTTGAGCATCCGGAAAGCATCGCTAAAGGCCAGCCCCCGTTCACTTTCACTGCCATCGACCGCCGCCGGATCCGGCACGCCCCAATGGGCGCTCATCGGCTGCCCCGGCCAGACCGGACAGGTTTCCTTGGCCGCGTTGTCGCAAACGGTGAAGACAAAATCCAGAACCGGCGCCCCTTGAACCGCAAATTCGCTCCAGTCCTTGGAGCGCAGCCCATCCGTCTTGAAGTTGAGTTTCTTGAGCAGCACCAGGGTCTCCGGCCGCACAACGCCCGCCGGGTTGGACCCGGCCGAAAATGCCTTGAACTTACCCTGCCCTTCACGGTTCAAAATCGCTTCAGCCAGAATGGAACGGGCTGAGTTCCCGGTGCACAGGAACAGGACATTATAAACATTTTCAGGCATTGTTTCCTCCAGTTTCCAGGGCATTTTTTTAAAATAGACCGGTCCGGCCATACCCCTTGAACAACGTCACGTTTCCGGTTTGGGTCAGGTCTTTCTGGCCACCGCCTCCATGACCTTTGCGCACAGCTCAGGCTGGCCGCCGCAGCAATCGGCCATCAGAAAAGTCAAAAGCTCCCCGGTGGTCTCAAGATCGGCAAAGTAGCGGATCGAGCGGCCCTCCCGTTTGTTGCGTACCAGCCCGGCCTGCAACAGCACCGACAGGTTGGCCGACATGGTGTTCTGGCGGACGTGCAGCACCTCCGCAATCTCACCCGCCAGCCGCCCCTCCGGCCCGGCCGCAATCAACAGCTGGTAGACCTCCAGCCGGGTTTTCTGGCTAAGGGCCGCAAAAGCGGCCAGAGCAGAATTTATATCCATACTTCATGATATATAGATTTTAATTCTTCCGCAACGGAAAATCCATCCGCCAAGCAAAGACAAAAGCAACCTCAACAGCCCGCTCGGGAGAGCCGGTTGCGCGGGCTTGTGTTTCCCTGTCCGGCCTGATGATCTGTAGATCACACACTGGGGCCCGCAAAAGAAGGACACGGCATGAACATATTAGGGAACAGCTGGCGCGGCAAAGGCCTGGACCCGGCCGATGGCCTGGCAACGGGTGAGATTTCTCTGAGCCAGGGTCCGGCCAGCGCTTTTTTCAAATCCGCCACAGGCCTTGCCCCCTCCCCTCTGCTGACCCGCCCCGATCTTGCCGCAGCTCTTGGCATTGGCGCGCTCTATCTGAAGGACGAACGCGACCGGCTCGGGCTTGGCAGTTTCAAGGCCCTTGGGGCCGCATATGCAATTGCGAAACAGTCCCACGACAGATCCCGAAGCCAGCCAGCCCCGGATGCGGGCAGTGCGTTAACAGACACGACCTTTGTCTGTGCCAGCGCGGGCAATCACGGCCTGTCCCTTGCCGAGGGTGCCCGCATTTTCGGAGCTAAGGCGGTGGTCTATGTTGCCGAAACCGTCCCGGACGCCTTTGCAAACCGGCTGCGGGCGCGGGGGGCCGAGGTGGTGCGCGAAGGCGCCCTTTACGAAGACAGCATGGCAGCGGCCGAACAGGCGGCGCAAGACAAGGGCTGGCAGCTTCTGTCTGACAGTACCTGGCCCGGCATGACCGCACCCGGCCGCGATGTCATGGAAGGCTATCTGACAATGGGTGAGGAGATCGCCCGGCAGATCGCAGAACCGCCCACCCATGTGTTTTTGCAGGCCGGTGTCGGCGGCCTGGCTGCTGCCTGCACGGCCAGTGCCCGCCAGAGTTGGGGGGATGGTGTCACCATCGTGATTGTTGAACCGGAGGCAGCCCCCGCGCTTCAGGCGAGCATTGCCGCAGGCCGTCCGGTGAAAGCTGGCGGTCCGGTCTCCTCCATGGGGCGCCTCGACTGCAAGGAGCCCTCACATCTGGCCCTGACCTATCTGGCCCGGGAAGCGGATGCCTTTTTGACGGTTTCAGAAGAGGAAGCTGCAGACACAGTCGCCTGGCTTGCGCAAAACGGCCTTGAGACCACCCCTTCCGGCGCCGCTGGCCTCGCTGCGCTGCGCCACGCAGCAGGCCACGTTGAGGCCTTGAAACTAGAGGCAACCTCCCGCGCGCTCTGTTACCTCTCTGAAGGTCCGGAAGATGTCTGAGCCGGACTTTCCAGAGAGTGAATTTGCCGCGCGCACGGAGCGGGCCCAACGCGCCATGCGGGCGCAGGGGCTGGACGCCCTGTTTTTGACCGGCGAAGCGGAGATCCGCTATTTCACCGGTTTCAGAACCCTGTTCTGGCAAAGCCCGACCCGGCCCTGGTTCCTGATTGTGCCCGGCAGCGGCAAGCCGGTGGCCGTCATTCCGCAGATTGGCGCCCAGCTGATGGCCTCCACCTGGATCGACGATATCCGCCTCTTCGCCTCACCCCATCCAAGCAGGGAGGAACTCCGCCTGCTTGAAGAAGCACTGACCCCGTTCGCCCGGGTCGGCCTGCCCATGGGACCGGAAAGCATGCTGCGCATGCCCCTTGAAGACTTTCTGACCCTGCAAGCCCGCCTCCCCATTGTGGCATTCAAGGACGCATCCGGCCTGCTCCAGACGCTGCGGCTGGTCAAGTCCGAGCCGGAAATCGCGCTGATCCGGGAAAGTTGCGCCAGTGCATCGCGTGCCTTTGCCAAGGCCCCGCACCTTTTTCACGAGGGCCAGACGTTAAAAGACGCTTTCCGGGCCTTCCGGATCGAGCTTTTAACCCAGGGCGCTGATGACGTGCCCTATCTTGTTGGCGGCGCGGGCGCTGGCGGCTATGGCGATGTGATTTCCCCGCCGACAGATCAGACACTGGCGGAGGGCGATGTCTTCATGCTCGATACCGGCGCAACCACATCCGGCTATTTCTGCGATTTTGACCGCAATTTTGCCCTTGGCCAGGCCTCCCCTAGGGTCCGCAGCGCCCATGAACGGCTCGTAGACGCCGTCACGGCGGCGGCAGCCATTGCCCGGCCCGGCAAGACATGCGCCGATCTTTATCACGCCATGGCGGACAGTCTCGGCGCGGGCGGTGGCGATGTGGGCCGTCTCGGCCACGGGCTCGGCCTGCAGCTCACCGAAGGCCCGTCTCTCACCCCGTTTGACCAGACAGAGCTTTGCGAAAATATGGTGCTGACGCTCGAGCCAAGCCTGACCTTGGGCCCGGGAAAAATGTTGGTGCATGAAGAGAACATCGTTTTGCGCGATGGCCCGCCGGATTTTTTAAGCGAACGGACCGGTCCTGATATCCCGGTTATCTAAAGTGTGTCGCGCGCACTCGGATTCAAACTGCTTTGTCTTTTGCGTAGAGATCTCTGATTGTCAGGCAGTGAAAGACAAAGACAATCAACCGCAATTTGCTCTGAGGAGGATTTGCAATGGTCAGGATGCTGGATTTCGACTGTGATGGCGGACTGCCCAGCGCAGCGGCCCTTGGCCTGATCGTGCTTCAGGCGGACGAGACGCTTGAAGCGGAGGTCAGCCCGCTTCTCTTGCGCCAAGGGGGCAGCCTCTATCACAGCCGCATTGCCAGTGCCCCGGACGTAACCACCGAGACGCTGATGGAGATGAAAACCCATCTGGCAAGTGCCGCCGCCCTGTTGCCGGGGCACCGTCCTTTGGACGTGATCGGCTATGGCTGTACCTCCGCCTCCACCCTGATCGGCTCGAATGCGGTCGCAGCTGCGATCCGCACGGCCCACCCGGACGCCGCCGTGACCGATCCGGCCCGCGCAGTGATCGCAGCCCTCACCCATCTGGGCGCGCGCCGCATCGCCCTTGTGTCCCCCTATATTGCGCCGGTCACGGATGCGGTCTGCGGCCTGCTGAAAGGCCAGGGTATCGACCCGGTCTCTGTCGGCACTTTCGGGCAGGCCGAAGAGAAAGTTGTTGCCCGGATCTCTCCGGCGTCCGTCTTCGAAGCCGTGAAGGCCCTTGGCCGGGACCAGACCATTGATGCGGTCTTCGCCTCCTGCACCAATCTGCGCAGCTTTTCAGTCATTGAGGACTGCGAACGCACCATCGGCAAGCCGGTGATCAGCTCAAATCTGGCCCTTGCCTGGCACATGCTGCAGCTGGCCGGTCTTCCAACACAAGGATGCGGACCGGGCCGGCTGTTTTCGTCCTGACCAGCTCCGGCGCTTCCAGCTTGACGGAGTGAATGCCGTGAAAGAGCGCTTTCTCAGCATTCCATGTTGACTTCCAGCCATTTCCGGGCAAAAACTCCGCCGTCTCACGTTTTGACGATTGCGAGCTTCCGATGACCCGGCTTCCTGCCGACATTCTGGATATCATGTCCAAGGCCCTTGCCAGCGCAGCGTTCCTGCCCGGCGGGACCCGTTCGGCTGCCGTGACCGATCTCAAACGCACGACCAAAACGACCAAAACCACCGCCAAGACCACCGTCTAACGGTGCCGCTCATCCCGCCTCCCCGGGGATGGGAGGCGCCGGAAGCCGGCCAGCCCATCCGATCCGGGCAGCTGGCGAAGCGGGGAGACGGACAAGGACTAGACCGAAAATGGGTTTCAAGATCGCAATTGCAGGCGCCACCGGCAATGTTGGCCGCGAACTGCTGGATATTCTCGATGAGCGCGGCTTTCCGGCCGACGAAGTGGTTGCACTCGCCTCTCGTCGCTCACAAGGCACTGAAGTTTCCTTCGGCGACAAGACACTGAAGGTTCAGGCGCTTGAGAATTATGATTTCTCAGACACCGATATCTGCCTGATGTCCGCCGGCGGCACGGTTTCCAAGGAATGGGCTCCGAAGATCGGCGCCAAGGGCTGTGTCGTCATCGACAACTCGTCGGCCTGGCGCTATGACGCGGATGTGCCGCTGATCGTGCCGGAAGTGAACGCCGATGCCGTTGTCGATTTTACCAAGAAGAACATCATCGCAAACCCGAATTGCTCCACCGCGCAGCTGGTGGTCGCGCTGAAGCCGTTGCACGATCATGCCAGGATCAAGCGTATTGTCGTGTCCACGTATCAGGCTGTATCCGGCACCGGCAAGGAAGCGATGGAAGAGCTGTTCAACCAGACCCGTGCCGTTTTCGTCAACGACCCGATCGAGCCGAACAAATACCCGAAGCGGATCGCCTTCAACGTCATTCCGCACTGTGACACCTTCATGGAAGACGGCTACACCAAGGAAGAATGGAAAGTGCTGGCCGAGACGAAGAAGATGCTCGACCCGGCCATCAAGGTTACCTGCACGGCCGTGCGGGTTCCGGTGTTCATCGGCCATTCGGAAAGCGTCAATATCGAGTTTGAAAACGAGATCACGGCGGACGAGGCCCGCAGCATTCTGCGCGAAGCCCCGGGCTGCCTCGTTATCGACAAGCACGAGGACGGCGGTTACATGACGCCGTATGAGGCTGCCGGCGAAGACGCGACCTACATTTCCCGCATCCGCGAAGACGCGACCGTCGAAAACGGTCTCAACATCTGGGTCGTTTCCGACAACCTGCGCAAGGGTGCGGCCCTCAATACCGTCCAGATCGCTGAGGTTCTGGTCAACCGGGGCCTGATCACGCCGAAAAAGGCTGCGGCCTGACGCGGTCCGGCAGGCGCCTGCAGGCGCCTGCCCCTTTCCCTAATTCTTCTCCTTTCACAGCCCCAAAGCGGCTTGCGGCTTGCCAATGCCCCCCTTTCACGGCTCCTTTAAGGATTTTCTTACGCTTCACTCTGACGCCAGCTTTACCAGCTGGCTCACCGCAAAAGCCGAACCACACTGGACCAGCGCGACCGGGCATCCCTTCACCCGCGCCATTGGCGACGGTTCGATGCCCGAAGAGGCCTATATCCGCTATCTGCTCGAGGACTACACTTTCGTCACGGATCTGGCCTCAACGCTTGGATACCTGGTCGCGAAAGCGCCTGATATGCCAGCCAAATCCCGGCTCGCCGGGTTTCTGGCGGTGCTGACCTCGGACGAAAACGATTATTTTCTGCGTGCCTTTCAGGCGCTGGGGGTCGATCCGCAAGTCTATCAGCAAGCGGCCCAGGGGCCCGTCACACGGGCCTTTGCCGACCTACTTCTGACAACCTCCGGCAAAGGCACTTACGCGGAAGGCCTGACCTGCCTGCTTTGCGCCGAGTGGTGCTATCTCACCTGGGCGCAGCGCGAATACAAGCCCCCTCTGCCCGCGGCGTTCTACCTTTCCGAATGGATCGAACTGCATGCGACGCCCGGATTTGAAGCCTTTGTGACCTGGATCAGGAATGAGATCGACAGGATCGGACCGGCCTTGCCACTCGAAGATCAGGACCGGCTGGCGAAGTTCTTCAAGAAGATGAGCCTTCTGGAAGCCGCCTTTTTCGAGACCGCCTGGACAGGCGACGCATCCATTTAAAGCAAGCCGCATTTCATTGCGGCCTGCCTTTCACGGCTTGAAATCCAGTTCCAATGTCTTTGCCCCCCCTTCGCCTGCGCGGGGCCAGTCTATGCAGGTCAGCCGCCGGGTTTTGAACATAGCGCAATTCCGGCAGCCACTCTCCTGAGTAAGACGGAGTATCGTGGCAAAGGCCCGAGGAGGCGTGGAAGGAAAGCGACCATTGGAATTCCGCTATGTATTAGAATTTTCCAACACCGCAAAAACCATCCGATTTCCTTAGAAAAACTGCGTAACTTTATAGATTCCTATAATTTATTGACATAAATAACGATATCAGAAAGGAATTTTAACTCATTTCAAACGATATAAAATTAGAGAGCCGTCATTTTTATACTCAAAGTTGTTTTCAAAAAATTTACGAAAAACTACGTAAACTCCCGGCGAGAGAGGATTCGTGAGGGATTGTGATGAGGACTTTATTCGCTCGTCTGAGCATTACGTCAACGCTGGCCTTCGTATCAGCAGGTGTCTTGACACTCTCGATGCTTGTCGTCGGGTTCATTCTGTATGAAGTTGCCATGGGCCAGGCCAACACGGCCGCGCTCAAGAAGCAGGATGTAAACCTGCGCGTTGCCGCAACGATTTTTCAGGAACGCGTAGACGGCGCCAACATCTCCTGGACCTCCGATGGGAACGTGTCCCGCATTGAACTGGCCGGCATCCCGGAGTTCACAAGTCATGACATGATCGACAGCATCGGACGGATGACCGGAGAAACGGCCACCGTCTTTGCATGGGATCCTGAGACGAAAGATTTCTGGCGCAAGACCACCAACATCATCAAGAATGACGGCAAACGGGCGGTTGGCACCCCCCTTGGACAAAAAGGCGCTGTTTATCCGGTGGTGACCAGCGGCAAGACCTTCAATGGGCAGGCAACGATCCTCGGCAAAGATTATTTCACCGTCTACAAGCCGATCTTTTCCGGTACGGGAGAGATACTTGGGATTCTCTATGCCGGTGTCGAAAAGGCCCAGGTTCAGGCGAATGTCTGGAGCCTGATGAGCCGCTATACCATGCTGGCCCTGCCTGTTGTCCTGATTTCGGTCCTGCTGCTGGTTTTCGCCATCCGCCAGCAGCTCCGGCCGATCACCCGGCTTGCGGACATCACATCGCAAATTTCCCAGGACAATCTGGAAAGCGACATCCCCTTCATGGAGCGCAGCGACCAGATCGGGACTCTGGCCCAGGCCGTCGCGACCTTGAAAACCAGGGCCGAAGAACGGATCCTCCTGACGGAGAAACAGCGGCACAGCGAGAGTGAAACAGCCGACCGGCAGAGCACTATTCAGCACCTGATCGAAGGCTTCCGCACCAATGTCTCGGCGGTGCTGACCTCCGTCAACGACACGGTCCAGAATTTGGCGGGAACCGCCGGCACCTTGACCGACCTGTCCGGTCAAAGTGCTTCCAGCGCGGTCGAAACGCTCAACTCTGCGGACGATGCAACTTCGAGCGTTCAGACCGTTGCCAGCGCCGCGGAAGAGCTGTCCGCTTCCATCAGCGAAATCTCCCGTAAGGTGGCGCAGACAACGGAAGTCGTCGACCGGGCGACCGAAGGCACCCGCATCACCAACGAAAAGGTTGAAGGCCTTGCCTCCTCCGCCTCCAAGATTGGCGAGGTGGTTACCCTTATCCAGGCGATTGCCGAACAGACCAACCTTCTGGCCCTCAACGCCACCATCGAGGCGGCCCGCGCAGGCGAAGCGGGCAAAGGCTTCGCGGTTGTTGCAGCCGAGGTGAAGGAACTGGCGACCCAGACATCCAAGGCAACGGAAGAAATCAGCGCGCAGATCACCGCCATCCAGGACGCCACCAAGGAATCCGTCGGCGCGATTGCTGAAATCACCACGATCATGGAAGAGGTCAATTCCTACACAAGCACCATTGCTGCAGCCGTGAACGAGCAAGGCGCCGCCACCGGGGAGATTTCAGAGAACGCGCAGAAGGCGGCCGAAAGCACAACCTTCGTGTCATCGCGGATGTCCGGATTGTCCGGTACGGTCAACGACACCTCCCAGTCCTCCCAGTCGGTACTGGATGCTTCGGACCTTCTGTCTTCCAGAACCGAAGAGCTGCAGCAGGAAGTTGAAACCTTCCTGAAAAATGTCGCGGCGGCCTGACCCCGAGACCTCGCGGCTGGCGCTCAGCGCCGGCCGCAACGCCTTGCACACGGCAACGGGCCCTTTTACTCGTTTTCAAAGACGCCAAGAGCGAGCCCGGCCCTCCCGTTGAAGTCACAGCCCTGCAACCGGCACAAAGATCGCCGCCGCGCCAGCACCAATGGCGGCGAGTTTTGCAAAGGGCCTTTCAAAGCCGATGACACCATAGGAAATCAGGCTCAGCCCCACTCCGATCTTCACCATGGCCGCAAGGGCGGCCAGCGGGCTGTTTGCCAGCGCAATCACGGAGGGATTGGCGATCATCGCCAGGGGGATGATGTAAAGGCCGATTCCGAGCGCCATGGCCGTCAGGGCCACTTTCAGCCAGTTCTCGCCGATCATACCGGCGGCAATGAAAACGGCGCCGCAGACCGGGGGCGTGATCGTGGAAATCAGCGCGAACCAGAACACGAAGAGATGCGCCTGCAGTGGATCCAGCCCCTGCTGGATCAAGGCAGGCCCGGCGACGGACACGCAGATCACATAGGCGGCGGTCGTTGGCACTTCCATGCCGAGGAACAGACAGGCCAGCGCCGTCAGAAGCAGCGACGGCCATAACAGGCCTCCGGATCCGGAGAGGATCAGCGAGGTGATCTTGACCCCGAGCCCGGTGACCGACAGGACGCCGACAATAATCGACGCGCAGACGATGATGGAGGCGATGACCGACACCTGCCGGGCTGCCGTCAAAACCGCAGTTTCCAGCCGGGCGAGGATCTGCGGCCGGTTGAACGTGCCGGAGGCATTGAAGAACAACAACAGAAATCCGGCGACAATGGCCAGGCAGGCAGCGTATTGGGGGGTGAACCGGGCGATGAACATGCCATAGAGCAGGACCAGAAACGGCACCAGGAAAAACGCGGAGGTGACCGCCACCCGGCGCAGGTCCGGGCGCTCGTCGCGCGAGAGGGCCGCCAGATCGAATTTGCGCGCATAGGCGTTGATGCCGATCCACACGGCAAAGAAATACAGCACCGCCGGCAGGAGCGCGGCCATCATGATCTGGGTGTAGGGGACCCGGGTCAGCTCCACCATCACAAAGGCCCCGGCCCCCATCAGGGGCGGCATGATCTGACCGCCGGAGGACGCGACAGCTTCCACC
Source organism: Roseibium sp. AWQ4_290 (assembly GCF_056160985.1). NCBI lineage: Bacteria > Pseudomonadati > Pseudomonadota > Alphaproteobacteria > Hyphomicrobiales > Stappiaceae > Roseibium > Roseibium sp. AWQ4_290. The sequence continues at coordinate 38,988 of NZ_JBSWYG010000026.1, forward strand.
GCCCCGGCAAGCCGTTTCGGATAGCCAAGCCGTGTCATGGCAGGCAGGGTAATCGCGCCGGTGGAGGCCACATTGGCCGAGGCCGATCCGGAGATCGAGCCGAACAGCGCCGAGGACAAAACAGACACCTTGGCCGCGCCGCCTTTCAGGCGTCCGGCGGCGGCAGCGGCCAGGTTCATGAAGCCCTGCCCGGCCTCACCCGCATTGAGAACGGCGCCAAAGATCACGAAAATCGCGACCACATTGACGGAGACACCGGTGAGTGGGCCCCAGATCCCGCCTTCCGCAATAGTGAGCGTGCCGAGGAAACTGGCCACCGGGGTGCCCGAATGCCCAAATTCCCCGGGAATATGCTGGCCAAAGAACCCATAGGCGAGCGCCAGCAGGGCGACGGTGGGCAAGGGCCAGCTGATTGCCCGGCGTGCGGCTTCCAGAACCGTGACCAGAAGCACCGCGGCAACAAGGATCTGAAAGTCCCCTTCCAGAAAACCGTATTGGTCCGACAGGCTGTTCTGATGGCCTGCGATCCAGAGGCAGGCGGACACACCGGCCAGACACAAAACCGCGCCGCTGACCCGCGTTGCCAGCCCGCCTCCGGCAAACAGAAAGATCCATGGCAGGGCCAGGGCCAGATGAAGAGGGCGGCTGACGAGATTGGGCACAAGACCGGAAAAGATCAGCCCCAGGTGAAACACCACCAGGGCGATGGCAAGGCCGAGCATGGCCATGCGCGCGGCGGACGTCTGTGCGGGATCGCTGTTGAGCATCATTTGAATTTTCGAAACTGGCGCGGGCGGGCCGGAGCAACGGCTCTCAGAAGACGGGGCAGCACCGGGCAATGACCCGGTGCTGCAGGACCGGCCCAAGAGGCCAGACCTTTACACGATGGGATGCGGACAGATTATTTCTGCGCGTCGGTCAGCGCGATCCCGGCTTCCTCATAGTAGCGTGCGGCCCCCGGATGGATCTTGCCGGTGATATTGGCCATCAGTCCCTGATCGACACCGTTCCACCACGGGGCTTCTGCCCCCATTTCCGCCTTCTGCTCCCAGAAGGTCTTGGTCAGCGCATAGGCGGTGTCGTCATCCATGGCCGTGGTCGTATACGCCACCACCGGCAGGGACGTGGTGGTGATGTCTTCGCTCTGGCCCGCATAGGTTCCGGCCGGAATGACCAGCTTGGCCCGCTTGGACTTGCTGATCTGGTCATCTGAAAGAGACAGAACCTTTACACCGGTCGAGGCGGCCGCCTCGATCACATTCGGCGCCGGCCAGGACCCGGCTGTCACGAACCCGTCGATCTGCCCGTTTTTGAGTGCGGCCACCGCATTGGACAGTTCCACCTCGGCCAGGTCGACCTTGCCTTCAAGGCCAAACAGCTTCAGGTATTTTTCGCCTTCGCGGGCCCCGAAAGAGCCTTTGCCGAGCAGCAGCGTCTTGCCTTCCAGCCCGGAAAAATCCGTTACGCCGCTTTTGTCCGACATGACAAAATGCATGGTCAGCGAGGGGATCGGGAACAGGGCCCGGATCTCGTCAAATTTCGGGCTGCCCTTGCCTTCGAACATCGCCTTGCCGCCCTGGGCCAGCTTCACCAGAACCGGCGGCGTCGTGAACACATAATCCGCGCCACGGGCCCGGGCTTCCATGACATTTTGAACCGAGCCCTGGCTCTCTTCCACGGTGACGATCATCTCACCATTGCTGCCTTCCTTGACCGCCTCGGCTATCTGGACAGCCATCTGGTAATAGGACGAGCTGGACTTGGCGGATTTATACGTGATGCGCGTTTCCGCATGGGCGCTGGAGGCGGCAAAGGTTAAGGCCAGCCCGGCGGCGAGCGTGAGAAACTTGGATGTCATGGGGGCTCCCTATAACTCTATTTTTATGACAAAACGCGCCGCCCAGACCCCGAAGGGACCCTGGCCGACGCCTCTTGATCCGGTCTTGATCAACCGGCGCATAAGTGTATTTCCCGCGCTGCGGCGACACAACGGCTTTTTCCCAAAGCTTTTCAGCGCATTTGGTCCGTCCCGACAAGGGCAGTTTGCTGACAATCCGTCGGGGCTTCCCCTGATCCTGCCCTCCTGATCCAGGCCCGCCAGATCAGACAAGCCGCCTCACCCCATGCGCTCGGACGCATAGGAGCCCGGAGAGGCCGGGAAGACCACGGTCTTGTTGCCGTTCAAAAACACCCGCCGGTGGATATGGGCATGGATTGCCCTGGCCAGAACCTGGCTTTCCACGTCACGGCCGAGGGAAACATAGTCATTCGGGCTCTGGGCATGGGTCACGCGGATCGTGTCCTGCTCGATGATCGGGCCCTCATCCAGATCGGCCGTCACATAATGCGACGTCGCCCCGATCAGCTTCACGCCGCGCTGATAAGCCTGCTTGTAGGGATTGGCCCCCTTGAAGCTGGGCAGGAAGGAGTGGTGAATGTTGATGATCCGTCCGGACATTTTCTGACACATCTCATCGGACAGAACCTGCATGTAGCGGGCGAGCACGATCAGTTCGGCGCCGGTCTCCTCGATGATGGCCATCTGCTGCGCTTCGGCGGCCACCTTCGTTTCCTTGGTCACCTTGATATAGTGGAAAGGGATGTCGTGGTTGACCACCTGTTTCTGGTAGTCCAGATGGTTTGAGATTACGCCCACAATATCGATCGGCAGGGCCCCGATCCGCCAGCGGTAGAGCAGGTCGTTCAGGCAATGGCCGAACCGGGAGACCATGATGATGACCTTCAATTTGGTGCTCTCGTCATGGAACGTGTAGGTCATGGAGAGGCCTTCGGCGACCTTCTGAAATCCAGCCTCCAGCGTTTCAAGATCCGCCCCGAGTTCGGACAGAAAGCTGACCCGCATGAAAAAATTACCCGTTTCGCCGTCGTCGAACTGGGAACTGTCGGTGATATTGCAGCCCTGCTCGCCCAGATAGCTTGAAATGGCGGCCACGATGCCGCGCCGGGACGGGCAGGTAACTGTCAACGTAAAGGTGTTCATGTCCATCTCCTTTCAAGCCGCTGGCCTCAGACCAACCTGAACAACAAAGACCAATTGGGCTGTTACATGCGCGGGTTCAGCAAGGAGCGTGTCACAGGGCGATGCGGGGATCGTCCAGGACGCGCGACAGGGCGGAACACTCTCATGTCATGGCCTCCGGAGGCTTTTTCAGGCCCGCCGGGCTGTGTCACGCCGCTTGCCCGGCCAACACGGCCGGTCTGCGCGCCTTTCCTTGCCGGAGAAGCTGAAAAAACCATCAAATACGGTCTTATGTGTTCAGGTTGGTATAAAGCCAGCGCCTGACCAAATCCGCATCCGTTCTGTCATTCTTTCGAAGGCGCCCGCAAGCCGGTTTCAGCGCGTGTCCTGTTCCGTTTACGACACAACCGCGCTGAAATTGCGGATCGCCTGACGGAGGATGTGCACGGCCCCCGCAACGCCAATGGCGCCGCTGCCGTTGCAAGCGCATGCCAAGAACCGCCAGCCGATCCGGCGCCCGGCGGATCAGAAAACGCTCAGTTGCTCAAGGCCGGTGCAGGTTGCCCTGCCCGCGCGCCAAAACTGTCCGGATCAAGGTCCACCAGCCATTCCAGAAGGCGCAGCACAGGCTCTATCCCCCTGAGGAGCGGTGATTTCAACAATCACCCAACCACCCGTCTGCTCGGTCACGGAGGCACCGGGCACATGCAGCTTGAGCGCCCGGACAAAGGCCTCTCTGACAATTCGGGATCCGGAAAAGCGCATGGCTTATACCAACCTGAATAGATAGAAACCCATCTGATGGCGCTGGTCCGGATTGGCCGGCAAGGCGCGTTGCGCCGGACGGCCTGGTTGGCCGTTCAAGCGGCGCAACGCAGTCCGGCGGGCCGGACCAGGCCACCGAGGCCGTGTTTGAGGACTGTTCAGCTGCGTCCCAGGTTTTGAACGATAAACCATATCGCCCTGCAACCTGCTCCTTGCCGAACAGTCCCCAAACACGGTCAGATCGGTTCCTATCTATTCAGGTTGGTATGAGGTCTTCTAAGCCTCAGATATCAAGCGTATGCTCGCGCTCCCAATGGGAGAAATGGGACACGAAGGAATTCCATTCCTGCTGTTTCATTTTCATGTAAGAGGCTGCAAAAGCCTCGCCAAGCATGGCCTTGAACTCGCCATCGGCATCCAGTGCCCGGATCGCATCCAGAAGGTTCAGCGGCAGTTTTGGTGCGTCTGTCACCCTATGGCCTTCTGCATACATGTCGATGTCGTAGCGCGGGCCCGGATCGGCCTTGCTGCGCAGGCCGGAGAGACCCGCCGCGATGATGGCCGCCTGCAGCAGATAGGGGTTCGCCGCTCCGTCCGGCAGGCGCAGTTCAAACCGGCCAGGGCCGGGGACACGCACCATATGGGTGCGGTTGTTTCCAGTCCAGGTCACCGTGTTCGGCGCCCAGGTTGCCCCGGACAGGGTGCGCGGCGCGTTGATACGCTTGTAGCTGTTCACGGTCGGGTTGGTGATCGAGGCCAAGGCCGTGGCGTGTTTCATGATCCCGCCCAGGAAATGGGCGCCCTGCTGGGACAGACCCACCTCACCTGTCTGCCCCTGGCCGTTGGTGGAGGCAAAGGCGTTGGTCTTGCCGTCCAGATCCCAGACGGAGACATGGGCATGGCAGCCATTGCCGGTCAGCCCTTCCATCGGCTTGGGCATGAATGTGGCGCGGAAGCCGTGCTTTTCGGCAACCGATTTGACCATGAACTTGAAGAAGGAATGCCGATCGGCGGTGACCAGCGCATCGTCAAATTCCCAGTTCATCTCGAACTGGCCATTGGCGTCCTCATGATCATTCTGGTAAGGGCCCCAGCCCAGCTCCAGCATATAGTCGCAGATCTCGGAGATGACGTCATAGCGGCGCATCACCGCCTGCTGGTCGTAGCAGGGTTTTTCCGCCACATCCGCCTGATCGGAAATCCGGTCGCCTTCCGGGGTCAGGAGGAAGAACTCGGCCTCCACACCCGTCTTGACCCGCAAGCCTTCCTTTTCCGCTTCCCCGATCAGCTTGCGCAGCACGTTGCGCGGCGCCTGGGCAACTTGCTCGCCTTCCATGACCGGGTTTGCCGCAACCCAGGCCACGTCCCGGTTCCAGGGCAGCTGGATCACCGTGTCCGGATCCGGCACGGCCAGCATGTCCGGATGCGCCGGTGTCATGTCGAGCCAGGTAGCGAACCCGGCAAAGCCGGCTCCTTCCACCTGCATCTCCGCGATCGCCTGGGCCGGAACCAGTTTGGCCCGCTGGCCACCGAAAAGATCGGTGTAGGAGATCATGAAGTATTTGATGCCTTTGTCTTTCGCGAAGGCGGCCAGATCTGTCATCGGTGTTCCCCTGTTTGTCTTGTTCCGTCGCAAATCAGGCGGAGGTTGCCCCCCGCCGCCAGTTTTGCAGGTCAAAGTCCGTTTGAGCCCGGTATCCAGGCAGTGCCCGCCAGCGGCACCTGGGCCATTGCCGCCGCCTCGATGGTCAGCGCACACAAGTCCTCCGGTTCCAGATTGTGCACGTGGCTCTTGCCGCAGGCCCGGGCAATGGTCTGGCACTCCAGCGTCAAGACGCTGAGATAGTTGCGCAGGCGCCGCCCGGCTTCAACCGGGTCGAGCCGGGCCATCAGATCCGGGTCCTGTGTGGTGATCCCCGCCGGATCCCGGCCCTCGTGCCAGTCGTCATAGGCCCCGGCCGTGGAGCCGAGCGCCTGATACTCCGCTTCCCATTTGGGATCGTTGTCGCCCAACGCCACCAGAGCCGCCGTACCGATAGACACCGCATCGGCGCCAAGCGCCAGAGCCTTGGCCACATCCGCCCCGGTGCGGATGCCGCCGGAGACCACAAGCTGCACCTCCCGGTGCATGCCCAGATCCTGAAGGGCCTGAACCGCGGGCCGGATACAGGCCAGCGTCGGCAGTCCCACATGTTCGATGAACACATCCTGGGTGGCGGCCGTACCGCCCTGCATGCCGTCCAGAACGACCACATCAGCCCCGGCCTTCACCGCAAGCGCCGTGTCGTAATAGGGCCGCGCCCCGCCAACCTTGATATAGATCGGCTTTTCCCAGCCGGTAATTTCCCGCAGTTCCAGGATCTTGATTTCCAGATCATCCGGGCCGGTCCAGTCCGGGTGACGGCAGGCCGAACGCTGGTCGATCCCGACCGGCAGATCACGCATGCCCGCAACCCGTTCGGTGATTTTCTGGCCCAGCAGCATGCCGCCGCCGCCCGGCTTGGCGCCCTGACCAACCACGATTTCAATCGCATCGGCCCGGCGCAGATCATCCGGGTTCATGCCATAGCGCGAGGGCAGATACTGATAGACCAGTTTTTCCGAATGGCCGCGCTCTTCTTCGGTCATGCCGCCATCGCCCGTGGTGGTGGAGGTGCCCGCCATCGTGGCGCCCCGGCCCAAGGCTTCCTTGGCCGGACCGGACAGTGAGCCAAAGCTCATGCCAGCAATGGTGACCGGAATTTTCAGCTCGATCGGCTTTTTGGCAAAGCGTGTGCCAAGCGTGACCGCCGTGTCGCATTTCTCCCGATAGCCTTCCAGCGGATAGCGGGAGACGGAGGCACCAAGAAACAGGAGATCATCGAAATGGGGCACCTTCCGCTTGGCGCCGCCACCGCGGATATCATAGATGCCTGTGGCCGCTGCGCGCCGGATTTCGGAATTGATCTCGTTTGAAAACGTGCTGGACTGACGCGGCAGTGTGTGCGGTGTCTCTTCCATGGTCCTGTCCTTAATAGTCACCGGCGTGGTCGATGTCGAAGTTGTAGAGCTTCCGGGCCGAGCCGTAGCGCTTGAACTCTTCGGGCCGCGCATCAGCTCCGGCGCGCTCCAGAAGGTCTTTAAGGATCTCCAGATGTTCCGGGCGCATGTCCTTTTCAATGCAATCCGCCCCGAGACTCTTGACGGAGCCACGCACGAACAGCCGGGCTTCATAAAGGGAGTCGCCAAGCGCATCGCCCGCATCACCCAACACCACAAGGTTGCCCTTCTGGGCCATGAAAGCAGACATGTGGCCGATATTGCCATGGACCACGATGTCGATGCCCTTCATGGAAATCCCGCAGCGCGAGGAGGCATTGCCCTTGATCACCAGAAGGCCTCCATGGCCGGTGGCCCCGGCATACTGGCTGGCATCGCCTTCGATGATGACCGTGCCGGACATCATGTTTTCCGCAACGCCCGGACCGGCAGAGCCGGTCACATGCACGGTGGCCTGCTTGTTCATGCCCGCGCAGTAATAGCCCGTGGAGCCCTTCACGGTCACGTCTATGGGGGCGTCCAGGCCGACGGCCACCGCATGGCTGCCGCGCGGGTTCTCGATCACCCAGGAGCCCTGATTGGTGCCGGAAGCCTGGCCCTGCAGCGCGGCATTCAGCTCTCGCAGGCTAGTGGCCGCCATGTCGATTGTCTGTGTGCCAGCCGAATCCTGGCCGGAGGATACTTGATCAGCAGCGGTCATGTTCAACGCTCCCAGAAATAGACGGTTGCCGGCTCCGGCTCCCAGACTCGTGCAGTCTCAATGCCCGGCAGGTCCGCAAAGGCGCGGTATTCGGAGGCAAAGGCGACATAGTCTTCCGTTTCAGCCATCACCGCCGGTTTGCAGGCAATCGGATCGCGCACCACGCCAAAGCCGTTCTTGGTGCCGGTCACAAAAGTGAAGAAGCCGTCCAGATCTTCCAGCGTGCCCTCAAGCGCCTCGCCCAGATCCGCCCCTTCGGCAATCCGCGAGGAGATGTAGCAAGCGGCAACCTCAGTGTCGTTTTCCGTCTTGGGCGCAAAGCCCTTGCGGGTGAGCACCCGGCGCATCCGGTTGTGGTTGGACAGGGACCCATTATGGACCAGGCACTGGTCACTGGCAGTCGAAAACGGGTGGGCGCCCAGCGTGGTCACTGCCGATTCCGTTGCCATGCGCGTATGGCCGATGCCGTGGGTGCCGCCCATGGCGCGCAGACCAAAACGCTCGGCCACGGATTCCGGCAGGCCCACATCCTTGAAGATCTCCATGGCCTCGCCCACCCCCATGATGCGCAGGCCCTTGTCCTCCAGAAAAGCCACAGCCCCCTCACCGGTGTCTTTCGGCACTGTCAGCACCGCATGGCTGTCCTTGATCTTGATCTCGACCGGCACATTCAAGGCAGCGCCAAGCGCCTCGCCAAGGCCGTCAAAGCTTGCATCGGGGCTGTCCGACTGGACGGTCACCTTCAGTCCGCTGCCCTCGTCACCATAGATCGCAATGCCCGCTGAATCCGGGCCGCGATCGGTCATGGTGATCAGCATGTCGGTCAGCATATCACCCAGCTTCGGGTGCAATGCGTCCTTCTTGAGGAACAGGCCAACAATGCCACACATAGCTGTCTCCGTTGATTGTCAGGCGGGATCGCCTCGGGAGCACAACTAACCAGAAGAATATTTTCTTATCAAGAAAATAAATTTCGTGTTTGTAAAAAAAATTTTCCGCACGCGCAAGCCGGTGAAAAAGCACCTATTTCCGTTGCGGATAGGTGATGATCGACAGGAACATGGCCGGCAGTTTGATCAGCACTTCCGGACCATGGGGCGCGTCCGCATCAAAGAGAAGCGAGTCCCCCGGCTCCAGCAGATAGAGCTGGTCGCCATGGCGGTATTGCACCTCGCCTTCCAGCATGTAGAGCATCTCGATTCCCTCATGCTGAAAGGTCGGGAACCGGTCGCTCTCGCTGGTCAGCGTGATCAGGTAAGGCTCGACCACCACCCCCGATGCATTGGAGCCGATATGGCCCAACAGGCTGTATTGATGGCCCGCCCGGGTCCCGGCCCGCTCGATTTCCACCCCCTTGCCCGCCTTCACATGCATGGCGCCGCGCTGTTCCTCGAAGCCGGAAAAAAGTTGCACCAGCGGCACACGCAAGGCATTGGCCAGGGTCTGCAAAGTGGTCAATGAGGGCGAGATCAGGCCGTTTTCGATTTTGGACAGCATGCCGACGGACAGGCCTGTATGAGCTGCAAGATCCGCTCCGGTCATGCGCTGACGTTTGCGCAACTCCCGCACTTGCCGCCCGATGGCCACTTCGAGATTCTTCTCGCGCAGCTCGCGCACTGCATGCGGGTCCTGGCTGAGGGCGGTCTCGATCTCTTTAGGCTTTTGCGTCATGTCGCGCCTTTTTCCTGGGTCATCACCTGAAGGAGATACCACATGCCACAGCATCACCTGCACCGAAACCGGCCTGTCTTACGTCCTTTGGCCTATCCTTCAGTTTGCAGCGTGTCGCGTTCAACCGAAGGCAAGTCGGCTCACCATTTTCTCCTTGATGGCAATGATGAGCCAAAATCACGACCTGAAGCAATCAAACCAATCTGTCCAAACGGTGCTGACGGGGAAGTGCAGCGGAAATTCTCAAAAGACCCGCTGATCGCCATTGACGACGCGTACGAATTCATCCTGCGCTGCTTTTTTCAGAACCACAACTCATCATGCTGGAGGCCATTGAAACCCTGCACAAGGGCACGAATCTGAAACCCGCACCCCATGAGGCTCTCATGGCCGGCAACCTCATCGAGATCGTCACCCGGTTTCTGGACGAAGGCGCCCGGCGGGACCTGTTCCGCACCGGACTGGACCCGGCCGATTTCTGGCAGTCATTGTCAGTCCGTGCCGGTTTTCCGCCTCCACTTGTTACGCGATCAAGATCACCTTTGACCGGGACATCTTCCAGTCGGACGAATTCGCCCACAGTCTTGCCACGATCCAGTCGGTCGGGCCCAGCTTTGCGCCGGCCAAAGGCTGACCAGCCAAAACACAAGACGCCTCCCAACCAAAAAGGGGGCACCCGGTGCCCCCTTCCACTCTTCAGGTCGCTTGCGGCCCATCAGGCCACAGGGATCAGAAGTGAACCGACTTCGTATCCAGCGGCTTTTGCAGCGGCGGGGCGAATTTGGTCAGGTCGATGCCGTCGACGGCGGTCTTGTATTCATCCACTGTCGGGGTCCGGCCCAAAATGGCCGAGAGCACCACAACCGGGGTTGAGGCGAGAAGGGATTCGCCTTTCTTGTCGGTGGAATCCTCCACCACACGCCCCTTGAAGAGGCGCGTGGACGTGGCCAGAACCGTATCGCCCTTGGCCGCCTTTTCCTGGTTGCCCATGCAAAGGTTACAGCCCGGACGCTCCAGATAGAGAATGTTCTCATAGTCCACGCGGGCGGTGCTTTTGGGCGCCAGATCATCAAATTCAAAGCCGGAATATTTCTGCAGGACTTCCCAATCCCCTTCTTCCTTCAGCTCGTCAATGATGTTGTATGTCGGGGCGGCCACGACCAGCGGCGCCTTGAACTCGACGCTGCCATTCTGGCCTTCCAGATTGCGCAGCATCTGGGCGACGATCTTCATGTCGCCCTTATGCACCATGCAGGAGCCGACAAACCCGAGATCAACCTTTTTCTCCGCGCCGTAATAGGAAATCGGCCGGATCGTGTCGTGGGTATAGCGCTTGGACACATCCGGATTGTTGACATCCGGGTCGGCGATCATCGGCTCGGAAATCTCGTCCAGATCAACAACAACTTCGGCGAAATATTTGGCGTTGGCATCCGGCGCCAGCGCCGGCTTTTCGCCGGACTTGATCTGGGCAATGCGCCTTTCGGCAATTTCGACCAGGCCCTGAAGCATCTTTTGCTCGTTGTCCATGCCCTTTTCAATCATGGTCTGGATCCGGCTCTTGGCGATTTCCAGAGACTCGATCAAAGTCGCGTCCTCGGAAATGCAGATGGAGGCCTTTGCCTTCATTTCAGCCGTCCAGTCAGTGAAGGTGAAGGCCTGGTCGGCGAGCAGCGTTCCAATGTGAACCTCGATGATCCGGCCCTGGAAGACGTTGTCGCCGAACTGTTTCAGCATCTGGGCCTGGGTGGCGTGGACCACATCGCGGAAGTCCATGTGATCGGCCATCTTGCCCTTGAAGGTGACCTTCACGGATTCAGGGATCGGCATGGTCGCCTCCCCGGTCGCCAAAGCCAGCGCAACAGTGCCGGAATCGGCTCCGAACGCCACGCCCTTGGACATGCGCGTATGGGAATCCCCGCCGATGATGATGGCCCAGTCATCCACGGTGATGTCGTTCAGCACCTTGTGGATCACGTCGGTCATGGAATGATAGACGCCCTTGGGGTCGCGGGCGGTGATCAGGCCGAATTTGTGCATGAAGGCCATCAGCTTGGGCGTGTTCGCCTGGGCTTTCAGGTCCCAGACCGAAGCCGTGTGACAGCCGGACTGATACGCCCCGTCCACGGTCGGCGACAGCACGGTCGCGGCCATGGATTCCAGCTCTTGAGAGGTCATCAGACCGGTCGTGTCCTGGGAGCCGACAATGTTCACCTTGACGCGGACATCGGACCCCGCATGCAGAACCGTGCCCGGCGCAACGCCGAGCGCATTGGCATTGAAGATCTTTTCAACCGCCGTCAGCCCCTGGCCCTCAAGGGAGATTTCCTTGGACGGGGCAAAGGCGGATTTCAGCTCAATGCCGAGAATATCGGAAGCAATCGTCTGCAGCTTCTTGCCGAAGACAATCGCGTAGGACCCGCCAGCCTTGATGAATTCCAGCTTTTGAGGTGTGAACGAGGCCGAAACATCAACCAGCTCTTCGTCGCCTGCTGCGCTGTAAAGCTTCTTGTCCTTGGTATTGATGGTCAGAACCGTGCCGGTTTCAACGGAGTATTTCTGCTCCAGAACCGGGTTGCCATCATTGTTGAGGATCGGGTTGCCCTCGCTATCCAGCTTCTTGACCCAGTTTTTAAGGTCAATGCCGATGCCACCGGTCACCCCCACGGTGGTCAGGAAGATCGGGGAAATGCCGTTGGTTCCGGCGACCACCGGGGCGATATTGACAAAGGGCACATAGGGGCTGGCCTGCTTGCCGGTCCACAGCGCGACGTTGTTGACGCCGGACATGCGCGAGGAGCCAACGCCCATGGTGCCCTTTTCAGCGATCAGCATGACGCGCTTGTCCGGATGCTGTTTCTGCAGCTCACGGATCTCCGCCTGTGCTTCCGGAGAGATCATGCACTTGCCGTGAAGTTCCCGGTCGGAGCGGGAGTGGGCCTGATTGCCCGGGGACAGAAGGTCGGTGGAGATATCCCCCTCGGCAGCAACATAGGTCACCACCTTGATCTCTTCGTCCACATTGGGGAGCTTGGTGAAGAACTCGGCCTTCGCGTAGCTCTCCAGGATGTCTTTCGCAACCGGATTGCCCGCTTCAAAAGCCGCTTTCAACCGGTCTGTATCCGCCTCATAAAGGAAGACCTGGGTCTTCAGAACGTCGGCAGCATCCTTGGCGATGGCCGCATCTTCTCCCAGGGCCAGATCCAGCAGGACTTCCACGGACGGGCCGCCCTTCATGTGGGAGAGAAGCTCAAAGGCAAAGGCGGGCGTGATTTCAGCAACCTCGGCCGTGCCCAGAATGATCTCTTTCAGAAACGCTGCCTTTTCGCCCGCCGCGCTCGTAGTGCCGGGCAAGGTGTTATAAATGAAATAGTTGAGAGACGCTTCGCGATGCTCGTTGCCCGGTTCCTTGATCTGCGCAATCAGCTCCTTCAGCAGCGCGCCGTCGTCAATCGGCTTGGGGTGCAGCCCCTGCTCCTTGCGGCTTTCGATCTCATCCAAGTAAGCTGAGTACAGGCTCATGGCTTTCCCTACCAACTAGTGTTTCGCGACGCTTCAGCCCCGGGTTGCCTCCTCTCGGCGCCCCGGTCGCTATGATTGTATGCGGCCGTATACTAAAAAGGTGTCAAATGCAAGACACCGGCCGTGCGAGGGGGCCGCCTTTTCCCGGATTTCCCCGTCCGGCGTCTTGAGCCAACGCATGGTCCCGCCCCTCTCGTCTGGCTTCAAGGCTTCCCTGGAAGGCCGAAATCCAGGAAGGGGCAGGATACGCCGACTTTCTTACAAAGTTGCAAAATCAGACTGCCCCCTTGAAGGCGCACCCCGTGGCGGCAGGCTTCCTTGAAAACCTGCGGTTTGAAGTCCCGCCAACAAAGGCCCCTCAGACCTCTTCATCCACCGGTGGCAAGGGCGTAGCCCGGTATGTGAGATCCAGCAAGATTTCCTCCAGCTCCGGGTTCCGCCCGATTTCCCGGTGCGCCTTGTAGAACTGGCCATTGATGCGCAAGGAAGCATAGCCATGGATCCAGCTCCACAGCATGGTTTCCTTCGCCAGCCGCTCCTGCGCCGTCCCGGCCGTGCCGAAATCGATCCAGCGGCACATATCGCGCAACACATCATAGGCAGCCCGGGCGGCCGGCTCCAGCTCCGGATAGAGCTCCACCTCCCGCTCCAAGGAAAACATCAGCCGGAACAGGTCCGGATTTTCGTCGGCAAACGCCACATATCCCCGGGCAACCGCCAGAACATATGCCGCACCGTCATTTTGCACTGCCGGAATATTTTCCGTCATTTTCCCGGCAAACATATAGAAGCCCTGCGCCACAATGGCCGCATGGAGAACCGCCAGGGAGCAGAAATGGTTCTTCGGCGCCCCATGGGACACCCCGGCACGGGCCGCACAGGCCCGCAGGGTTAGGCCTGACAGGCCTTTTTCTTTCAAAATGTCCAGCCCAGCCTCAATCAAGGCCTGTTTCAGATTGCCGTGATGATAACCCGCTTCGCCCAACGGCCAAGCCCTCCCCTCGTCATGCCCCGCATAAAATAGACACCGTCAACACTTGACGGACCGCACGCACAACCGCATATTGACACTGTCAACATTCAACTCTCCACGAGCCATAGGATGCTTTCATGCGGCCCCAGTGTTATGTTCGAGCCTCATTCTTTGCAAGCCAATGCCTTTTAAGTTCCGCCGCCCTTGCAGACGAACGCAAGGACTGGAGCGTCCTTGTGGGGGCAGGGGCCCTTGCAGCCCCGGAATTTCTTGGCTCTTCTGACTACACCGCCCTGCCAATCGTCATCGGCACGATCCAGAAAGGGCCGTATTTTCTGAAAATAACTGGGCCAAAGGCGACAGCCAACATTCTGCCATTCGACCAGTTTTACGCCGGTCCCCTCGTCGCCTACGGCGGCGGACGCAAGGACCTCTCTGACAAGGTGTTGAAAAAACTGCCGGAAGTAGACTCGGAACTTTGGGTCGGCGGTGCCTTTGGAGCGGGCTATGACGGGCTCATGCTGCAGCGGGACAAGATCGGCGCCCGCATCGAGATCGCGCATGACGTGATGGGCGACAGCGGCACAACGGCCACGTTCAGCGTCGGGTATGAACTCAACGCCACCCGAAGGCTGGCTCTGGGCATAGACCTTGCCACCACCTTTGTGGATGGCACCTATGCCGATACCTATTATTCGGTCGGCTCGGAAAGTTCCGCCGCCAGCGGCCTCAACACCTATGAAGCCGATGCCGGGTTCCGGGACATTTCGCTTAGCGTGACTTCACGATATGCGGTGACCGAAAACTGGGGCCTTGGAGGCTTAGCCGGAGGCTCCCTTCTGCTAGGGGACTTTGCCGACAGTCCCATTGTGGACGAACGTGGTCAGGCGGCCTCCGCCCAGGGTGGGCTGTTTCTGTGGTACCGCTGGTAAAGGCCACCGGGCACCGCTTGACCGGCCAACCAGACCGGGCCGCACGATGCATCTGGCCATTGAACGCAAATCGGCAGCAAAGAGGCCATGTGAAGGCCGTTTCTTGCTGGGCGTGATCTATTCCCCCCAACGCCTCCAACAGATCCGGCATGAAGGGCAGATCCGTCGCGCCGATATCGGCGCCTGCCTGGGTGAGCAGTGTCGACAGCTGGCCCCGGTGATGGGTCTGGTGGTTCAAAAAACCTCTGAAAATGAAATCACTACCAAAAAAGATAGGAGTGGATCATCAGATCCACTCCCATATCCACGAATTGTAAACTTGAGGAAAACCCTTTTATTTATTCTTGCATCTTAAAAGATGCCTCCCCCAGCCCAACGTATTTGGCCGGTGAATTTGGTGCCCAACGATTTGATCGTCATCCCAGCAGAGCATTTGCATTCTAACAGCAATCGCGGAACCCTTTTCTAAAATGACTTTACTCGACGCATCTTCAACGCCGCTCACTTCAACTTGCCCATCAATTAAATTTTCAATTTTGACAGAAAGGCTCCCAACACCGGTTGTTTTTTTCGCCACGTCTTGAGAAAAACTCGACACAGACACCACAGAGGTCAAAAAACGAAATTTTGGATCTTCGAAGTATCCGTACCTAACCGGGTCACTTTCATATAGCTTTTGAAGATAAATCCTAAATTTTACCGGCTCAACATCTAGTACAATCAGCCCAGCACTCGTTTCCCGGTCATGACCAACACCTCCTGCAATTTCGGCCTCACCATCAAGAGCAGCCTTCATCGCCTCTAGAGTATCTAAATTTACTTTAAAGTCGCCACTAACTTTGTTCCCATCGCTCCAAACAATTGTCCGAGCGAAAGTTTCGAACTCAACGTCAAGACGCTCTTGCAGTGCGTAGCCAATACGGCCACTTCTTTTGCTCGCCACCCCAACATCTCCAATCATCGCAGACAGCGGCACATTCTTGAAATAGACTTTTTCTGCAATTACGAAAGTATTACTTCGCTCCTGAACCTCAACAGCCCCAGCAGAAGCTGAAAAACCAAAAAACAAAGCAAATAGAACAGAATTAAACCTCATAACAAATCTCCCATTAAAAATTGATAGATTATAAGAATTTAATCAATAGTCAAAAATAAAATAAAATGCCAATTTTTAACATTGAAATTTATACAAAAAGTATTTTAAAATATTATTGGTAAATATAGATGTTTATCTATTTGGATAGAGCAAATTTCGCGTCCGAGTAGACTGAAGGAGTTGCTTCCTAGTCCCCCCACGCCTCCACCAGATCCGGCATGAAGGGCAGATCCGTCACGCCGATATCTGCGCCCGCCTGGGTGAGCAGAGTCGACAGCTGACCCCGGTGATGGGTCTGGTGATTGAACATATGGGTAAGAAGCAGCCAGCGCGGCCGCGTGCGCGTGAGCCCGTCAGCACTCCGGCTCCAGCTCATGTCTGCCGCCAGCCAGTCCGGCGACAGACCGCCCGTGAAGGTGACGATGTCCTGGCTGATCTCCTTATGGGCAACGCGCAAGTCATCAAACGCATCGTAAATGTCAACGCCCATGCCTTTGACCTCATACGCCTTGCCCGTAAACCGGCCAAGCCACGTCCGGTCGCCAAAAAGCAGATGGTTCAGCGTGGAATGGACGGATTTGAAAAATGCGCCCCTGTCTTCCTTGCGCTGTGCATCGCTCATCTGGGACGCCGCCGCATAGACCTTGTCCGTCATCCAGGCATTATAGGCGGCAAGACGTTGATACATTACAGGATCTGCTGACATGGAGGGCCTTTCTTGAAAGGTCTGCTCCCAGGTTCAGGAGCAGGATCTGGTCAGGTTGCGGCGGCATCCCCGTCCGCTTCTTCAGCGCCGGAAGCCGCCTTTTCAAACCGCTGGCTGTCCGGGTCCATCAGGCGCAATTCCCCGGAGCCGATATCGAACCAGGCCCCGTGCAGCATCAGGCCTCCCTCTTCGACAGCCGTGTCGACAAAAGGGAAGGTCAGCAGGTTTTTCAGGGATTGACGGATGCCCGCATATTCCATGGCCAGCTGCGGGTCGTCGGCCTTGTCTATCGGCATACAGGCCATGGCGATGGCCGCCGGCTCCAGGAGCTTGATCCAGCGGCCTATAAATTCACCCGTGGCCATGGGCGCATTGGCATTCTGGCGGAACGCCATCACGCCGCCGCACTGGCCGTGGCCCAGCACCACGATATGTTTGACCTTAAGGCTGTTGACTGCAAACTCGATCGCCGCGCTGGTGCCGTGCTGGCCTGCGGTATCCTCATAAGGCGGCACCAGATTGGCCACGTTGCGCACCACGAACAATTCGCCCGGCCCCGCGTGAAAGATCCCTTCCGGCGTTACTCGGCTGTCGCAGCACGAAATCACCAAAACTTCCGGTGTCTGCCCATAAACCGCGAGGCGCTCATGGGTTTCCTTGTAACGGACGAAGCCCTTGTTCAGATACCGGACATAGCCGTCCAGAAGCGGCTTGGGAAATTTCAACAGCGCGTCTCCTACTCTGCCGGTCCATGCCGGAGATTAGGAGGTTCTTAGCACCTGCCGGAATGAATGCAAGCTGGCCAACGCGTTTAAGGGCAGCCGCCGTAGCGGCCAAAAGAAGCGCCTCCGCCGCCTTGGTCAGAACCGTTCCGCCCGCAGGATCGCGCAATCCGACACGCTGACGACCCCGATATGGCGGTCCACAACCGAGAACGCAGCTTCCAGAAGTCCATCCAGCCGTTCCGGCCGGATAAGGCAGATGATCGCCACCATGCCGCCAGCGCGGGACACTTGGCCTTCCCGGCTCCAGCGCCCGGACCGGCCGCAGCCGCCCATGACCGGCAAGATGGTGAACCCGGTGACGCCCGCCTCTTCCAACGCGTCGGTCAGCCGTGTCTCCATCGGGGCTTCGATGATGATTTCCACCCGCTTGGCATCTTTCATTTCCATGGACTTATCCTCCCACGGCCTTGGCAAGGCTCAGATAAAGCGGAATGCCCAGGGTCAGGTTGAACGGAAAGGTGATCCCGAGCGACATTGTCAGGTAAATTGACGGGTTTGCCTCCGGCAAGGCAACACGCATGGCAGCCGGAACCGCGATATAGGACGCAGAAGCGCTTAAGGTCATCAGGAGCAGAGTGCCGCCAACGGACAGGCCGATCAGGCTGCCCGCGAGCAGCCCGGCAAGGGCGCCGGTCATCGGCATCAACAGACCAAAAAGGATCAAGCCCGGCCGCAAGAGCCCCGCACTGCTGCGCAGCCCCCGGCCCGCCACAAGACCCATGTCCAGAAGGAACAGGCACAACACGCCCTTGAACGGAGACACGATGAAACTCTCAATGTCCGACAGGCCCTTGGGACCAGACAAAAAGCCGATGAAGAACGAGCCCACAAGAAGGACGATGGATCCGTTGAGCAGAATCTCACGCAAAAGGCCCTTGGAGTCGCGCGAGCGCGCCTCATTGGCGTCAGGTGCTGAGAATTTGGCCGCCAGCCATAGGGCGGAGAGGATGGCCGGCGCCTCCATGGCTGCGGCAACCGCCACCAGATATCCTTCGCTGGCAATGCCCTGGCTTTGCAGAACCGATGTGGCCGCAACAAAGGTCACAATGGAAATCGAGCCGTAATGGCCCGCAACCGCTGCCGCATCCACAGCACCAAGCCGGGTCATGCCGCGCAGCAGGCAAAAGGCAGCAAAGGGAAGCACAAAAGACAGGACCACCCCGGCCAGGAGCGCCAGCAACAGCGTTGCATCGATCCCATGGGCACTGACACTGACACCGCCCTTGAAGCCAATGGCAAACAGAAGATAAATCGACAGCGCCTTTGCGGCAGCCTCTGGTACGGACAGATCCGAGCGCACCAGTGCGGCCCCGAGACCGAGCGCAAAAAAGAGGATGATCGGCGACAGCAGATTTTCTGCCGCCAATGATAAAATCGTTTCTGCCAAGACCTGCCCCGCCCCTTCTTGCCTGTTCCAAAAGCCACCCATCCCGCGGCTGGACACATCATCCCCACGCAAGCCTTTACGTGAAAATGCGTATCCGCGCCCATATGGGAGCCCTTTCAGGGCAGTTCAAGGCAATAGTCCGCTCTTGAGCCAAATCGCGCGTCACCAGATGGGCCTTTCTGGACAGACATCAAAATGCCCGGCCCGAAGACACGCCGCTTTGCATTTCAGCAAACTGACCCATCCGCGCCGTTTCCTGCAAAACATGGACCCTGACAGCGCGTTGTCATTGTGGGCCTTCCGAAGACTGCCCGGCCTTGCGCCGAGCCTCCCTTTAAAGCGTGTCACGATCAATCGGCTTCGCCTTTCACTGCCTGAGATCACAGATTTCAAAGCAAAAGACAAAACGGTTTGAAACCATTTGAACGCGGCACGTCCTAGGTTGCCACATTAAGCGCGTGGGGGGCCGGCTCCTCGCCATGATCTTCATAGGCATGACGGATCTCCTCCGGCTGCATGCCCTCCATCTTGCCTGTCATCGGACGCACCGGTCCGTGATCGATGCCCGGTTCAAGCGCCTTAATCGCAGCCGCACGGTAGGCGGCCACGCCATCAAGGGCATGGGTGTCAGGGTGTCTCGTATCGAAAAACACGGCCGGTCCGTCTTCTTCCGGTCCGGTCTCTGCGTCGGGGCGCTGCGCGCTGTTACGCTTGTGTTTGCGGTCGTAGCCGGTGCCATCACCGTCCTTGTCCGCTGGATACTCTGTCGCATGCGCCACGACCTGGGCCGTTTGCGGCCTGTCGATCGTCGCCATATGGGCCTCCTGGCCATCACAGAACACCGCCTTCTGGCGGAACGGCTCAAGGATCTCAACAAAGCGTTAATAAATGTTTACGCTAAGTTAACCCCCTGTTTTCAAACAGAACACTTCAGAAAATCAAGCCGCCTTTTCATTGGCACGGGCGACGATTCTGACAACATCAGCCATGATATCGGTCAGCTGAAAGTCTTTCGGTGTATAGACGGCAGCAACGCCCATGGCAGTGAGCTTTGTGGCATCCTCATCGGGAATGATGCCGCCCACCACAACAGGAATATCCTGCGCACCAGCCGCCCGCAGCCGGTCCACCACATCGCGCACCAGCGCCAGATGGGACCCGGACAGGATCGACAGGCCAATGACGTGGACATCTTCCTCAATCGCTGCATTGACGATCTGGGCAGGGGTCAGCCGGATCCCCTCATAGACCACTTCCATACCGCAATCCCGGGCGCGTACAGCGATCTGCTCCGCTCCATTGGAATGACCGTCCAGCCCGGGCTTGCCGACCAGAAACTTGAGCCGGCGGCCCAAGGCCCCGGACACCTGCTCAACCCCGGCGCGTACCGTGCCCAAGTCTCCGGCCTCGTCGCGTGCGGCCTGACCGACCCCGGTCGGGGCCCGGTATTCGCCAAACACCTCCCGCAGGATCCGCCCCCACTCCCCCGTGGTCGCCCCGGCCTTGGCCGCTGCAATGGACGGTTCCATGATGTTGCGGCCCTCCTTGGCGGCAGATGCCAACTGGTCAAGCGCGCTTGAGACCGCCTCCTCGTCACGGCCCTCCCGCCAGGCCTTGATCCTGCCGACAGCCTCCGCCTCCACATGCTCCGGCACCGTAAGAATGGCCCCGTCTTCGCCCGCCCCAAGAGGCGACGGCTCGGTCTCGGTCCAGCGGTTGACCCCGACCACAACCTGATCCCCCGCCTCGATGGCCGCCAGCCGGGCCGAATTCGCCTCCACGAGCTGGCGTTTCATATAGCTTGAGTCAATTGCGGCCACCGCACCGCCCATGGCATCGATCCGGGCCAGCTCCGCGCGGGCCTCCTCCTTAAGAGCCTCAACCTTGCGGGTGATCTCTGTGGAGCCGTCAAAAATATCGCCATAGTCCAGAAGGTCCGTCTCATAGGCCACGATCTGCTGCATGCGCAGTGACCATTGCTGGTCAAAGGGACGCGGCAGACCGAGCGCCTCATTCCAGGCTGGCAACTGCACCGCCCGCGCCCGAGCGTTTTTCGACAGGACCACCGCCAGCATTTCGATCAGGATGCGGTAGACGTTGTTTTCCGGCTGGGGCTCTGTCAGGCCCAGCGAATTGACCTGCACCCCGTAGCGGAAACGCCGGTAGCGTTCCTCTTCCACCTGATAGCGTTCCCGGCAGATCTCATCCCAAAGCTCGGTGAAGGCGCGCATCTTGCAGAGCTCTGTGACAAAGCGCATGCCCGCATTGACAAAAAACGAAATCCGACCGACCGCCTTCGGAAAATCTTCCTCTGGAATGGCTTTGCCGGCCTTCATGGAATCCAGGATCGCGACGGCCGTTGCCAATGCGAAAGACAGTTCCTGAACCGGTGTCGCCCCTGCTTCCTGCAAGTGATAGGAACACACATTCATCGGGTTCCATTTCGGCATATTGGAATAGGTCCAGGCAATCACATCCGTTGTCAGCTTGAGGGACGGCGCCGGCGGAAACACATAGGTGCCCCTGGACAGATATTCCTTGATGATGTCGTTTTGCGTGGTCCCTGCAAGCAATGACCGGTCGGCCCCCTGTTCATCGGCAGCGGCGATATAAAGCGACAACAGCCAGGGGGCCGTCGCGTTGATGGTCATGGAGGTGTTCATCTGCTCCAGCGGAATGTCCTTGAAAAGTGCGCGCATGTCGCCCAGATGCGCAACCGGCACACCAACCTTGCCAACTTCCCCTTTCGCCAGCAGGTCATCCGGGTCATAGCCGGTCTGGGTCGGCAGGTCGAAGGCAACGGACAGCCCGGTCTGACCCTTGGCAAGATTGCCACGGTAGAGTTTGTTGGATTCTGCCGCTGTGGAATGGCCCGCATAGGTCCGGAAGATCCACGGACGGTCCCGCTCCCGTGCTGTTTCATCCTTCTGGGTCATGCCCGTCTCCTCCTAAGGCCCTCAACCGACTGCTCTATTCCACTTAACGCAACGCTCTGACCGCCTAGTCTCCGGCCATTCGCAACACTGCAAAAGGGAAAGTGCGCCTGCGGAATCCCGATGTGCAATGCAAAATATGCTTGGCATCAAAACGCAAGTTAAGCAATAGTCGTATAGATGATAGGCATATTTTGAACAATAGTTGCGCAAATTGCCTGTTTCAGCCGCGTTCAACGTGTGCAGATGCGAAATTCAGTGGTGCCAGACAGCCCTGGGAGGGGGAAGGATGACAACAGCAGCAGCCGAGGCCAATGACAACCGAACGCGCGAGGATGCTCCGGTGAAAGACCTATACGAAATCGGCGAAATCCCGCCGCTCGGCCATGTTCCCAAAAACATGTACGCGTGGGCCATCCGCCGGGAACGCCATGGCGCTCCGGAGGACGCCATGCAGCTGGAAGTCGTGCCCACCTGGGAACTGGACAGCCACGAGGTGCTGGTTCTGGTGATGGCGGCCGGCGTCAATTACAACGGCATCTGGGCCGGGCTCGGCGAGCCGATCAGCCCGTTTGACGGCCATGGCGCGCCCTATCACATTGCCGGATCAGACGCCTCCGGGATTGTCTGGGCAGTCGGCGACAAGGTCAAGCGCTGGAAGGTCGGAGACGAAGTTGTCATTCACTGCAATCAGGATGACGGGGACGACGAGGAGTGCAATGGCGGCGATCCGATGTTCTCCACCTCCCAGCGTATCTGGGGTTACGAGACGCCGGACGGGTCCTTCGCCCAGTTCACAAGGGCCCAGGCCCAGCAGCTGATGCCAAGACCCAAGCATCTGACCTGGGAGGAAAGCGCCTGCTACACGCTGACCCTGGCCACGGCCTACCGGATGCTGTTCGGCCATCATCCCCATGAGCTGAAACCGGGGCAGAATGTTCTTGTCTGGGGCGCGTCCGGCGGACTCGGCTCATACGCGATCCAGCTGATCACGGCGGCGGGCGCCAATGCCATTGGCGTGATTTCAGATGAAGACAAGCGCCAGTTTGTTCTGGACCTTGGCGCCAAAGGGGTAATCAACCGGAAGGATTTCGATTGCTGGGGTCAGTTGCCTACGGTCGGCTCCTCAGACTATGGCAAATGGTTCACGGAGGCACGCAAGTTCGGCAAGGCCATCTGGGAGTTCACCGGCAAGGGCAACAATGTCGATATCGTGTTTGAGCATCCGGGCGAAGCCACCTTCCCGATCTCCACGTTTGTGTGCAAGAAGGGCGGCATGGTCGTGATCTGCGCCGGGACATCCGGCTTCAACTGCACCTTCGACGTCCGCTATATGTGGATGCACCAGAAGCGGCTGCAGGGCTCGCATTTCGCCCATTTGAAACAGGCAGCAGCCGCCAACAAGCTGATGATCGAACGGCGGATCGACCCCTATATGTCGGAAGTGTTTGCCTGGGACCAGATCCCCAAGGCCCATACGAAAATGTGGAAGAACCAGCATGCACCGGGCAATATGTCCGTGCTTGTCTGCGCGCCAACCACCGGCCTGAGAACATTTGAGGACGTGCTCGAGGCGGGCAGCCGCTGAGTTTTCCAAAGGCCATGATACGGCTTGGCCGCCCGGCCTGCCGGGCGGCACTCATAATACCAAGCGCAATTACGCCATGCATCAGGTGGTCGCGAACATGCGCACCTGTTTGGAAAACCGGGAATGGCGCAGACCGAACGTGTGATGCAGGATCGTGTCCACGTCCTGAGGGTAGAACGGCTTGCGCAGAAACGCCTTTGCGCCAACTTCCTCGGCCGCCTTGTCCAGCGCATCATTCATTTCGGTCGACATGATGATCACATCAGAATTGGATGCATAGGCTGCCAGTTTCTGCGCCAATTCAATGCCGCTCATGTTGGGCATGTTGAAGTCGCTGAAGATGAGCTGATAGGTCTTGGCCTTCACCTTTTCCAGGGCGGAGGGGCCGTCTTCGGCCTCGTCGATATCCAGATCGAAAATGCTCTTCTGCAGGACTTTCGAGACGATCCTGCGCACAGTCGCAGAATCATCCACCACCAGCACACTGTGTTTTGCCTGGATGGCTTCATAGGTCTTGACGATCTGATGAACGCTTTTGTTGGAAAAGGGTTTTTCCAGGAAGTCATAGGCTCCGAAGGATTTCAGTTTCTCTTCCGCCGCCTTGTCCAGATCATTGGACATGGAAATGGCAAACGTCTTGGCGCCCATGACATGGATCGCCGCCATCACCTCCACGCCATTCATCTGCGGCATGTTGATGTCCAGAAACGCCAGATCGAAGACGTTCTTGCTGAGGGTTTGAACGGCCTCCTGCCCATCCCGGACCATGATAATATCAAAGTCGCGGCCGGTCTGAAGGAGCGCCCGCTCGACAAACTTGCAAACTGTGGAGGAGTCATCAGCAATGATTGTCCGGATGCACCCAGTATTCTCATTCACGGACATTCCAAAAACCTTTGAAGAGACCTGCACTTATGCAGCATTGACACAGTAACCTAACCCAAAAAAAGTAACTTCAGAATTAAAA
The DNA here is from genome assembly GCF_056160985.1 of Roseibium sp. AWQ4_290. Classification (NCBI taxonomy): domain Bacteria; kingdom Pseudomonadati; phylum Pseudomonadota; class Alphaproteobacteria; order Hyphomicrobiales; family Stappiaceae; genus Roseibium; species Roseibium sp. AWQ4_290. The sequence goes on from NZ_JBSWYG010000026.1 coordinate 63,032, forward strand.
TTTGAACAATTCCGCACAAATGCTCAAGCCTTAAATGTACCAAAATTACAAAACTTGTGATTGCTCCTTGCGCAGCCCTATTTCTGCTTCGATTGAAAGCAAACGTTACGTAGCATTGATTCGTTTGCGCCTGGAGGGCTAATCAGGAGCCATGACGCCAATTTTCAGAACAAAAACAAGGCTGCCGGTAATGGCCGCAGGTTTGGCCGCGGCGCTTGCGCTCACCGCCTGTCAAAGCGAGCGGTTTCAAACCCCGCCCTTTTACAAGGACCTGAGCGGTGCCGACAGCAAAGTTGACCCGGCCACCGCAGCACAGATGATTTCGCAATACCGGATCAATAACGGCCTTCCGGCCGTCCGCCCGGACCCGCAACTGACCGCTCTGGCTCAGGCCCAGGCCGACGCCATGGCCGCCACCGGCAATGTGCAGGCCTCCCTTGCCCCGGACCGGCAGCTGGCAACGCGCATGGCCTCTATCGGCGAGGCCAAAACCGCAGCTTCGGAAAATGTCAGCGCGGGCTACAGAACCTTTGCCGAAGCCTTTTCCGGTTGGCGGGAATCCCCCAAGCACAATGACGTGCTGCTGAGCCAGGGCGCAACCCGGCTCGGGATTGCCACCGCCTATTCTGCAAAGGCGAAACACAAGGTTTTCTGGTCCCTCGTTCTGGCAAACCCCAAACCCGGCAACTGAGAGACAGCACGAGCCGCTACGCAGTCAGACCCGGCACCCGCTTTTGCCGGAATTGCTGCAAAGTGTTGGCAAACCGCAATTCCGGACGCAAAACCGGTACCCACTTTTGCTGGAATTGCTGCAAAGTGTTGGCAAGCCGCAATTCCGGACGCAAAACCGGTACCCACTTTTGCTGGAATTGCTGCAAAGTGTTGGCAAGCCGCAATTCCGGACGCAAAACCGGTACCCACTTTTGCTGGAATTGCTTCAGTATCGTCGCGGATAGTAAGGCCGGACAGGGCGCGGCTGGAATGGGGGCGGCGGTGGGCGCCGGTAGATCGGATAGTTGCCGGTATAGCGCGGCACGCCGATATAGACGCCCGCATTGGGGATCGGCCGGCCATAATATCTGCCCTGAACACCATAGCTCAGATAGCGACCGGAGACCCAACCTTTGACATTGGCAAAGGCAGCATCACACCAGGTGAAATTCGCCGTACAGCCAAAAACGGTCACACCGCCGCCCCGAGGCACGGTTGCCAGAACCGGATAGCCTGTCCCCGGACCAGCCCGCATGTTCAGATTTGCAGTCGTATAAGCGATGGCCGGGCCGGACTGCGCCTGGGCCGGAAGCGACAGAAACGCAACGGCACACAAGGCCAGCGGCAAACGGATCAACATCATTTTCACTCCGAACAAACCGGCCGGCGCCACCCCGCCGGACATTCATGCCCACACGCCTGAGATCTGGGATCAGATCATGGCAAAATTACAGCAATTTCCGAAAGGTCACACCCACATTTCAAAAGGCCCTCGATTTTTCCTTGCCCTGGCAGCCCTCCCCCGGCTTGATGAGCCCAGGAAGACAAGGGGCCCCTTCATGAACAACTTTCACAAACAGTTACCAGGCCTCGCCCTGGTATTACTCCTGCCGCTCGTAATGCCTGTGGCCGCCCAGGGGGCTGATGCTCATGCCGGCTATTATTATCCCGCCCCCCAGACCCGGGAAGACTACGTCTCCGGCCTGACCATTGCTCCCGACGCTCAGGAACGCTCACGTGCCGCCTTCGTCATCGGGCTTGCCGCACAACATGCCAAAATGGCTCATGCCCCCGGATATCACCTCTTTGCCAAGGGCGCGAAGCTGGAAAAACTGGTCATCGTGGCCACAGGAGATGGCCAGTATGACACGCTTTACCGCCTGCGGGCCCTGCTCGCCTCCCTGACCTCCCAAGCCAGATCAACCGAGATTTTTGCCCGCTCCAGCCAGCCCGAGGACCTGAACTTTCTCGATTTCTGCAAACTGATCGGTTTTGAACAGGTCACGGTCAGCAACGGCCGGGACATCGCCCATCAGATCAGGATCGAGTAGGGCCGGACGGCACAAGAAGCAGCGGCCCCGCGCCTGGAACAGGAGAACCAGTCAACTGGGGGGCAGGCGGTCAGGTTTCGGTGGCCAATCTCTAAACGGCGCCGCGCCCAGTCACCGCTCCAGTTCGCCCTTCAGCCAGTCCCGGTATTGCGAGCGGGTGCCAAAAAACGCGTTTCTGTCCACATCGCCCTTCACTCCGGGAACGCGGCCTTCGGCTGTATATTGCCAGAACACCCAGTCGTCCCGCTTGTCATAAATGTTTTTGGGGTGGGTGGCGACGGAGCGCAGCCAGAAGTGCTCACCATGAAGGGCCCCGACCAGCCGGTCCCGGTGAAAATCCACAGAAGAATAGATGACCGGCCTCTTGCCGTAATGGCGCTCCATCTCATCCAGAAAGACTTTCATGTCCCGCAGGATCTGCGCCCGCTCCGGCCGGATGCGGCAGGTCTTTGAATGGGCATTCCACTCCATATCCAAAACCAGCGGGATCGCCTGCGGATCGCGGGGAATGATTTCCTTGACCCAGGCTATCTGCTCCTCCACCGGCCGGCAGAAATAATAAAAATGATAGGCGCCTCTCGGCACCCCCGCCTTACGCGCTTCGATCCAGTTCCGCTCAAACATGGGATCGACATGGTCACCGCCTTCCGTCGCCTTGATCCAGGCAAAAGCGACGCCGGACTTCTTGACCCTCTTCCAGTCAATCTCGCCCTGCCAGCGGGACACATCAATGCCGTGAACGGCATAATCTTCCGGCGTCGGATCTGGAAAGTCGTAAGCGGAACAAGCGCTCAACAGCAAAAATCCAAGGATCGGACAAAGAGACTTCATCAACTGCAGCAGCACGGCACCCTCGGCAGGTTAACAAAAACTTTCTTTCGCCGCGCAAATTGCGCGCAATTTCCTAACGGAGCGTGGACGCCGTTTCGCTTTTCCAAAAAATCCGGCTTTTCCAGGACCAGATAACGCGCTTGTGAACATTTGACCGCTCTCAGACATCATCGCGGCTTGTGCACCGGCAAGGTCCCGGCTCCGCACTGCCAAATTAAAGACGTTACGTTATCTCAAAATATAAATTTGAATAACAAGCCAAAGGAAAATGATAAAAATCGCAGGTCGTCGAAATGTAAAATAGAAACTTACAGGCGCGGCCATGAAGCGTCATTCGTGTAGACTATTTCGCCGGGAGCTTCTAAACAATCATCAAAAGACGAAAAGTCCAGAGGCCTTTATGAACGAACGTGAAATCAAAATTGTCGAAACGGCATTGCAGCTCTTTTCGCATTATGGCGTCAAGAAGACGACAATGAGCGAAATTGCGACCGCCGCCGGAGTTGCAAGACAAACGCTTTACAATGCGTATGATTGCAAAGAACAACTGATCTATGACGCGGTTGAACATCATGTCAGCAAATCCGCAACTGCCATTTCGGAAGAATGCCGCGATCTGGAAGGGCTTGGCGAACGGTTGGAGGTGGCGTTTCACCACCTGTGCGCGACGCCGTGCGAGATGATGCTGCAAATGCCCCACCGGGAAGAGATCATGCAGGTGGTTGGCGCGATGGGGCAGGACAAGAAGCAGACCATTATCCGAATTTGCAATGAAGCCATCGGGGAAGCCCTCGACCCTTACAGGAACAGGCTGGCCCTGGGCCCAATTTCGTTTGAAGATTTGTGCGACTTCCTCCGGATGTGCTTTCAGCAGATCAGACAAAGGTCGGAAACGTCCGAAGACATCTATTCCTCCTTCGCCCCCCTGAAGGTGCTGGTGGAAAACAGCATCCGGCACTGACCTCCAAGGCTCAAGGGTCAGATTTCCGGCCTTTGCAGAGAGAGATCAGACAGCCCCATGCACTGGCGGTCTGTTTGCAACCTAGCTCAGGGCTAAGACGAAACGTCTTCCTCAAAAAGGGGGAGGCCCGGCAGTTTGGAGTCTGCCGGGCCAAAATGACTGAGAGGAGGTCAGAGTTTCTCAGTCAGTCTAACTAACCAATAAATTGGTTAGAAAGTACGCTGCATACGAACACCGAAGAGGAGTTCGTCCTGATCGTCGGCGTTGTCCTGATCAACGTTCGCATAGCCAACGTCAGCGCCCATGACAAAGCCGGAGACCGGCTCCCACTGAACAGAACCGTCGATGGCGTAACGGGTCACGTCGTTGAGGCCTTCAGCGGCATCGATGTCGACATAAGAGCCGTCAAGAGCAAGACCGACCGTGCTGGTAGCCTGGACGAAGACGCCTGCGGACAGGGAGTAACCGGTCGAGGTGTCGTCGCCATTGAAGTCATCAACACCGTCATAGGTGGTGATGTAGGCCAGAGCGCCGTCAGCATAGAAACCCTGGAAGAAGATGTTCGTGCCAGCGTTTGCGAACGGCAGATTGATAGCGGCACCACCGCCAACTGCGAAGCCGAGCGTGTCTTCACCGCCATCCGCTTCGTTGTTGGCAACATCAGGGTACACCTGATGCAGAGCACCGGACAGCTGTGCGGAGCCCCAGCCCTGGGACACGCCGAGAGCAGCCACGACATCCGGCATCCGCGTTCCACCATAGTCACCGTATTCACGGCCAGAACGATCTTCAAGAGCAAGAGTTGCGGAGAAGCCGTTGCCGAAAGCAGCAGTGTAAGCGATCTGGTTGTTGGTCACATCCGACCAGTCACGATCGACAACACCGACGAGAGCCTGACCGGTGAAGATGTCGAAGTTTGACGTCAGATAACCAGCTGTCAGGCCGCCCCACTGGATATAACCGCTGTCCAGTGTGAAGTCACTATCGCCATTCTGAACCTGCATGCGCAGAGCAACATAGGTGCGCAGCGTGCCGTATTCGGTCGCCGTACGCGCATCAAGGTAAGTGTATCCGCGGGTCAGCCAGCTATAGCCATCGCTGTCACGGTCGCCCCAGGCCCCATCGTCCATAACGTTGTTCACAACAAACTGCGTCCGCAGACGGCCGCCAACGCGCAGGCAGGTTTCCGTACCCGGGATGTAGTAGAAGCGAGAGCCGTAAGCGTCGCAGACGCGAACGTAGTCAACCGGCTCCGGAGCAGCCGGAAGGTCAGCTGCCTGAGCAGTGGTGGCAGCAGCAACGGAGGCGGCGCCGAGCATCAAGCTCTTGAGTTTCATGTTCATCTCCAATCTATACCAGTCACAAGCAAATAAGTTTTGGTAAAATATCGAAATTTTCGACCTTTACCCCGAATCGAAACCGATTTCTCAAGTACCGATTCCCTTAGTGAGCTTGCTCACTCAGCAAAAATCATTTTCTCCAAAACATCTCAAGCGCAAAATCCGCTTCTGCTGTTGATTGAGTTTTGGAGTCATATTTTTGCAACACGTTGAAAAATATAAGAAAATTAGATTTTTTCAGCATAACACGCTCCGAGCCTCGATTTTTCAGGGAGGCAGAGTTTTACTTTTCAACACTAACGAGATTCAGAAGATTACTTACGACCCACGCGATACATCCATCGGAGTGCCCCAGCCTCATAACCAGCAGCACCATCAGCAAGACAGATAGACAAATTTTATTATTTTGTCAAATTGTCTTTTTGTCTATTTGTCTATTTGTCCAGATTTTGAGCGCCTCCCCCAGATGGGAGCCCAAATATGACATTCAAGACCCGGCACGTGCAGAAACGGCAGCACCGGACGACGCGCGGCAGACACGCAACACAGCAAGGGGGACGTCAATCGGCAAACGTGTTGCACTGAGCAGCCAAATCCTTATGACTAGGCTGACTGCAATTTCGCCTGACAAGGATCCTTATGACCGACCGGCTCAAGCTTGTGACCTGGAACATCAATTCCGTGCGTTTGCGCATGCCGATTGTCGAGCAGCTTATCAACGAGATCGCGCCGGATGTGATCTGCCTGCAGGAAACCAAGTGCCCGGATGCCAATTTCCCGGAAAACGCCTTCCGCAGGGCCGGGTATGAGCACATGGCGATCAACGGACAGAAGGGCTATCACGGGGTGGCCACCCTCTCCAGGCGGCCGCTGGAAAACATCGAAAAGCGGGACTTCTGCCAGATGGGCGACAGCCGCCATGTGGCTGTTGATGTGCCCTTCAAAGGCACCAGCCTGCGCGTTCACAATTTTTATGTTCCGGCTGGCGGAGATGAACCGAACCGGGAGATCAATCCGAAATTCGCCCACAAGCTGGATTTCATGGCTGAGATGCAGGACTGGCTACAGGGTCCCGAAACGGACCGGCCAGCCGTTTTGGTCGGGGATCTCAATGTCGCCCCTTATGAGCAGGATGTGTGGTCCCACAAGCAGCTTTTGAAAGTGGTCTCACACACGCCCATTGAAACGGAGCTTTTTGAAAAGGTGCGCAAAGCGGGCGGCTGGCTGGATGCCATGCGTCAGTTCACCCCGCTTGAGGAAAAGCTCTACACCTGGTGGAGCTACCGGGCCAAGGACTGGTCGAAGGCTGACAAGGGCCGACGCCTCGACCATGTCTGGGTCTCCGAGCCGCTGGCCGCAAATGTGACCGGCACCCGCGTGCTCCGCGACGCGCGCGGCTGGGAAAAGCCGTCTGATCACGCACCTGTGATCGCCGAATTCGCCGCCTGATCCGCCAGCGCCACAAAGGACCAGCAGCCCTGAAGGTCGGCACTCCGGGCATCATGGTTTGACAACCACCTTGCCGCGCACCTTGCGCTCCGCAATCTCCGCAAGCGCCTTGCCAGTCTGTTCCAGCGGATAAACCCCATGAAGATGGGGCCTGAGGCGGCCTGCTTGCACCCAGTCCAGAAGCCGGGACATGTTGGCCCGATGCCCGCAAGGGTCCCGCTCAACGGCCGCCCCCCAGAAGACACCCAGCACATCACAGCCTTTCAGCATGACGAGATTGAGCGGCATCTTCGGAATGGTGCCCGCCGCAAAGCCGATCACCAGGAACCGTCCCTGCCATCCGGTTGCGCGCAAAGCCTCCTCACTGAAAGCACCTCCAACCGGATCATAGACCACATCCACACCCTTGCCGCCGGTCAGCGCTTTGAGGCGCTCCTTCAAAGGCTCGCTGGAATAGTCGACCGTTTCGTGGGCTCCAGCCTCGCGGGCAAAGGCCAGTTTTTCTTCTGAGGAGGCACAGGCAATCACCCTTGCGCCCATCAGCCCGGCAATTTCCACCGCCGCTTGCCCGACCCCTCCGGAGGCTCCCAGGACAGCAACCGTTTCCCCCGCCTGCAACTTTGCCCGGTCCTGAAACGCATGAAGGGTTGTGCCATAGGTGACCGCCAGACCGGCCGCTACCTCAAGGGAAACCCCCTCCGGCACCAGGATCAGTTCCGTTTCTGCAGCCACCATTTTTTTCCGGGCAGCGCCCAATTTCTGATAGCCCATGACCCGGTCGCCCGGCGCAAAACCGGTTACGCCCTCCCCCAGCGCTTCAACATGGCCCGCAAACTCCGCCCCCGGTGAAAACGGAAAGGCCGGCTGGAACTGGTATTTGCCCTCAATGATCAACGTGTCGAAAAAATTGAGCCCGCAAGCCTCGACCCGCACCAGCACCTGCCCGGGCCCGGCGGCAGGCTCCGCGATCTCCTCGATCACGAGGCTGGAGGGCGGGCCGAAGGATTTGCAAAGACAGGCTTTCACAGGGGCAGACCTCATTTCCAACACGGCTGGCACAGACTGCCCGGCCTGTAAGAGACAGGGCGGGCAGCCAATCTAAAGAACCCTAACAAGTCCCGGGCGGCAGCCCTATAGGCCTTCCGGCTAAACAAGCTGCCCGGGGCAGAAAGTGACCACCGGTTCAAATCCGCACCGGTTTCGGTTATGAGGCAGCAAACAGAACTCGGCAGGATCAAGAATGCGCGGATATTTTGCGGTCGGAGCGGAAGGCCTTTCCAAACGGATGAATCTCGGCACCCTGATGCGGTCCGCCCATGCCTTTGGCGCCAGCTTCTTCTTCACGGTTGATGCGGACCAGAAGATCCGCAAGGCCCCGCCCTCCGACACCTCCAAAAGCCCCGGGCACCTGCCCGTCTTCACCTATGACAGTGTCGGGACCATGGATCTGCCTGCCGGGTGCCAGCTTGTGGGCATCGAACTGACGGACGACTCCATTGATCTGCCGAGTTTCGGCCATCCGCTCCAGGCCGCTTATGTGCTCGGCCCTGAGCGCGGGTCCTTGTCGCCCCAGATGCTGGAGCGGTGCGACCATGTGGTGAAGATCCCGACCAAGTTCTGCATCAATGTTGCCATGGCGGGCGCCATTGTCATGTATGACCGCCACCGGGCCCTGGGCCGCTATGCGGAGCGGTCCCTGACCGCCGGGGCTCCCAAGATCGAGCGGCCGAAACATGTCAGCGGCGGCCCGGTCATGCGAACGGGAAGAAAGGTGCCAGGAACCTCTTGAAAACGGACGGGCGGTCAGTCCACGTCGACGGCGGAATCCGCCTCGATCAACTGGCGCAGCCGCCCGAAGGCCAGGCGGATGCGGGATTTGACCGTGCCCAGCGGCAAACCGGTGGTTTCGGCAATCTCGCTGTGGGACTGGCCGAGGAAAAAGGCAAGATGCACGACCTCCACCTGTTCCTTCGGCAGTTTTTCCAGAGCAGCCCTGATCCGCGTCTCCCGCAGCCTGGCATCCATCTCCTCAGACACGTCGGGCAGAGGTGTCGGCTGCAGGGCCGGTTCATCGGGATCAAGCTCGGCGGTTTTCTGGCGCCGCAGCCGGTCAATCCGCCGGTTGCGGGCGACGCGGAACAGCCAGGTGCTGGCAGAGGATTTGGACGGATCAAACAACTCTGCCTTGCGCCACAGGGTGACCATGACATCCTGGGCAATCTCTTCGGCGACGGCGTCATCCGCCCCCTGTTTCATGAGATAGCCCTTCAGGCGCGGCGCGAAATGATCAAACAATTCAACAAACGCGGCCTTGTCGCGATCCACCGCGACCTTCACAATCAGATCTGAAAAATACTCAGCCTGCACCAAAAACCAACTTGCTCCCTATGCGTCCCTATTCTTTAGCAGGTTCGAAACTTTTCGAAAGAGGGTTCAAGCCTTTCCGCCTCACTCTTGCCGCGATTTACCGCAACAGCCTAGGGTACGGACTCATGAAGGAAGAGGATTTGCTTGCCCCTTCAAAATCGTGGCACGTGTCCCTGTGAAGGAGCTGTGCGTCTGGCCCAGGAGCAGGGCAACCCGTCACGTGGTGCCTTGCGGGTGCAGGCCTCTGCCAGCCGTCAAATCGGTTTCCTTCATGAGTCCGGACCCAAAACACAAAAAGAGAACTGAAATCAACAGGCAGAAACGTCAGAAACCCGAAATTGCCGCGTCGCAGCTTCAACACTTTCGTAACCCGCTTTAAGTTATCATTAAAGCAAGGTTTATATGACAGACGGCAATTGCATCAAACTTGACGAAAACTCATAGCCAAACGGTGTGGAGATGATGAAAGCAAAATCGCTGGTACTGGTCCTTGCAGGCCTGGCCGTTTCGAGTGCAGCAGCTTTCGCACAAACCCCGACGTCCCTGAAGCAGCACAAGAATTGGGCGGCCTATTCGCTTTCAGGCAGCGGCGGCAAGGTGTGTTATGCGCTGACAAAACCGACGAGCATGCTTCCAGCAGACCGGAACCACGGGGAGGTGTTCTTCTTCGTGACAAACCGTCCCGCTGAAGGCGTTTCCTCCGAGCCCAGCCTCGTGGTCGGATATCCTTTCAAGGAAAAATCGTCCGTAACCGTGGATGTGGATGGCAAGACCTTCACCCTGTTCACCAACAATGACGGGGCCTGGGTCGAAAATGCCGCGACAGAAGCCCAGCTCATCAGCGCCATGAAGGCTGGACGGGAAATGACGGTGAACGGCGAATCGAGCCGGGGCACCCGCACGACCTACAAATTCTCCCTGTCCGGTGTCACCGCTGCCATCGAAACCGCCGCACAGGCCTGCCGCTGAACACCGGCGCGTTTCAAGCGCACGGCCCTGTTTGCGGCAGTCTTCCTTCAGATGCATTTATCGCCCCGGCCGGGTGTCCCGGCCGGGCTCTTGTGCATGGCTGCTCTGCAGAGCCCAGCTTGATTTTTGGCCGGTTTTGTGGTTTTGGAAGCGCTTGATTTTCAGTCTGCGCAGGCAGACACCCGGCAGCCGCGGCCCGGGAGCGTGTCACGTTCATATGGATTGGACCTTCAGCGTCTTTTGCGTTGACATCCCGGATGTCAGGCAGCGCAAGGCAAATCCTGTGAAACACGAGATGTTCCAGGGCCGTGTGACAGATTTTCCGGATGTGAAACGGATCACGACATGGCCATCACGCTCGACATTGCGCGGGACAATCCGAATGCGCAAACCGTAACCGCCGCAGCACCGCTTGGTCTGGCAGGCGAAGACAAGCCGACCCTGATCGGCCTGTCCCGGGAGGAACTGGGCGAAGCCCTCGGCACCATCGGGGTGCCGCAAAAGCAATGGCGCATGCGCGCCTCCCAGCTCTGGCACTGGCTCTATGTGCGCGGTGTCTCCGACTTCGCCGGCATGACCAACATTGCCAAGGACCTGCGCACAAAACTCAGCGAAGCCTTTTCCATTGCCCGCCCGCAGATTGTCTCTGAACAGATTTCGGTCGACGGCACCCGCAAATGGCTGTTCCGCTTTCCCCCGCGCGGTGCCGGCCGGCCGGTCGAAGTGGAAACGGTCTATATCCCTGAAGAAGGCCGGGGCACCTTGTGTGTGTCCTCCCAGGTCGGCTGCACGCTCACCTGCACCTTTTGCCACACCGGCACCCAGAAGCTGGTGCGCAACCTGACCACTGAGGAAATCCTCTCCCAGGTGCTGATGGCCCGCGACCGGCTGGGAGATTTTCCCGACGCCGACACGCCCCAGGGCATGATTGTGCCGTCCGAAGGCCGGCTGGTGTCCAACATCGTCATGATGGGCATGGGCGAGCCGCTCTACAATTTCGACAATGTCAAGAAAGCCCTGCTGATCGCCTCGGACGGTGACGGCCTGTCCCTGTCAAAACGCCGGATCACTCTGTCGACCTCCGGCGTTGTGCCGGAAATTTTCCGCACCGGCGATGAAATCGGCTGCATGCTTGCCATTTCGCTCCATGCGGTGCGGGACGAGCTGCGCGACGTTCTGGTGCCGATCAACAAGAAATGGAACATTGACGCCCTGCTGGATGCCTGCCGCCAGTATCCGGGCCTGTCCAACGCCAAACGCATCACCTTTGAATATGTGATGCTCAAGGACGTGAATGACAGCAATCAGGATGCGCTGGAACTGGTGCGCCTGCTGAAGGGCATTCCGGCCAAGATCAACCTCATCCCGTTCAACCCCTGGCCGGGCTCCGAATATGAGTGTTCGGACTGGGAGCGGATCGAGGAATTTGCCGACATCGTCAACCGGGCCGGCTATGCCTCTCCGATCCGCACACCACGCGGCCGCGATATCTTTGCCGCCTGCGGCCAGCTGAAATCGGCCTCTGAGCGGATGCGCAAGAAGGACCGGGACGCACTCGCCGCCACCGCCTCCTGAGCTCTTATGATTTGAAAAAAGAAAAGGCCGCCCGAAAGGCCAGCTCCCGAACGTAGATGTGGGAGCATGGCATAAAATCAACCTGCCCCCTAATCCCAACCGCACTTCATTGCACGGCAAGCGACAGTCAAATGAGGGCGGGAAGTGTGAATTCGCTGCGGTCGGAACGAATGACCAAAATGGGGCCGTCAGGAGACTGACGGGTTTTGGGCACGTGTAATAGTCGCAGCGGACGTTCTCATCCTCAGATCTCACATCTAGCCGCATCAAATTGATTGGTGGGCTAGGAGGGAGCGCCCACCATCGCCGAAAAGCCTTGAAAACCGGGCGTCCAATGGTGCGAAGGGAGACACAATGGTGAGCGTCCGTTGAACCCGACCTGCCGCTTTTCGATTTGGTGCGTTAAGTGTCCGCTTAATTAAATGGACATTTAAGGGCCCTTAATGAGTAAGCGAAGAAAGCGGCGG
>NZ_JBSWYG010000027.1:0-70983 GCF_056160985.1 Roseibium sp. AWQ4_290
CTTCCGGCCCGGATTTCTGTCTCATCTTCGCTCCCTTGGCGGGCTACGATGTGCCAGAAATCCTCCTTAAGCAATTTCGCCGATATGTCTCATGGTTGCTGACGGGGAACACCGAGCCGTTTTGAGGGCAAGGATCGACCGGTTGAGAATGTGAGCTGGACGGACGCGCGAGAGTTCGTGTCGAATATGAAAAGCCACTTGCCCGGCATCGACTTGCAATTGCCGAGCGAAGCAGTATGGGAATACGCCTGCCGGGCAGGCACCAGGGAAAGCACCTATGCGGGCCAGCTTACGATAAATGACCAAACGTCCGACAGATCCGTTTTGGACAAGATCGCCTGGTTCAGACAAAACTCGGACGGCGAAACGCATTCGGTTGCCTTGAAAGAGCGGAATGCTTTCGGGCTTTATGACATGCTGGGCAATGTCTGGGAGTGGTGTGAGGACTATTGGCATGACAGCTATGAGGGCGCTCCAAAAGATGGCGCTGCCTGGCTTGAGCAGGCTTCTTCAGAGTCCGATGGCGAGCCGTACCGGGTGATCCGGGGCGGGTCCTGGTACGATGGGGCACGGGGCGTGCGCTCGGCGTTCCGCAACGGGGTCGAGCCGTCGAGCCGGAACGACGTTCTGGGCTTCCGCTGCGCTGCGAGGTCGGGCTGAGTTCAGGCAGGCAAGGATCCCGGGGCGCTGAACCGGGACGGTTCACGCCCTTGGGATCAACCGGGGCTCAAGCGGCGCGGAGCGCAGCTTGACAGGCATCAGAGTTTGGCTTGAGTGCGCGGAAAATTCGCGGCCTGCGGCCGCGTTGCTCTTGGACAGACCCATAGCGCAAAAGGAAAACCAGATGGATCAGAACGGCACTGAGGGGATGCCTCGAGTTCTCACGGGTGGAATCTGCTTTCGCATGCGTTTCAACCATTTTAGGCAGCGCGTGACGCTAACACATGTCGCAGATATGTTGCATGGAGTCTCCGGCACCCCCGAGAAAACGGCGGAGATCCGGGGAATTTGGCGGAAGTCGTTTGCGACATGCGCAACAAGAAATCCGACTGACTAATTTCTGGAACTTATTGATTTCATTCACGAAAGAGTTGGCTGGGGAACCTGGATTCGAACCAGGACTAACGGAGTCAGAGTCCGCGGGTCTACCGTTAACCTATTCCCCAACTTGGCCAGTTCAGATCCGGCCGCGTGACGAAGCGAGGAGCGAAACCTTCCTCAGCGCCGTCCGGTGGATCGCGTATACATCTAACGTTGTTCGATGATCAAGTGCCGTTTTCGACTTTTTTGTGAAATTTTAAAATGGCGCCCAAAAGCCGGCGCGTAAGGATGATTTCAAACGGGCGCTTTCCGACGGACTGTCAACCTGTTACAGTTTTGCCAACGACAGAACTGGCCAGAGATTCTGCGGCCCTGAGACCGGGCGCGGCTTGGCCTGAAAGGTAAAGAAGTGACTGAGTCAGGTCAGGAACCGCCCGGAACCGGGCGACGTGCCGCTGACGTGTCCGGTGAGACCAAGGCTCAAAGCGAGCCAAAGAGAGGCAACAGGCGGCGGCGCAAGCGCCGGTCTGCCCAAGAGACCAACGGGGATACGCCCGGCCAGGCACAACAGCCGGCGGCAAGTCCCCGGTCAGGAGAAATCCTGGCAGGCCTCACCCTCTCCGGACCCGTCGACAAAAGCGAGCTTGCCAAGGGGCGTCCCGGGCAAGACGGGGGGGCTTCATCCGGCCCGTCCAAACCGCGTAAAAAACGCCGCCACCGCCCTCAGGAACTGCCGCAGGACGCGTCCGCAGGCTCGGGGCTCCATGACAGGAGCGTGGCCGGTGCTTCACAGGGGCTTGCCCAAAGGACTGGTCCGGACCAGGCAACCAGCCCAAAGGGGCGCAAGGCCGCCAACCGAAGGGGCAGGCGCCGCTGGCAAGCTGGAAAAGGCAAACCGGCAGAGGGCGTGCCGCCAGAAGGCGTTGACAGCGCAACAGTACAAGTCCCGAAGGCGTCCCCGGAGACTGCAAACGGCACGGCCAGCGATCTTGCGGCCAAACCGGCCCGGAAACATCGGGACGGAGGGGCGGGTCCGGGACACCGGCGCGGCCCAGGACACCGGGCCAGGGCTAATAACGGATCGGCGCCCCTCTATGCGGCGCTTGATCTGGGCACCAACAATTGCCGTCTGCTGATTGCCCGTCCCGAAGACCGGGGCTTCCGTGTGGTCGATGCCTATTCTCGGATCGTCCGGCTGGGGGAAGGGGTTGGCTCGAACCGGCAGCTCAGCGCGGCGGCGATGGACCGGGCCATTGAGGCCCTGGCCAATTGCCACAAAAAACTGGCAGAAAAGGGGGTCACAAAGTCCCGGCTCATTGCGACCGAAGCCTGCCGGGCGGCAGAGAACGGTGCCGATTTCATTGACCGGGTGCAGGTGGAAACCGGACTGGCCCTGGAAATCGTTAACCGGGAAACGGAAGCCCGGCTCGCGGTCGCCGGATGCGCATCGCTGGTGGATCATGACGCGGATGGGGTAATCCTGTTCGACATTGGCGGCGGCTCGTCCGAGATCGTCTGGCTTGATCTTCGCAACCGCTGCGGTGCGAAGGGCTATGCGTTGACCCGCTTCATCCGGTCCTGGATTTCGCTTCCCGTCGGTGTGGTCAATCTGGCCGAGCGGCATGGCGGCGTTCATGTGACCCCGCAGATCTTTGAAGCCATGGTGGCTGATGCCGCCGGGCATCTGGCAGGCTTCGGGCTGGCAGACACCCTGTCGGAGGCCATTGGGTCTGGAAAGGTGCACATGCTCGGCACGTCCGGCACCGTTACCACTCTGGCCGGTGTGCATCTGGGATTGCGGCGCTACGACCGGCGCCGGGTGGACGGCACCTGGCTCGACGACCGCGACGTGTCCACGATGATTGATCAGTTGCGGGACATGCCGTATGAGGCGCGCGTGGAAAATCCCTGTATTGGTGCGGACCGCGCTGATTTGGTTTTGGCAGGCTGCGCGATTCTGGAAGCAATCCGCCGCAAATGGACCTGCTCCAGGCTGCGCGTGGCCGACCGGGGATTGCGTGAAGGCATTTTGACAGAATTGATGGCCGCCGACGGGGTCTGGAGCCAGAAAAGGTCCGGCAAACGTTCGTCCCGGCGGCGGCAGAGGAACAGAGCATGAGCCGTTCAAAAAAGGGATCGGGCGACCGGGGTCTGCACGTCAAGGTAAAGACCGCAGCAGGGCGCCGGGAATCGTCCACGCGCTGGCTGGCGCGCCAGTTGAACGATCCTTACGTGCGCCGGGCCAAGGCAGATGGCTACCGCTCGCGCGCCGCCTATAAACTCATCGAAATTGATGACAAGCACAAGCTTTTGAAACCTGGTTACCGGGTGGTGGATCTGGGATGCGCCCCCGGAGGCTGGTGCCAGGTGGCTGTTGAGCGCGTGAAGTCCACCTTGGATGCGCCCAAAGTGGTCGGCATTGATTATCTGGATATGGACCATGTGCGTGGCGCGACTTTCTTGAAAAAGGATTTTCTCGACGATGATGCGCCCGCGGCGCTCATGGAAGCCCTGGACGGGCATCGGCCGGATGTGGTTCTGTCCGATATGGCTGCACCGACCACCGGCCACAAACAGACGGATCATTTGCGCACGACCCATCTGTTCGAAATCGCCATTGATTTTGCCCGGCGCAACCTGGTGCCCGGCGGCTCGTTTCTGGCCAAGGTGTTCCGTGGCGGAACGGAACATGCGCTGCTGCAGGATTTGAAGCGCGAGTTCAAGTCGGTGGCGCATCTGAAGCCCCCGGCAAGCCGCAAGGAAAGCCCGGAACTTTATGTGATCGCAAAAGGCTTTCGCGGCAGCGATCTCGACCCGGATTAAACACCGGATGCGGGAGCGGACCGGAAAGGTGCCAGGCGATGTGCAAACGGCTCTTTTCATTCTGTCACCTGCATGTTATTGACCCGCGCCAACTTCTCCGGCACAGCCGACGCGACTCGCCACACGCAGACCTGGCAACAGGGACTGCGCGCTGAACTATTTTTCAAAAGGGGAATTGGCCATGGTGTCCTTCTTTGTTCCGTCTACCGGACAGCAAGCTCTGACTTTCGATGATGTCCTTCTGATCCCCGGCCATTCGGAAGTCATGCCAGGCGAGGTCGACCTGAAAACCAAGGTCACCCGGGACCTTGAGCTGAACATCCCGATCCTGTCTTCGGCCATGGACACGGTGACCGAAGGCCGCCTGGCCATCGCCATGGCCCAGGCTGGCGGCATCGGGGTTATCCACCGCAATCTGACCCTCGACCAGCAGGCCGAGGAAGTGCGGATGGTGAAGAAGTTTGAATCCGGCATGGTCGTCAACCCCCTTGTGATCGGGCCCGACGCCCCCTTGAAAGACGCGCTTGATCTGATGAAGCGCTTCGGCATTTCGGGTGTTCCGGTGGTGGAAAATGGCGGCACTGGCGGGCAGATCACCGGCAAGCTGGTTGGCATTTTGACCAACCGCGATGTGCGCTTTGCCTCCGACGACCGGCAGAAAATCCACGAACTGATGACCCGCGACAATCTGGTCACCGTTAGCGACAATGTCAGCCAGGAAGACGCCAAGCGCCTGTTGCATCAGAACCGGATTGAGAAACTGCTAGTGGTGGATGAGGACCGCAATTGCATCGGCCTCATCACCGTAAAGGATATGGAAAAGGCTCAGCTCAACCCCAATGCGTCCAAGGACGCCCAGGGGCGGCTGCGGGTCGCTGCAGCGACCACCGTTGGCACGGAAGGCTTTGAACGGGCCGAGCGTCTGATTGATGCCGGGGTGGACATGGTGGTGGTTGATACCGCCCATGGCCATTCCCAGAAGGTCCTGGACATGGTCACCAGGGTCAAGAAACTCTCCAATGCGGTTCAGGTGCTGGCGGGAAATGTGGCAACCTCCGAGGGCACCAAGGCACTGATCGATGCGGGCGCGGATGCGGTCAAGGTCGGGATCGGACCCGGCTCGATCTGCACCACCCGGATTGTGGCCGGTGTCGGCGTCCCGCAGCTCACCGCCATCATAGAATCCGTCAATGAAGCCCAGAAACAGGGTGTGCCTGTGGTGGCTGATGGCGGCATCAAATATTCCGGCGACCTTGCCAAGGCTATTGCGGCAGGCGCTGGATCGGTCATGGTCGGCTCCCTGTTGGCCGGCACCGAAGAAAGCCCGGGTGAGGTCTATCTGCACCAGGGACGATCCTATAAATCCTATCGCGGCATGGGCTCTGTCGGCGCAATGGCCCGTGGCTCCGCAGACCGGTATTTTCAGGCCGAAGTGCGCGACAGCCTCAAGCTCGTGCCTGAGGGCATTGAGGGGCAGGTGCCCTACAAGGGTGCGCTTGGCAGCGTTTTGCACCAACTGGCCGGGGGCTTGCGCGCGGCGATGGGCTATGTGGGCGGCAAAACCATTCGGGACTTCCAGGAAAAGGCCCGGTTTGTCCAGATTTCCGGTGCTGGGCTTCGCGAAAGCCACGCCCATGACGTGACCATCACCCGCGAAAGCCCAAACTATCCATCAAACGTTTGATCCGCTCATAAGGCCGGATCGCAAGGCATTTTGAAATCGAAGGTATGACATGAAAGATGGCGGACGCCTCGCGGCTGCAATAGAGGTCCTGAGTGAGGTGGATGCCCGTCACAGACCGGTTCAGATTGCCTTGAAAGACTGGGGCACCTCACACCGCTTCGCCGGTTCCGGCGACCGGACGGTGATCGGAAATCTTGTCTTTGACGCCCTGCGCAACCGGGCCTCGCTGGCCGCCCGCATGGGAGAGAACGCTCCTCGCGCGATTGTTCTGGCGACTTATGCGCTCACCTGGGACAAAGGTGTTGAGGCACTGATGGCAGCGCTCCAGGACCCTCACGCACCAGAAGCTCTGAGCACCGAGGAAAAGACCCGGCTGGAGGCCACAGACCCCGTCGAAATGAGCCCCTCTGCCCAGGCAGATGTTCCCGACTGGCTGTGGCCGGACTTCCAGTCGGTCTTTGGAGAGGCGGCGGTTGCTGAGGGCAGGGCGCTTGCCACACGGGCACCCGTGGATCTGCGCACCAACACGCTGAAGGCAGAGCGCGACAAACTGATCAAGCGGCTGTCCCACACGGGCGCAATTGGAACGGAGCTTTCCCCCATCGGCATCCGGATCGAAGCCAAGCCGGGTCTTGGCCGCATGCCCCACGTGCAAGCGGAAGAAGGCTACCGCAAAGGCTGGTTTGAATTGCAGGATGAGGCCAGTCAGCTGGCAGCGATCCTGGCGGAAGCCGCACCGGGGCAGCAGGTGCTCGACTATTGCGCGGGTGGCGGCGGCAAAACCCTGGCCCTGGCTGCAGCCATGGAGAACAAGGGCCAGCTCTACGCCTATGATGCGGACCGCCTGCGCCTTGCACCAATCCATGAACGGCTGCAACGGGCGGGCGTGCGCAACATTCAGGTCCGCGATCCAGCCAGCTCCTCGCTGGACGATCTTGACGGCCAGATGGATCTCGTCTTCATCGACGCGCCCTGCACGGGAACCGGTGTCTGGCGCCGCAGACCGGATTCCAAATGGAAACTGTCCGAAAAGGCGCTCACAGACCGCATCAACGATCAAAAACATGTACTTGTGAATGCAAGTAAATACGTAAAACCGGGCGGTCGCCTCGTCTATGTGACCTGTTCCGTTCTGGCGCAGGAGAACCAGGCCCAGGCGGACTGGTTTTTAACCCAGAACACCGCTTTCAAACCCGTCTCCGTAAGCGGGATCTGGAAGCAGCGCCTGCCGGAGAAACAAGCCCCCCGCTATGTGAGCGACACGGGCGCCATTCTGCTGACCCCCGCCTCCAGCGGAACCGACGGATTCTATGTTGCCATGTTCGAGCGGACCGCTTGACAGCGTTCATCACACGTGAAGCCCACGATCGCGCGGACTCATAGGGGCGGATATCCGCCGACACTGCTTTTGAAAAGATACGGCGCGGCAGCGCGCCGGCTTCAACAGGTTTGAAACCGTTTCGGCATTTTCGCTGACGTCTTTGATCTCCAGCCGCAAAAGGCAAACCAGTTAATAAGCGACTGGCCTTAGCTGCGGGACCGGTCCCGGCGTTGAAGTCCGAGCACATTGGGCAGTACATCGTCTTCCAGAACAGCTACAGGTTCCTTGGGCTCTGTGTATACCTCAGGGGATGGCTCTGATGTTAGCGGTTTCTGGGTCTCGTCTGGAACGTGCTGCGCTTCGGCTTCGGCGCCCCCCAAGGCCGGTGACGCGTCAACAGATAGGGACGGATTGTCCTGCCCCGGTTCCTGCGCGGCTTGCGGCTCTGAGGCAAGCAGGGCCGCTGTGAAGGCTCTGACATCGGGAGCAAGGCCTTCGCCCTTTGACAATCCGGTCAACACAGAGCGGGCCTGGACCATGTGTTTCAGGGCCGCCAGTGCAGCGCCGAGCGCGTTCAACGGCTCCGGGGTCTCCGGAGCCAGATCATGGGCCGTCAAAGCCGCGGCCAAGGCCTCGGTCTGCCGGCCGAGTTTCCGGCACAGCACGCTGCGTTTGACAAGACGCTCTGCAGACTTTGGCTCCAGCTTCAGCGCCGCATCAAGGGACTCCAGGGCGTCTTCCAGCGCCCCGGAACCGGCCAAGGCATCGGCAAGAAACTCAAGCGGTTTGGGGTCGGACGGCGCAAGCGCATGGGCCCGCAACATCAGCTCGACCACGTCCTGATAGCGTTTGCGCTGCAAAAGCACCCCGGCAAGACCCAGATAGGGTGCCAGATTTGAAGGGTCCAGCTTAAGCGCCTTTCGGTAGGCAGCGATGGCAGCCGTCGTCTGACCGGTTTTCGACTGCACTTCTGCCAGAAGCGCCTGAACCGCCGCGACCTCTGGCAAAAGTGTGACCAGCCGCTTCACCAGTCCGGCGGCCTCCTGAACCCTGTCCTGATTGAGATAGATGCTGATCAGGCCATAAAGCGCATTCCGGTTGTCCGGGTCCTGCGCCAAGACATCCTGAAAGTTCTGGACTGCAAGATCTACCTCGTTGAGCAACAGCTGACAATTGCCCAGGCTGGCGCGGGCCTTGAGATTGTCAGGTTCGGCAAAGACAATCCGGCGCAGCTGCGACTGGGCTTCATCCAGATGACCGGATTTCAGAAGGGCGGAGGCGGTGCGATAGGCAATTTCGGTATCCTGCGGCGACAGTTCCTGGGCTTTCAGGTAAGAGACAAGGGCCTTGTCAATGTCACCGGACTGTTCCAGTGCAAGGGCTTCTTCATAGGTTGAGCGCGCGGTAGCGGTCATTTTTGTTCCGGCAAACTGATGACGCGACTCATGCCCGATCCGTCAATATGGAGTTGATAACGTTTCGGTAAGCTTAGTGGAGCGCCGCTCCGGGTTCAAAACGGAAATTTCACCGTACACAGCTTGTCACCACTCCAAGACGGTTTACGGACCAAAAGGCTGTCGGTATTGCGCGAAAAATCCTGTGCGGGGTCCCTCAAAGTGTACAAACCGGCTTCAATTTGGCGGTGAACCCGGTTAGAAGCGGCCCATGACTGATCATGATCGCCTCCTCATCATCGACTTCGGGTCCCAGGTCACCCAGCTCATTGCCCGCCGCCTGCGCGAACTGAACGTCTATTGCGAAATTCACCCGTTCCAGAATGTGACTGACAGCTTTCTGGAACACTTTCGTCCAAAGGCAGTCATCTTCTCCGGAGGTCCTTCGTCGGTCTTCGCCGAGGGCGCGCCGATGCCTCCGGAAACGGTGTTTGATCTAGGTGTGCCGATCCTGGGGATCTGCTACGGCCAGCAGGTGATGATGCACTGCCTTGGCGGCAAGGTGGACCGGGGGCAGGGCACAGCCGAATTCGGCCGCGCCTTTGTGACGCCGAAAGAGGCAAAACTGCCCTTGCTCGACGGCTGGTTCCTTGAGGACAAGGAGCAAGTCTGGATGAGCCATGGCGATCACGTGAGCGAAATCGCACCAGGCTTTGAGGTCTATGGGACTTCGCCGAATGCGCCATTTGCTATCACTGCAGACCTCGCACGGCATTTCTATGCAGTTCAGTTCCATCCGGAGGTGCATCACACGCCCAATGGGCGCAAGCTCTATGAGAATTTTGTCCGTCTGGCCGGGTTTTCGGGGGATTGGACCATGGGCGCCTACCGCGAAGATGCGATTGCCAAGATCCGGGACCAGGTAGGCGCCAAGAAGGTCATCTGCGGCCTGTCCGGTGGTGTCGACAGTTCCGTGGCCGCCGTGCTCATTCACGAGGCCATTGGCGACCAACTGACCTGCGTCTTTGTCGATCATGGTTTGCTGCGTCAGAACGAGGCGGACGAGGTGGTCTCCATGTTCCGGGATCACTACAATATTCCGCTTATCCACGCGGATGAATCCGAGCTGTTTCTCTCGAACTTGGACGGCGTCTCCGACCCGGAGCAAAAACGCAAGACCATCGGCAAACTCTTTATCGACGTCTTCCAGAAATATGCGAACGAAATCGATGGAGCCGAGTTCCTCGCCCAGGGCACGCTTTATCCCGATGTGATTGAAAGTGTCAGTTTTTCCGGTGGTCCGTCTGTAACCATCAAGTCCCACCACAATGTCGGCGGACTGCCGGAAAAAATGGGATTGAAACTGGTGGAACCGCTGCGCGAACTGTTCAAGGACGAGGTGAGGGCACTTGGCCGGGAACTTGGTCTTCCGGACAGTTTCATCGGCCGCCATCCGTTCCCCGGACCGGGTCTTGCCATCCGCTGCCCAGGCGAAATCACCCGCAGCAAGCTCGATATTCTGCGCAAGGCGGATGCGGTCTATATCGACCAGATCCGCAAACACGGTCTTTACGACGAGATCTGGCAGGCCTTTGTCGCCATCTTGCCGGTGCGCACCGTTGGTGTGATGGGCGACGGCCGCACCTATGACTATGCCTGCGCCCTGCGCGCCGTCACTTCGGTCGACGGCATGACAGCGGATTATTACCCATTCTCCCATGAATTCTTGGGAGAAACGGCCACACGTATCATCAACGAGGTGGAAGGCATCAACAGGGTCACCTACGACATCACCTCTAAGCCTCCCGGCACCATCGAGTGGGAGTGATCCCGCACCGGATATGGGCTTTGAACGGCAAATCAGCTTCGTTCGAAACGGGGTGGCCAGCTAGGCAACGCTCATGGCACCATCACCGGTCAGTCTAACCCCCGATTGCAGCGCCTGCGCCTCGCTTTGCTGTGTGGTCTTTGCCTTTGATCGATCTGAATCCTTCGGGATCGACAAAGGGGCCGGAGAGGTCTGCCCGAACCTTGCGCCAACAGGGCTTTGTTCGATTTTCGAGACGCGGGAGCAAGCCGGTTTCAAAGGCTGCATCACCTATGATTGCCAGGGTGCCGGTCAGCGGGTGACCCAGGAAGTGTTTGGCGGCCGCGACTGGCGCGACGATACGGCTCTTATTCCGGCGATGGGCGAGGCGTTGTCCGTCTTGAGGCGAATCCATGCTCTTCTGGGTCTTTTGGAAACAGCCGCCAGCTTGCCCCTGGCCCCCAACCATGTATCGGCACTCACGACGCTGCAAGAGCACTTGTCTTCAGATGGCTGGACGGAACAGAGCCTGCGTGCATTTCAGCTGGAGACGGCAGAACGGGAGGTGCATTTACTATTGCGGGACCTTGCCGCCTACGTTCAGTGCCCCTCCGACGCGCATTCCTGACGGGATCGTGACTTTCGGATTCGAACAAAAGCTTCAAGGATTGGAGCGATCTGAACCCGAAAGGACCCTCGATGATCCATCGACTGACACCTGCCGCGTCCTGCGGTATTGCCCTTTCCCTGGGGCTCTCATTCTCCAGTGCCGCCGCCTTGGCAGATGATGTGGATATTCTGGCGGCCAAGGCCAGTAAGACCGGTGAAACATGGACCTTTTCGGTAACGCTGGAACATGCAGATACCGGTTGGGACCATTATGCGGATCTGTGGCAGGTGGAGACGCCGGAGGGAGAGGTTCTTGGGCAGCGCGTTCTTCTGCACCCCCATGTGGACGAGCAGCCCTTTAACCGGTCCTTGTCAGGCGTTCCCGTTCTTGAAGGACTGGATCATGTCATCATCCGCGCGCGGGACACGGTGAATGGCTTTTCGGACAAGACGTTCGAACTGGAACTGCCGGAATAAACCCGTCTTACGCCTGGACCTGAACAAGCGCCAAGACACCATCGGCCACGAACTGCACCGAGAGGGCGGCCAGAAGGACACCCAGAAGCCGGGTGATCACCAGTTGGGCGGTGTCCCCCAGGAGCCGTTCCATTTTGTCTGCCAGCAGAAACGCGCCCATGCAGCTCAGCAAAATGACGGCAATCACGCCGCCAAGTCCCACATAGGTCATGGTGTCCGGCGCCTGGCTGGACAGAAGAATGATGGCCGAGATGGTGGCCGGGCCGGAGATGAGCGGGATTGCCAGAGGAAAGATGGCGATCTCATTGACTGATCCGTGATGGCCTTGGGATTCGACCGCCTTTTCAGCCGTTTCCGCCTTGCGCTCCTGCCGTTTGCCAAAAATCATTTCTATGGCAATCAGAAACAGAAGAATTCCGCCCGCCACCCGGAAGGCCGACACCGAAATGCCCAGGACATTGAGCACGGTCTGGCCGGAGACATAGAAAACCAGCAGAATTCCGGCCGCCGTCAGTGTGGCGCGCACGGCCACCCGGCGCCTGTCCGCCGCGCTCATGCCGGCGGTCACAGCCAGGAACATCGGGGCCAGACCGACCGGGTCAATCGTGACAAAAAGCATGGCAAATGCGTTGATGAAATAGTCCAGCATCCAGTGCTCCCGCTTTGCTTTTCCGCCTCCGGGCAAGAGGTGATTCCAGTGCTTTGGCTGCGAGGGCAGCACCGTTCTGCCAAATCATTTTAGCCGCCTGTGTACAGAGGTCATAACATATTGATATTGAACACAGAATACTTAGGCGGAAAAAGGCTGCGAATTTGGTGCAAAGCCTTGAATCGGCTATAAAAGAAGCAGCTATAACAATGAAATGAGTTCATCCTTGGCTGACCAGGACAACAGCACCCCTTCTGACGGTTTGCCGTCCGATATCAAACCGGTCTCCATCGTCGACGAAATGAAGCGCAGCTATCTCGATTACGCAATGAGTGTGATCGTGTCCCGCGCGCTTCCCGATGTCCGCGACGGGCTGAAACCGGTCCATCGCCGCATCCTCTATTCGATGCATGAAAACGGCTATGAGTGGAACAAGCCCTACCGCAAGTCGGCCCGTGTGGTCGGGGATGTGATGGGTAAATACCACCCCCATGGCGACAGCGCGATCTATGATGCCCTGGTGCGGATGGCGCAGAACTTTTCGCTGCGGCTGCCGCTGATTGACGGGCAGGGCAATTTCGGCTCCATTGACGGTGATCCGGCCGCGGCCATGCGCTACACCGAGTGCCGCCTGGAAAAAGTGGCTCACAAGCTTCTGGACGACATCGACAAGGAAACAGTCGATTTTCAGGAGAACTACGATAATTCGGAAAGCGAGCCCGTTGTCCTTCCGGCAAAATTCCCCAACCTTCTCGTTAACGGAGCAGGCGGCATCGCCGTGGGGATGGCGACCAACATCCCGCCGCATAATCTCGGTGAAGTGATTGATGCGGCCATCGCCATTATGGAAAATCCAGCGATGACCTTGGCCGAGCTGATGGACATCGTCCCAGGCCCGGATTTCCCGACCGGGGGCACGATCCTGGGCCGGTCCGGCATCCGCAATGCCTATGAAACCGGGCGCGGATCCATCGCCATGCGGGCGAAGGTCGACATCGAAGAGGTGCGCAAGGACCGCAACGCCCTGATCGTTTCGGAAATCCCGTATCAGGTCAACAAATCGACCATGATCGAGAAAATCGCCGAACTGGTGCGCGATAAGCGCATTGAGGGTATTTCCGACATCCGCGACGAGAGTGACCGCTCCGGCATGCGGGTGGTGATCGAATTGAAACGGGACGCGGTGCCCGATGTTGTGCTGAACCAGCTCTACCGTTTCAGCCAGCTGCAGACCTCGTTTGGCGCCAATATGGTGGCCCTGAATGGCGGCAAGCCGGAGCAGATGAACCTCTCCGACATGCTCACCGCCTTTGTCGCTTTCCGGGAAGAAGTGGTTCAGCGGCGCACCCGCTATCTGCTCAAGAAAGCCAGGGACCGGGCCCATATCCTGGTCGGCCTTGGCATTGCTGTTGCCAATATCGATGAGGTTATCCACCTGATCCGCACCGCACCCGATCCGGCAACCGCCCGGGCGCAATTGATGGAGCGGGACTGGCCAGCCCATGATGTCGAACCGCTGATCCAGCTGATCGACGATCCCCGCCACAAGGTTCAGGAAGACGGCACCTACAAGCTGTCGGAGGAGCAGGCCCGGGCCATTCTGGATCTGCGTCTGCAACGTCTGACAGCCCTTGGCCGCGATGAAATCGACGACGAGTTGAAGAAGATCGGCGCCGAGATTTCCGATTATCTGGACATTCTGCGCTCCCGTGCCCGGATTCAGGAGATCGTCCGCACCGAGATGCTGGAGATCAAGGAAGAATTCGCGACACCCCGGCGCACGGAAATCGTGGAAGGCGGCGCGGATTTTGATGATGAAGACCTGATCCAGCGGGAAGACATGGTCGTCACCGTCTCCCATGGCGGCTATATCAAACGCGTGCCGCTGGCTACTTACCGGGCGCAGCGCCGGGGCGGCAAGGGCCGGTCCGGCATGGCAACGAAGAACGAGGATTTCGTCACCCGGTTGTTCGTGGCCAACACTCATACGCCGGTTCTGTTCTTCTCCTCCAGGGGCATTTGCTACAAGATGAAAGTCTGGCGTCTGCCGCTTGGCGGCCCGACGTCACGCGGCAAGGCTTTGGTCAACATGCTGCCTCTGGAACAGGGCGAACAGATCACCTCCATTCTGCCGCTGCCGGAAGATGAGGACACCTGGGCAAATCTTGATGTGATGTTCGCCACCGTGCGCGGCACGGTCCGGCGCAACAAACTGTCCGATTTCGTCAACATCAACCGGAATGGCAAGATCGCCATGAAACTGGACGAAGGCGACGGCATTGTCAGTGTCGACACCTGTTCAGAACATGCGGACGTCATGCTGACCACAAATTCCGGCCAGTGTATCCGGTTCCCCGTCACGGATGTGCGTGTTTTTGCAGGCCGCAACTCCGTCGGGGTGCGTGGCATTCGTCTGGCTGATGAAGACCGGGTCATCTCCATGCAGATCCTGCATCACATCGATGTGGATGCCGAGGAGCGGGCTGCTTATCTGAAGCTCTCCAGAGCCATGCGCGGCGAAACCGACGAGAATGGCAATGGCGCCGATGAAGACGGTGTCGTGGCTGGAGATCTGCCTCAGGAACGCTACGCCCAGATGAGCGCAGCTGAGCAGATCATCCTAACGGTTTCGGAAAACGGTTATGGCAAAAGGACATCGTCCTTTGAATACCGAGTGACGGGCAGGGGTGGCAAAGGCATCACGGCCATGGCTGTGAACGACCGCAATGGTGGGCTGATCGCCTCCTTCCCGGTCGAAGACAGTCATCAGATCATGCTGGTTACCGATGGCGGCCAGTTGATCCGCTGTCCGGTCGACGGGATCCGGATTGCCGGGCGCGCCACCCAGGGTGTGATTGTGTTCAAGACCGCCTCAGATGAAAAAGTGGTTGCCGTTGAAGGCATCTCGGAAGTCGACGACGAGGATGATCTGCCCGAAGGCAGCGAAGAAGGTGGCAACGCTGAAGGCAATCCGGACGACGGGACCCAGGAGGCTGGAGATGGCAGCGGACCCGAAACACCCGAGAGTTGAGCAGCCAGCGCTGAGACCAAGGCGCTGAAGACGGCAACAGCGGCCAGAGAAATCTGCGCCGCTGTTTGTCGTTCTGGGAGGTCTGTTTGGATGACCTTGCCGCGTTCTATGGTTTCAGACAGGTTTGCACTAGTTGGACGGATAGCGCGCCAGAATGGTCTCATTCACGGTTGGAGTTGCTTTCTCAACTGTCACAAAAGACACCGTACGGACTTTACCCGCACCGGTCAGGGCGGCGGCGCAGTCGTCGCTCCATGCACCCCAGGTCTGGGCTGCGCAGTTTTTCGCACGTGCCTTGCCATGTACCCGGTCCGTTTTGGTCGATGCAAGGCCTTGGGTCGCCAGACTGGTCAGGCCTTCCGCATGAGATGCATTGCTCGGGTGCAGAGTGATCAAACCGGCTGCAATCACAGTGGCCAGCGCAACAACAAAGATGGCCACCATCTTGATCTGCGAAGACGGATGAAACGCCTTGCCTTCGAATTGAAACGAGTGCCCGTTTGCCTCACGCTTGTGTGCGGGGATTGTCTTGAAACTCCTCATGGTCCTGGCTCCTGCTCACGCCCTTGTTTCGATGCGTGCACCTTGGACCAGCTCTGTAAAGTGAGATGTGATCGCCATCACAAAAGTGCGCCTGTCGCCAAAGCCACCTGAAAGCCGGCTGTTTGCAGCCGCTTCCGCCCACAAAACTCTAACCACGGCGACAAGACAATCCGGATGCATCCCGTTCAGGAGACCCGAGAGAATGTGGACCAGACTTGTCTTCGGCAAAGGCCGTGCATGGGCTGCCTGTTGGCAAGCTGACAGACAATCGGCGAGACACCTGCAAAATTTAACCGGCAGACGGCATACACTGGATGACAGCTGAAGAAATAGATCCTTTTGGTTGACAACGTCGCCGCCACCCTGGCCTGGCCATGCCGGATAATACAGTTCCTTGTGAGTGTGCACGGCAGAGACAGATATTCTCTTTGGGTTTTTCTTGTCGCCGGTTCACATGGAGGGTATGGAATTGGCCATGACACGCATTGCGCTCTATCCAGGGTCTTTTGATCCGGTGACAAACGGACACATGGATATTCTCCATCAGGCACTGGCCCTGGCGGACAAGGTCGTGGTGGCGATTGGCATTCACCCCGGAAAATCGCCGCTGTTTTCCTTTGAAGAGCGCGTCGGCCTGATCCATGCATCCGCCGAAGCGGAATTTGCCGCAGATGAAGCCCGGCGGATCGAAGTGATTTCCTTTTCAAATCTGGTCATAGACACGGCCCGGGAGCAGGGGGCGGCCTATCTCGTGCGCGGACTTCGGGACGGCACGGATCTGGATTACGAAATGCAGATGGCCGGGATGAACGCCACCCTCGAACCCGATATTCGCACCGTGTTTTTGCCAGCTTCGCCCAATGTCCGCCACATCACCGCCACCTTGGTGCGTCAGATCGCCAAAATGGGTGGCGAAATTGCCGCCTTTGTGCCGGCGCCGGTGGCGGACCCTGTGCGCGAACGCGCCAGACCCGCGCCGTGAACACATTGCTTTTCTGTTCTGACAATCAGGAGTTTCCAGTGTCTCGCATACTCGCTCTTTGCTCGCTTCTGGCGGCACTACTGATCCTGCCGGCCGTGACAATGGCCCAGGCTGCCGATCTTGAAAACACGCTATATCTCGATCTCAAGGATGGACGTGTCGTCATTGAGCTGCGCCCGGATCTTGCCCCCAAACATGTGGAGCGGATCAAGAAACTGACCCGGGAAGGGTTTTACGACGGCATTGTCTTTCACCGGGTGATTGACGGTTTCATGGCGCAGACCGGCGATCCGACCGGTACCGGAATGGGCGGCTCCGATCTGCCCGATCTAAAGGCGGAATTTTCCAAGGCGCCGTTCAGGCGCGGAACCCTTGGTATGGCCCGCGCCGCCAGCCCGGACAGTGCCAATTCCCAGTTTTTCATCATGTTCAATGACGGCGACTGGCTGAACGGCCAATACACTGTTTTCGGGCAGGTCGTTGACGGGATGAAATATATCGACAATATCACCCGCGGCGAGCCGCCTGCGAATCCCGACAAGATCATCAAGATGCAAGTCGCCGCAGACACGCAATAACACCGATATCACTGGCCCGTTTAAAAGACCTCAAGGAGTACGACATGGCCGAAATCAAGGATGCTGAACACACCCTTCTCATGGAAACGAGCCAGGGCTCCGTTGTGATCGAAATGAAACCGGACCTGGCACCCGGCCACGTGGCCCGGATCAAGGAGCTGGTGCGGGAGGGCTTTTACGACGGTATTGTCTTTCACCGGGTGATTGATGGGTTCATGGCCCAGACCGGCTGCCCGCAAGGCACCGGCACGGGTGGCTCCGGCCAGAAACTGAAGGCCGAATTTAGCAAAGAAAAACATGTGCGCGGCACCTGCTCCATGGCCCGTGCCATGGACCCGAATTCCGGCGACAGCCAATTCTTCATCTGCTTCACCGATGCACCCTGGCTAGACGGTCAGTATACGGTCTGGGGCAAAGTGATCGACGGCATGGACAATATCGACAAGATCAAACGCGGTGAGCCGGTCTCCAATCCGGACAATATCGTGTCTTTGAAAGTCGCTGCCGACGCAGCCTAAAGACAAAAGATCCTGACGTTTCAAACAGCGCGGAGGGCTTCTTCGCGCTGTTTTTGCTTTCAAAAGCCGCCCCTTCAAGCGGCTCAGCGGTTGACCGCCTTGTGTTGCGCCTTTAAGAGCCGCTCACTGGCTGCCTGGCAAATTGCAGACTTGGCCGCTTTTGGTCCACCAGCCTCTGAAAATTCGATTGGCATCTGCCCCATGCGCGTAGACGATTTTGATTTTGAGCTTCCCAATGAGCGCATTGCGCTGCGGCCCGCCCGGCCGCGCGATGCGGCCCGCATGCTGGTGGTTCGGCCCGGAGACGCAGCCCCCTTGCGCGACGCAGGTGTGCGGGATCTTCCAGCCCTGCTGCAGCCCGGAGACGCGCTTGTCTTTAACGACACGAAAGTCATTCCGGCACAGCTGGAAGGAAAGCGGCTGCGCGCTGACATCAGCGCAGGGATCAGCCTGACCCTTCACATGCGCACCGGTCCGGACCGCTGGCGCGCCTTTGCCCGACCGGCAAAGAAATTGCAGCTCGGCGACAAGCTGGTGTTCGAGGGACCCAAAACGTCTCTGACGGGGGAAGTTGCGGACAAGACGGACAGCGGCGAAATCCTGATTCTGTTCGACGCCTCAGGGCCGCAGCTGGATGAGGCCATCGCAGCTGTCGGCCACGTGCCGCTCCCCCCCTATATTGCCCATAAACGGTCTGAAGACGCTGAAGACCGGCGCGACTACCAGACAATCTTTGCCACGAAGGACGGGGCTGTGGCCGCTCCGACAGCCGGGCTGCATTTTACCCCGGAGCTCCTGACAGCCCTTGATAAACGCGGAATCGAACGCCACCGGGTCACGCTTCATGTGGGTGCCGGCACCTTCTTGCCCGTCAAGGCGGACGACACCAGCGACCACAAGATGCATGCCGAATGGGGGCAGGTGCCGGAAGAAACGGCAACAGCCCTTCAGGCGGTCAAGGCACGGGGCAACAAAGTCGTCAGCATCGGTACGACCTCCTTGCGGATCCTTGAAAGCGCTGCGCAAGAGAGCGGTCACATCGTCCCCTTTGCAGGGGAGACTTCGATTTTCATCACGCCCGGCTACCGGTTCAAGGTCATCGATGCCTTGATGACCAATTTTCACCTGCCCAGATCAACCCTGTTCATGCTGGTGTCGGCCTTGTCAGGCCTGGAGACAATGCGCCAGGCCTATGCCCATGCCATTCAGCAGCACTACCGGTTTTACAGCTATGGCGATGCGTCTTTGCTGTTTCCCAAGACGACGCCCTGAGGACCCTCATGCCTGAAACTCAAAAGCAATTCGGCTTCAAACTTCTGGCCAGGGATGGCATGGCGAGGCGCGGCGAGATCACCACGCCCCATGGGGTGGTGCGCACACCGGCCTTCATGCCTGTTGGAACCCAGGCAACCGTCAAGGCCATGTATCCGGGACAGGTGCGGGAGACCGGCGCGGACGTGGTGCTGGGCAACACCTATCACCTGATGCTGCGGCCAACGGCAGAGCGGGTGGCCAAACTAGGCGGCCTGCACACCTTCATGAACTGGCCGCATACGATCCTCACCGACAGCGGCGGGTTTCAGGTCATGTCCCTGGCACAGCTCCGGAAACTGGATGAAGATGGTGTCCGGTTCCAAAGCCATATTGACGGGCGCAAATACCATCTGACTCCGGAACGGTCCGTGGAAATCCAGGGGCTTTTGGGCTCAGATATCCAGATGCAGCTGGATGAGTGCATCAAGCTCCCGAGCCCGAAGGAAGAAGTGCAGCGGGCCATGGAACTGTCGCTCAGGTGGGCCGAGCGCTCAAGAACCCAGTTCGAGGCCATGGGCGGTCCAGCGAAGGGGCAAGGGCTCTATGGCATTGTGCAGGGCGGAGACCAGCCGGATCTGCGTATCCGTTCAGCGGAAGAACTCGGTAAGCTTCCCTTTGAAGGCTATTCGGTGGGCGGGCTGGCGGTGGGCGAACCGCAAGAGGTCATGCTGGCCATGCTCGACATCACCACCCCTGTCATGCCTGAGGACAAGCCGCGCTACCTCATGGGCGTGGGAACCCCGGACGATCTTCTGGAAAGCGTGAAACGGGGGATAGACCAATTCGATTGTGTCATGCCCACCCGGGCCGGACGCCACGGGCTGGCCTATACCCGCTATGGCAAGGTGAACCTGAAAAATGCGCGCCATCAGGAAGATCCGCGCCCACTGGACGAACTCAGCGACTGTCCGGCAACCTGCACCTACAGCCGTGCCTATCTGCACCATCTGGTGCGGGCTGGCGAGGGCCTTGCCGGGATGCTGCTCACCTGGAACAACATCGCCTATTACCAGCAGTTGATGAAGGGTATGCGCGAAGCGATCGAAGCCGGCACGTTCGAGGATTTCTATGCCCGGACCAAGGAAGACTGGGCCCGGGGCGACATTCCCGCACTCTGATCCGTCTGAAAGCCTCAGGCTGCAAACCCGTCGGATTTGGTCAGGTAGCAGCCTGAAATGCGCCAGCTGCCGTCATCCTGTTGCTCGAAACTATAGAGCGCGAGCCAGTTCTGACCCTTGGGTCCCACCACATAGACTTCCTGGGTTGGGCCAAACTGGGTCATTTTGGAGCGTCCGAAGGTGACGCTTTTGGGGTTATAGACCGGCTGATAACCTTGCCGGACCATTTCCATGAAGAGTTCGGGGGATTGAAACCGCTGTTTCAGTCCATTGGTGGCAAATGAAAAGGCGGCACGGGCATTGCCCGAAGCAAAGGCGCTCATCTGATCCTTTATGATGGATTGAAACGTCCGGCTATCCACCTTGTCTTCAGCCAGGCCTGATCCGCACATCACCAGCACCGCAACGGATGCGCCTGCCAGGATCTTCCGCAAATGCTTGTACACCGCCATTGCCGTCTCCTTTTCAAAGGTTACTTGAAAAGTTTACGATGATTGCAGGCATGCGGATCGAAAAGCTTGGCTTTATCCACCATTGTGACCGCTTAAATTTCAGACTGTTTATGCTGAAAAACCAGTCGTTTTTAAATTCACCTCGTAAGTTCTTTGACTTAGCCGGATCATAATAGATCCTGCCGGGACAGAAGGCCATCTTGCAGAACGGCATGAAAACGGCCGGACTGACGGATCAGTCCGGCCGTTTCTTTGAAAGAGGGTCAGAACCCTTCTTATTCAGCGGCCAAAGGCTGCTGAATCATGCCCTGCATGAACGGCACCAGCTCTTCGGCAAGTTTGGGATCGTCCATTCCGAAAGCAATGTTTGCACTCAAGAACCCGGCCTTGTTGCCACAATCGTAACTGCGGCCTTCAAACTTCAGGGACGAGAAGGCCTGCTTGGACATCAGAGAAATCATGCTGTCGGTGAGCTGGATTTCCCCACCGGCGCCGGTTTCCTGACTGGCCAGAAGCTCGAAGATTTCCGGCTGCAGAATGTAGCGGCCCGTGATCATCAGGTTGGATGGTGCAGTTCCCGGGGCCGGTTTTTCAACCATGTTGGAAATCCGGCTGGAATTGGCGTTGATCGTTTCGGCCAGCTCAACAATGCCGTATTGATGAGTCTGATCTTCGGGAACTTCTTCCACCGCAATGATGTTGCCCCCCGTCTGATCATAAAGATCAACCATCTGCTTCAGGCAGCTCACCTTGGATTTAATGATCACATCGGGCAAGAGGATCGCGAAAGGTTCCTCCCCGATAATGTCCCGGGCGCACCAGATGGCATGACCGAGTCCAAGTGGGGCCTGCTGGCGGGTGAAACTCGTGGAGCCGGGCTGAGGACGGTGCTTTTCAAGCAGCTCCAGCGCGGCCGTCTTGTTGCGCGCCTTGAGCGTATCCTCCAGCTCATAAGCCATGTCGAAATGGTCTTCGATCACATGCTTGTTTCTACCGGTAACGAACACAATGTGCTCGATTCCGGCCGCCCGGGCCTCATCGACAACATATTGAATGATCGGCCGGTCGACGATTGTAAGCATTTCCTTGGGCACGGCCTTTGTGGCCGGCAAAAATCTGGTGCCTAGCCCGGCGACAGGCAAAATGGCTTTACGAATGGGCTTGTTCATATCAGGCCTTTCGATACTGATTGGCAAAGGTCACTCCCCCAATCTGGTCACAAACTGACCTTGGGGACAATAAACTCAGGGTTCTTGGCAGGTTTAGATCAGCACCGGGACACCCAAAATGGGATCACGGTTAATTTCAACATGGCATTACCCCCGCATAGTCAACCATGGCAGCCTAGCATGAAACTATGGCAAGTGTGTGAGATAAGCCGGAAAGTATCTGATTACAAAGACTTTTAAACGTTTGAAACAAGTTTCATCCTGGCAACAGAGCTGCGGTTGCAGCGTACGCAAAAGAAGGCTATGGAACACCCAATTGGTGCCGAGCGGCAATTGGATACACGGACGGTCACCGCCGTCGAGACATGCAAGGTGAGGAATGGCCGAAGCAAACCGCATTGTTGCAGTTGGAAACGTCTCTTTTGACAATGAAGCGCCGTTCAGCCTCATCGCCGGGCCTTGCGCGCTGGAAAGCAGAGCCCACGCGCTTGAATGTGCTGCCGCCATCAAGGAAATTACCGGAAGGCTCGGCATCAAAACCGTCTACAAATCCTCCTTTGACAAGGCCAATCGGACTTCCTTGAGCGGAGGACGCGGAGTGGGGCTGAAGGAAGCCCTTCCGATCTTCGCCGAAATACACGAGACCTTTGGAATGCCTGTGGTGACGGATGTCCATTCCGCAGAGCAATGTGCGCCCGTCGCGGACGCAGTCGACATGCTTCAGATCCCGGCCTTTTTGTGCCGTCAGACAGATCTCCTGATCGCTGCCGCCCGCACCGGCAAGGCCGTGAATATCAAGAAAGGGCAATTCCTGGCCCCCTGGGACATGAAAAACGTTCTGGCAAAAGTCACCGGATCCGGAAATCCCAATGTGCTCCTGACCGAACGGGGAGCGAGCTTTGGATACAACACCCTCGTCAGCGACATGCGCGCTCTGCCCATCATGGCGGAAACAGGTGCCCCGGTTGTCTTCGACGCAACCCATTCGGTTCAACAGCCGGGCGGGCAGGGGGGCTCGACCGGCGGTGACCGGACGATGGTGCCGGCTCTGGCCCGTGCGGCGGTGGCTGTCGGCATTGCCGGTCTCTTTATCGAAACGCATCCGGACCCTGACAAGGCCCCGTCTGACGGGCCCAATATGGTGCCGATGCATCAGCTTGAAGATTTGCTGCGCAAGTTGCAGGCCATTGACGCCGTGGTCAAGACGACACCAGCTGCCAGTTAAGTTCAGAACCATGCCGCCGCGCGGGTTTTCAGGGAGCTGAAAGGCTCCAATATCAACACCGGCGCGCCGGTCCATCATGTGCAGGCCTTTCCGCCGGCGCTCAGTCTATAAGGTCCATGCGACAGGGGAGTTTTTCCATGACCGCCATCATCGATATCGTCGGACGTCAGATTTTTGACAGCCGCGGCAATCCGACTGTTGAAGTCGATGTCTTCCTGGAAGACGGTTCATTCGGCCGGGCAGCGGTCCCCTCCGGCGCCTCCACCGGCGCCCATGAAGCGGTCGAGCTGCGCGATGGCGGTGACCGCTATATGGGCAAGGGGGTTGCCAAGGCGGTGGAAGCCGTCAACGGCGAAATTTTTGAAACGGTTGGCGGTTTGGACGCCGAGGACCAGCTCCAGATAGACCAGGCCATGATCGGTCTGGACGGAACAAGCAACAAGGCGCGCCTTGGCGCCAATGCCATTCTCGGCGTGTCCCTGGCCGTTGCACGGGCTGCGGCCCAGGCATCCGGCCTGCCACTTTACCGCTATGTCGGAGGCACTTCAGCCAGAACCCTGCCGGTTCCGATGATGAACATCATCAATGGCGGCGCCCATGCGGACAATCCGATCGATTTCCAGGAATTCATGATCATGCCGGTGGGCGCAGACTCGTTCGCTGACGCAGTGCGCATGGGCTCGGAAATCTTCCACACCCTGAAGAAATCCCTGAATGCGGCTGGCCACAACACCAATGTGGGAGACGAGGGCGGTTTCGCCCCCAATCTGGAATCCACGGATGCGGCCATCGGGTTTGTCATGACAGCCATCGAAACCGCAGGCTACAAGCCGGGTGAAGATGTGTATCTTGCTCTGGATGCTGCCTCGACCGAATTCTTCAAGGACGGAAAATACGTTCTGGAAGGCGAAGGCAAGACGCTCGCACCTGAAGAAATGGCCAAATATCTCGGGGATCTTGTATCCCGCTATCCGATTATTTCCATTGAAGACGGCCTTGCAGAAGACGACTGGGATGGCTGGAAAGCCACGACGGATCTGATCGGCAATACTTGCCAGCTCGTCGGCGACGATCTGTTTGTCACCAACTCCGAGCGCCTCAACAAAGGCATCGATCTTGGGGTCGCAAATTCCATTCTGATCAAGGTCAACCAGATCGGCACCCTCTCAGAGACCCTCGACGCTGTCGAAACTGCCCATAAAGCCGCCTATACCGCCGTCATGTCGCACCGCTCGGGGGAAACGGAGGACGCAACCATTGCTGATCTGGCTGTTGCGACCAATTGTGGTCAGATCAAAACCGGTTCTCTGGCCCGCTCCGACCGGCTCGCCAAATACAATCAGCTGATCCGGATTGAGGAAGAACTCGGGCCGCAGGCAGTCTATGCCGGCCGCTCCGTCCTGAAGGGCTAAAGCCCCGTCCCGTCTCGGCCAAAGATGCCCGATATGAAAAGCCCCGCTCCGGCGGGGTTTTTTTGCCTTTTGCATCGCTGGCCGCAGCTCGGGCAGATGGCGTAGACTTGACGAAGCCAGAAGATTTGGCGCCAGAACGATGGATCATACCAATCAAATTCGATAGAGACCTACTTGATGGCATTTTCCAGCTTGCAGGCAAGGCGCGGTGTGCAAGATGGCCTTGGTTGGCCGTTCAGACATCGCAACACCGTCAGACGGGTTGGAAAACACAACCAAAGGCTGCTGCCCGCCCCCTTTCGATCAGAGAATCGTTCGCTCGTGAACAGACCAAAAAGCTCTAGCCGCTGTAAGAGCGATCAGCTATGAGACCTCATGCGCCAACGGATAAGAAGCGGATGATCTTGTTGCAGATCTTGCCCTATATCCGTATTGCGCCTTGATCTGTGCTTCGCCGAAAAACCTCCAACACCGGTCAGATCGGTCTCTATCAATTGTGGATGGTATTACTCCATCCCGGCATCCGGATCGGTGCGCGTCTCTTGCGCATGCAGGATGGCGGCTGCAAGGGTTTCCGCCTTCTCTGCCCCTGCCAGCACGAAACGGCCGTCAATAATGAAACAGGGTACGCCTGAGACGCCCATCTCCTGTGCCTTTGCGATTTGAGCCTCGGTCTTGTCCAGATCCGTGTCCATCTCCAGCAGCTGCTCGACCAGGTCCGACTGCATCCCGGCCTCTGCGGAAATCCGGACCAGGGTCTCCGCCTGTGTCAGATCTTCCCCTTTGACGAAATAGGCATGGAACAGCCGTTCCACCACATCATGTTGCACATCATCAGCACGGGACCACAGGATCAAACGGTGGCAGTCCAAGGTGTTGGGCGAGAGTTTGATGGCGTCGAAGGCGAAATCAATACCGTCCTCCCGGCCGGCCTCCCGGATCCGGCTGTAAACCTCTCTGGACTGGTCCGGTCCGCCGAATTTGTCGTTCAGATATTGCTGCCGGTCCTTGCCTGTACGGGGCAGGGTGGCATCCAGCTGAAACGGGTGCCAGCGCACCTGCACAGGCACCTGAGGCAAGGATCTCAATGCCGCATCCAGCCGGCGTTTGCCGATATAGCACCAGGGACACATGACATCCGATACCACATCAACCGTCAGCGGAGGCGTTTCATTCATAGAAGATCCAAGCGTTGTTCACGGCCAAGCCCGTTGGCCAAAGTTATGATATTCCCCATTCTTGACCTTACCAAAGCCAACAGGAAACAGAGGTATCTTGCCGGCTAATGGTCCCGAACGGTATGGCTCAGGATCGAATGGATGCGTTTCTGGAGCCGCGCCGTGCCGGCTTCGTTCTTCAGAACGGCCACCGGCCCGACATCCTTCACCAGGCACACAAGATCCTCGTCCCTGCTTGTGGCATCCGCAATCGACAGCAATGTGGCATGAATCTCCTCAAGATCATCGTCTGAGGCCACTTCGATGCCGAAATTGTCCGGCTGAAGCCGCATCTCCCACAAGTCCAGCCCGCGCACAGCCAAAGCTTTGCTGCAAGTCTCAAGATAGCTTAAATAATCTTCCGCTTGAAGACCGCCTTCGGCAATTTGCCGGCGCAGCCAAACTTGACTTTCTGCCAGGACCTTGTCCGCCAGGCGGCGGCGTTTGCCGAATTTGATCGCTGCCGTGATCCGCTGCACCAGGGTTTCCGTGCGGTTATCGCCAACGAGAACATCGGAGGCACCGTTGCGGAACAAAAGCGCCGTGTCTTCCTCGCTCTCACAGACGGCCAGAACCGGCAACCCTGCAAAGCGCGCGTCCCGGCGGATCTGCTGGATCGCTTCAATGGCATCGTCAAACGACGCATCAATCACAACCGCGTCGAACGCCCGCATGGCCATGAATTCCACCGCCATCTTGCCATCAAACGCGCCAACCACCTCGACCTTCTGCGCCCCGGCATCTTGCCACTCCAAAAAGCGGCCACTGACCCCAACCACCATCAGGCTGCTGGTTCCCGAATGGTGCGGAGCAGATCCAAAGCCCGGGATGCGGCCGAAGATCGAGCGCCGCAGCTGCGCTTCCTCAGACCGCATCAGGGCGCGCTGATGAATACAGATAAGCATCAGTAAAACGTCATCCGGAACAACCCGGTCGATGATCGCCGTTGCCGACACTCCGTCAGGGAGAACATCCTGGCCATCGGTCAGAATGTAAAACGGCACCTCACAGGGCAGCAAGGAGGAGCAGCAAATCAGCCATTCAAAAAACGGGCCGCGGGCCTCCATCTCAAGCGAGGCGATATCGACGACGATGGCGGCAGGCAACGCTGTGGGCAGCTGGCTTTCCCGTTCATACATGTCAAGAAGCGAAATATCGAGATCTTCCGGCCCCCCGGATTGGATGCTGCGCCTGGGACGCCGCCCTGCATACCAGTAAGGTCCGCGCCACGACAGTGACGTTTCATAATCCATGCCCAATCCCCATAAGGCACCCGCTGTTTTCGATCCGCAAATGCGCAGTCCGCAAAGGAAGTTAAACAAAAGCCATTTAACGGACGCTCCAAAAAGCTCAATATTGAAAATCAAACCTTTTGAATGGTCACATACCCCACCAGACCGTCCGAGCAGTCTAAAACATGATGCGTTCCTGTGAACGCAAAAAACGACACGAGCGCTTTGATCCTGATCACCTTTTTGTTGCCGGGCCGTTTCAGGCCGGGCAGATGCCAGGTTCAGGCGACCGCGGCCGGAAGTCTCTGCGTGCGCATCGTCAATTTATCCCGGCAAATGGTTCCGTCGGCATTGCGCGGCAAGGATTGCAGGATCAGTACCCGATGCGGGATCTTCGCAAGATCCACGCCCTCCGCATCCAGGTAGGCAAAAAACGAAGCCGCATCCGGCACATTGGTGCGCTCCGGCACAAGGGCCGCATACATGCGCGCACCCAGAACCGGATCTTCCACGATGAAGGCCGCAGCCTCGCGAATGCCCGGATAGCTTGAATAAATTACATCAATGGTTTCAAGATTGCCTGTTCCGAGCGCATAGACACCAGGAATGCCAAATCCGGCAATCCCCCCATCTACCCGTTCCACCTTGATATTGGTGTTCAAGAACCCGGTGCCTTCCCAGCGGACCCGGCGCTGATCCCCGTTCAGCGTATGCCATCCGACTTCCGGAACCATTGGTCCCTTGACAAGAAGGGTCTGAGTTGGATCGTCGCTCTCTCCGGTAACGTCAATTTCCAAAAGGGCTGGCCCGCTTTCACACCCGTTCGGCCCGCTATGCTTTCCCAGCGCAGTGGCCTTCATCTTGGCCGACGGTCCGCGCGCCTTGGCAACAAGGGCAAATTCGTCGGCAATCTGAACGTCCACCAGCCTGCGGCGCGCCACAAAGGTCGTCGGGTGGGGGGCCGAGATGTTCCAGGCAGCCAGAACCGCTGTATCCGAGCTTTCCAGTTTGCGGTCCAGCGTTTGAGCCAGCGGCCCCGGCGTCAGCACCACATCAGCTGCAATGTCGTTGGCATGAGCCGCCAGATTTGCCAGAGAGGTAGGATGGTGCAGATGAAGCGTGCTGCCGGTCATCAGGAACGGCACCAGTCCACCGCCTAGCCCGGTCAAGCCGCTCAGTGAATAGGGAAGCAGCAAGGAGCTGCCATCCTGGATATGCGCTTCATTCACGATCATCTGGGACGCTGCCATCCAGTGATTGTGACACCGGCTGACAGGCACATTTTCCTCGCCGCTGCGGCTCCAGCAAATGGTTGCGGTATGATCCGCCGGATCGGGGCGCTGCTGCGGGGTGAAAACCAGATCGTCTCCCATTTCGGCGAGCATCGGCCCTAACTCGATCAAACCATCGGGCACTTCCTTGCCAAGGCCAAATACAAATCTCAGGGAAAAAAGCTCTGCTGCCACATCGCGTGCGGCGGCCCCCACATCCCGGGTTTCCACTCGGTCGGCAGCGATAAAGCCTTTCGCGCCGATGGAATTGAGAGCCTCGACAACATTTTTCTGGCGCCAATGCAGCGGCAGGGGAGAGATGATCAGGTCTGCCCGCAAGGCCGCAAGCACCGCCACAACCGTATCGACGGTGTTGGGCGCCTGCACACCGATGACATGGTCCGACGACAGCCCTACCGTGCTGAAAAAAGCGGCCAGCTTGTCGATTTCCAGATCGGCTTCCGCATAGGTCAGACGACGCGGCTCGCCGCCGGTCCATTTGGCCCTGTCGGGCGCATCCACCAACGCAAGCCGGTCAGGATGGGCCTGTGCAGTTTTTCGGAAGAGTTCGTCAAGCGGTACATCGGACCAGGCTCCGCTTTCGTGATACTCGTTGATCAGATGGTCTTGGGTGACTTTCATATCTTTCTTGGTCCATTGGTCCGATTATTGAGCGGTCGCTGACCACCAGGTGTCAAATTCGTGTCCGTAAAGGGAATGATGCTGCGGCGGCTGAACCCTTTTCCAGTGGGCGACCCAATCCGCAGACACATGATAAAGCGGCACCGCATAGGCGCCGGAAATCAGGACCCGGTCAAATGCCCTGACCGCGTCCACAAACGCTTCCCGGCTGCGTGCGCCGACAATCGCATCAATCAACGCATCAATGGCCGGTTCCCGGGCGCCAACAAAATTGAAGGACCCCTTGGCGTCCGCGGCTTTGGTGCTCCAGCGCCCATATTGCTCTGCGCCGGGAGAAAGAGACGCGTTCCAGGTGTTGAAAACCATGTCGAACTCGCGCTTTGTCCGGCGGTCCTCAAATTGAGACGGGTCAACGCTGCGCACACTTGCCTTGATGCCGAGTAGCTCAACCGTCCGGTCATAGGCCAGGGCCAGCTTTTCCTCATCTTCATTTTTGGCAAGAATTTCAAAGGCCAGCTGTCGGCCTGTCGTGTCGTTGATAAGCTTGCGTTCCTTGAGGCTATATCCGGCGGCCTTGAACTGGGCGAGAGCGGCCCGTAGCACCTTGCGGTCCCGCCCGGAGCCATCCCCATTCGCCGGCCGCCAGGTTCCGGCCAGCACATCCGGATCGACCGCACCGGGGAAGGGAGCTAGCAACTCCATTTCCCGCTCGCTCGCCGGACGGCCAATCGAGGAGAGCTCGGAATGGTCCCAATAGCCGGCGGTCCGCGTGTAAAGGCCAAAATAGAGGTTGCGGTTCACCCACTTGAAATCGAACAGCATACGCAAGGCCTTGCGCACTCTTACATCGGAAAACTGTTCCTTGCGGGTGTTGAAGGCAATTCCCTGCATTGGCGCGGGCACGCCGCGCGGGATCTCCATCTTGACAACGTCGCCGGAGGTGGCCGCCGGAAAATCGAAACCCTTGGCCCATCTTGCCGGGTCCCGGAAATTCAACGCATCAATCAGCCCCTTCTTGAAAGCTTCCTGAAGGGTTGTCTCGTCCCGGTAATACTCGACCCGGATCTGATCGAAATTGTCGAAACCCGCTTTCAACGGCAGGTCTTTCGCCCAATAGTCCGGGTTTTTCTCGTAAATCACCTGACGGCCCGGCGTGATCTCCTTGAAGACATAGGGTCCGGATCCGATTGGCGGCGTCAGGGAAGATTTGTCGAAATTTTCTGCATCCGTGTGCTTTTTGGAGAACACCGGCGCCAGAGCGATCAGCAGGGGAAGCTCCCGGTTGTCACCGTTTTCAAACACCAGCTTCAGGCGGTTGGGCGCAGTCACTTCCTTGGTTTTGATAGATGCATACCAGTTCCGGTAGGGCGGACGTCCCTTGTCCCGGATGATGTCGAGGGAAAAAATGATATCGTCCACCGTCACAGGCGTTCCGTCGGAAAAGCGCGCATTTGGATTGAGTTCAAACTCTATCCACTCCCGGCTTTCGGGCATGCGGACCCGTTGGGCAATCAGGCCATAAAGTGAAAACGGCTCCGCATAGGAGCGCACCATCAGGCTTTCCAGAATATTGTTGCCGAATAGCCGTTCCCGAACCCCTCTTGCGGAGGTCCAACCCCCTTGAACAATAAAGGAATTGAGGCTGTCGAAGGTGCCCTGGACACCAAGCGTCAAGATGCCCCCCTTGGGAGCGTCCGGATTGGCATAGGGAAAGGGTTCGTCAACGCCAAGGGCAGGGGATCCATGCATGGAAACTGCATGGGTCCAGGGAACGGTTTCATCGCTCGCCAGGGCCGGTCCGGCGCCCGCAAAAAGTCCCGCGCAGACGAGGGCAAGCCCCCGCAGCCCGAGGCGCAGGGGGCAGGTGTGAGAGGCTAAAAACGCTAACAAACGCATCACCATTGCCGGAAAGTTCCTTGATTCTCAGAGCCGAGGGTAACACAAGGCCAGCCCGAACGCGCCCGTAACAAGTGCCAAAGACCGAGATATTCAGATTTGAATCGAACCCGATCGATGCGTTGCAAATCGGTCACCCTCTCGCCTCAATTCGATGCGTTACCTGCGTTTTACGGATCTTAGGTTCGAACGGGCCTTGCGGATATGATCCGGATGGCTCAGAACAACGCGAAGATTTCGCATACGCACGATTGAGGACGTTTCGATGACGAGTGTTTTGAAAAGAGGATTGTTGGGATGCGCAACGGCGGCATTCGTAGCCTTGTCTTCTTTTGCAGCTGCTCCAGCAATCGCTCAGGAAGCTAAAAGCCCCTGGACGAAGGCATGTAACACCAATCCGAATACGAAGAAGGAAATCTGCTTCATTTCGATTGAGTTGCGCACCAATACCGGTCAGTTCCTGAGCAACATCGCAATTCAGGAAGTCGCCGGCGAAGCCCGTAAGAAGCTGCTCGTGGCCGTGCCCGTCGGTGTGTTGCTGCAGCCGGGACTGCGCATCCAGATCGATGACAGCAAGCCTGTGACAGCCAAATACAGCATCTGTGCACCCAATGCCTGTTACGCCGAAATGGCGATTGACGACACGTTCATCAATGCCATGAAACAGGGTGGTGAAATGCGGGTTGCGCCGTATAACCAGCAGGCCAAGGAAATCGTCTTCAAGATGACCCTGGTTGGCTTTACCAAGGTCTATGACGGTGCGCCGATGGATGTCGGCGAGCTGCAGAAGCGTCAGGAAGAACTGCAGAGCGAGTTGCAGAAGCGGGCCGATGAAGCCCGCCAGAAGCTGATCGACGCGCAAAAAGCGAGCGAATAAACGCTTCGAAAGTGATGCGTTGGAGCAGTTCTCTTATCTAGGGGATTGCTCCTGGCGCTTCGGATAAAACAAAAAGGCCGGAACAAAGTGTTCCGGCCTTTTCTGGTTCTAAGCGATGGTAACAGAGGGCAAAACGCGCGTCAGTGGATCTCGACGCTGCGCGGCACATAGGACCCGTCAGTCTGTTCCTCAAAGATCTCTTCCACCTGCGGATGGCGCACGGGTTCTCCCGTCATGTCCGGCTCCAGATTCTGTTCGCTTACATAGGCGACATATTCCGTCTCCTCGTTTTCCGCGAG
Organism: Roseibium sp. AWQ4_290; assembly: GCF_056160985.1. Classification (NCBI taxonomy): domain Bacteria; kingdom Pseudomonadati; phylum Pseudomonadota; class Alphaproteobacteria; order Hyphomicrobiales; family Stappiaceae; genus Roseibium; species Roseibium sp. AWQ4_290. The sequence goes on from NZ_JBSWYG010000027.1 coordinate 31,582, forward strand.
AAGATGATAAAAAGGCTGGTCGCGCACAGGCCGCACGTCCTCAGGAATGGCGTTCCACCATTCTTCCGTGTTGCTGAATGTCGGGTCAACATCGAAAATAACGCCCCTAAAGGGGTAAATCCGGTGCCGGACGACCTGACCAATTCTAAATTTTGCCGTTCGCATGGATACTTGTCCGCCTACTGCATGCAATGCCGGGATACCGTGTCAGCATCCTGCTTGCAAGCACTGTAAAGCAAAACACTATACAAGAGGCCTTGCGAAATTCTAAAACCTCTAGTGTGTGGCCGATTCGCCATCCTTGGCCTCAACCAGCTTAGCCAGATCAACAATCACCTTGGCCTGTTTCCAGGTGGCATCATCCTGCATCTTCCCGTCAATCATCACAGCACCCGTGCCATCGGGCATGGCATCAAGGATCTGCCGGGCAAAGGAAACTTCCTCCGGATCCGGCGAAAAGACCTTTTTGGCAATCGCGATCTGACTGGGGTGCAGCGACCAGGCCCCCAGACATCCCATCAGGAACGCGTTGCGGAACTGGCCTTCGCAGGCATCCGGATCGGAAAAATCTCCAAAGGGCCCATAAAACGGCTTGAGGCCGAAAGACAGGCAGGCATCAACCATCTTGCCAACCGTGTAGTGCCAGAGGTCCTGCTGGTAATGTGTCCGGGCGCCGGACCCGTCCGCATCAGACAGAACCGCATAGTCGGGATGACCACCGCCGACGCGGGTCGTTTTCATCCCCCGGGAGGCGGCCAGATCCGCCGGCCCGAGGCTCATGCCATGCATGCGCGGGCTGGCTCCTGCAATGGCCTCGACGTTCTTCACCCCTTCGGCAGTCTCCAGAATGGCATGAATAAGGATCGGTTTTGACAAACCCGCCCGGGCTTCCAACTGGGCCAGAAGCTGATCAAGATAGTGAATGTCCCAGGGACCTTCCACCTTGGGCAGCATGACAACATCCAGCTTGGCGCCAACAGCCCCGACAATCTCCTGAATGTCGTCCAGAAACCAGGGGCTATTCAGGCAATTGACGCGGGTCCAGAGCCCGGTTCCGCCAAAGTCGTTTTCCCGCGCCATCTGAATGAAGCCTTGCCTTGCATCGGTTTTGGCATCCGCGGGGATGGCGTCTTCCAGATTGCCAAGCAAAACATCCACCTGATCGATCAGCGCCGGCACTTTCGAACGCATCTTCTCAATATGCGGTGGAACGAAATGGATCATCCGCTCAAGCGCAACTGGTATCTCGCGAAAGGGCTCAGGAGCCCCAATGGCCAGGGGTTTGTAAAATGCGCTCGGGGTTTTCATGAAACTGCCTTCCTCCTCCAAAACAGGCCAGCAGGCCCGTTCTAGCTATAGCGCTTATGCTGCGCTGCAACCATCCCCCGATAGGCGAATGCGGAAATGGGCTGCCGTTCAGGAAAGGCGGCTACGGGACTTGGCGGCCTCTCTTTCGGCCTGCCGTCGGGCAATGCTCTTGCCGGGCGGGGCCCACTTCTTGTGGATCCACATCCATTGGTCCGGATGCTCGCTGATCCAACCCTCGAAAATCTCGTGAAAGCGGGCTGTCGCGACCCGGATGTCCTCTTGCCGGTCGTCTGTCTTCGGCACGGTTATTGCCTTGGCCTCCACCCGGAAATGCACTCCCGTTGTGCGCACCACACGGCCGACGACGATGGGCACATCGCAGGCCCTTGCAAGGGACGCTGGAAAGGCATTCGCATAGGCCATCTGGCCAAAGAAAGGCACCTGAATACCGCGGGCTTCCCGAAGGTCGCCCATCATGGCAACGACTCCGCCATTTTTAAGGGTCGCCAGGATTTTCCGGGCAGCTTCATGCCCCTTCGACAACAGCCCCCCCTGATAAAGGTCTTCACGCAACTCCCGCAGCGCCTTGTCCGCTTCCGGATTGCGCAAGGCCTGATAGACACCGGTTATCTTGACGCCGCGCTCAACGGCGGGCTGCACACACAATTCCCAATTGCCGCTGTGAAACGATACCATAAGGCAACCATGTTTGCCTGCCAAAACATCCGAGGTGACCGCATCCGGCACTGCTTCAAACCGGTGCGGCTGCTTCAAAAGCCGGTCAATATGGAAAGTTTCCGCCGTAACCCGCCCGAGATTGTCCCACATGCCGCGCACAACCGCCTCGCGTTCCTGCGCGCTCATGGACGGAAAAGCCAGTTCCAAATGCGCAAGTGCGCGCTTGTGACGGGCATTGAAGGGGGCAAACAGACGCCAGGCGCGCCCCATCAGAAAGGAGGCGACGTCAACAGGAATAAGCCGGAACAGAAAGATGGCTGTCTTAAGGGCAATGCCTTCCAGCCTGTTCTGAAACGCGAGGCGCTTTGGCTGCTGTAATTGTCTTTTTTTTCGCGTCATATCCCAACGGATGCTTTCAAAAACTGCGCACAAAGACCGGTTGTTGCGCTCCAAGGGAACGAGTGCGCCCACTTCCCCCCTTGCGGGACCCGTCCAGACCTGATTGGAATGCGAACCTGCTCAGTTGCTTCGCAAGACACGGGTCCCATATCCAAGCTCTCCGCGAGATGCAAGCATCTTGAGCTGGTCAAACCTCTTACTGACCATCACACGAGCTCTGGAAGTTGCATGCTGGACGTTATCTCTCTGGCTTTACCGTTTTTTGGAATGATCCTTTTAGGATTTGGCGCTGGAAAGCTGAAGGACCTGCCGGAATCCGGTCTGTCCTGGATGAATTTTTTCGTCGTCTATCTGGCATTGCCCGCCTTGTTTTTCCGGCTCTTGTCCGAAACCCCGTTTGAAGAATTGGCCAATGTGTCCTTCATTGCGGCCACCACCTTCACAACCTACATCGTATTCACGATTTCCTTTTGCATCGGAGTGATCGCCACCCGCGGCAGCATTGCAGAATCCACCATTTTAGGCATTGCCGGGGCATATTCGAATGTCGGCTATATGGGGCCAGGCCTGACGCTGGCGGTTCTGGGAGAACAAGCGACAGTCCCAACAGCCCTGATCCTGACGTTCGACAATGTGCTAATGTTCATTTTGGCGCCGTTGATGATGGCGCTTGCTGGGTCCAGAAATGCGTCTTTGTCCGCGACGTTCAAGCAGATCGCATTCAAGATCTTCACCCACCCGTTCATCCTTGCCACCATTGCCGGGGTCTCTGCGGCCGCCTTTCACCTGCGCCCGCCGGAGGCCATATCAACGCTGCTTCTATATCTGAGCAATGCGGCCGCGCCTTGTGCCCTCTTTGCCATGGGAGTGAATATTGCGCTGCGTCCCCTCGGACGCATCCCGGTGGAGCTGCCGATCGTGCTGAGCGTCAAACTGCTCCTGCATCCGATCCTGGTCTTCCTGCTGATGAGCTGGATCGGGGGCTTCGATCCGAACTGGATTGCAACGGCTGTGTTGATGTCGTGTCTGCCACCGGCCACCAACGTCTTCGTGCTCGCCCAGCAATATGGCACCTATATCCAGCGCGCTTCCAGCTTTGTGCTGATCGGAACGGCCGTCTCGATCGTCACCGTCACCGGCTTCATCTGGGCCATCACGACCGGCGTCCTGCCGATTCGCTAAAGGCCAACGGGCGGCCGTTAGCCGCCAGCGCCGAGGCGGGGAAGGGTCTGCCGCAACCCAGATCCCGGCGCCAGGCCCTCCCGCATCAGCAACCGGCGGAACGGCCCGACCCTGCCGGCCAGATACATGCCGGTGCTCCGCGCCAGTTGCACAGGCAGGAAGGGGGTCAAAAGCGACCGGTTCAATATGTCGACCCCGTTTGTCCTAACGCGTATATCGCGCCGGCGCTTGTCTTCATAAGATGCCAGAACGGCCGGGGCTCCGGGATCCAGATCCCTCGACCGGGCCCGGGCAACGACCTCCACCACATCCAGAATATCCCGGATCGAGAGGTTGAGACCCTGCGCACCGATTGGCGGGAACACGTGGGCCGTTTCCCCGATCAGGACCAGCCGGGGGGCGGACAGCTTTGTGGCCGTCAAACCCGATAGCGGAAAGCTCTGCACATCCGACGCCAGCTTAAAGGCGCCAAGGACCGAATGGGCGCGTCTTTCAAGATCACGTTCCAGATCTGCAGGTACCATCTCCATTATCTTGCGGGCGCCTTCCGCGCTTTCAACGCAGACAATTGAAGACTTGCGGCCGGGAAGGGGCACGAGGGTAAAAGGGCCCGTTGGTGTGTGGAATTCGGTAGAGATCTGCTGATGGGGCAGGCGGTGTTCGACATTCAACACCACCGCGACCTGGGGGTAGGACCAGGTGCGTACCTCAATGCCCGCCGCCGCCCGCAACACGGACTTCCGGCCGTCTGCTGCGATAGCCAGACGCGCTTTGACCACCTTGCCGGACGCCGTTGTGATTTCGGCAAAGTCCTGAAGATAACGCACGGACGCAGCCACATCGGTATGGATTGTCAAATTGGACTGGTGCGCGCTTTTTTCATCAAGAGCAGCATTCAGATCATTGTTCAAGATATTGAAACCAAACTCTTCAAGACCGAGTTCAGCCCCATCGAAAACAACTTCCGGCGCACGGAACAGACGCTGCGTGTCATCGATCATGCGCATCTTCTTCAGACTGGCTGTCTTTGCTTGCAGCCCGTCCCAGACACCAATTTCGTCAAGGAGCGCAATCGAATTTTGCCACAGGGCGGTTGTGCGCCCGTCAGTTTGCCCAACATCAGGCGCAACGAGACACACCGATGCGCCCAGTTGCGCCAGTTTCAAGGCTGCGATCCGTCCGGCCGGACCGCCCCCGACAACAACAATATCGTGGACGGTATCTTGGTTCTTCTTGGGCATGGCATTGACCTGAGTTGGGTGTATCCGTCAGAGACGTCTGTCCGGGAAAGTGCTCTTTTAGACCAGGAAATCAACGGGACCAAACCGCACAGGGGCGTCGTGGCGGAAAAACGGAGGGGATGCCCCGGTCCATGCGCCAGATCAAAGCCAGGCCTCAAAAAACATGCTTCGGTCTTGGCCTGCGCAGCACACCAGCCACGTCAGACAGACCAAAATGACTTTTGTTCCATCCGATTTTGAAAAGCCGGCCCCGCACCGGACACGCTCCGAAACAGCTCAGGCCTGGAGTTTTCTGCTCCTTTTGGCTGGCGCCCTGTCGGTTCTTGGATGGTCCTACCTGGCCGCGATGATCGCCGACATGATCCCGTCCATGGATATGGCAGAAGCCGGCCCGGGCATGGGCCTCTTCAACACCTTCAACCTGTTCAATGGGGTGCCAGCAGAGGCACGGGCAGCGCTGGCAAGCCTGTGCCTGCCCACCAGCGCGACATTCGGCATGCCGTCCCAGGCCATGACTGCCCTCGACCTTCTGAAGGTCTTCCTCATGTGGGGGATGATGTCGATTGCCATGATGGTGCCGACTGCGTTGCCCATGCTGCGCGCCTATTTCAAGGCACTCGTGGCAAACGGGAACCCGGGCAAACAGGCACTGCTGCCATCCGCCGCGGCTTTGATCGGATATCTGACGGTCTGGCTGGGGTATGCCCTGGCCGCAACCTGCGCCCAATGGGCGCTTCATAAGGCCGGCGGCCTGACAGACATGATGGCCCCGGCCAGCCTCGCGCTGACAACATCGGTCCTGTTCGCCGCCGGGCTCTACCAGTTCACGTCGGCAAAACGGGCCTGCCTTGCAAGATGCTGGTATCCGCGCTGGGTCTTTGCCCCCTCAGAAGACAGGACACCTGCCTCAGCCGGATATGCCGAAGGCCTCGTGCAGGGCTGGGCCTGTCTCGGCTGCTGCTGGGCGGTCATGACGGTCATGTTTGCTGTTGGTCTGATGAATGTGCTCTGGATCGCGATCCTTGGCCTGATCATGGCCTTCGAAAAGGCGCTTCCAAGCCGGGCCCTGCCGCTGGCGATCGGTATCTTTCTTCTGCTCTGGTCCGGATTTCTGGCCGCATCGATCTATTTCTGATCAAGACACCCTGTTTTCTTGCTGAATCACAAGAGGGGCTGTTTTTTAGGTTCACACTGTCATACGTTTGCAATATTAGTCCCCCTGCGCGGCAGCATGAAGCTTAGGCGGGGAAAAGCACATTTTGCTTGAAACCGGACACGAATACGACCTGCGCCGTGTTCTTTGAGTGTGAGGATACCTCGTGACGGACATTACCCCGGGCAAAACAGCGCCCGAACCCGCTCTGTTTCTGATCCATGTCCTTACGGCATCCGGCGCACCGATAGCGCTGGTCGCTCTCCTGGCGGGGGCTCAAGGAAATTGGGCTGAGATGTTCGCCTGGCTCGGCCTTGCCTTTTTTGTCGATGGAATTGACGGTCCGCTCGCCCGCCGTTTTAACATTGCCGAACGCCTGCCACGATGGTCTGGCGCCTCACTCGATTTTGTCATCGACTATGCCACCTATGTTTTCCTGCCGGCCTTTGCCCTGTCTTGGAGCCTGATGCTGACACAGCCCTGGAACTGGATCTGCGGCGGTCTGGTCGTCTTCACCGGCGCGCTTTATTTCGCCGATAACGGCATGAAAACCCCGGACGGATCATTCAAGGGCTTTCCGGCTGGCTGGAACCTGGTTGTTTTCGGGCTGATGGTGATCTCCCCGTCCGAAGCCTTCACCATTGCGGCTGTCCTGCTCTGCTGTGCCTTGACCTTTGCCCCCGTGCGCTTTGTGCATCCGGTGCGTGTGCGCCGCTGGCGGATGGTAACGCTACCGGTCACCTTGCTGTGGATGGGCCTTGCAGCGCTGGCGATTGTCAACGGCATGGTGCTTAGCGGCCCGTTGACGCTTCTGTTTACCCTGGCCAGCCTCTACCTCTTTTCGGTCTCTGCGGTCCAGCAGCTCATTGACCGGGTGGATTGAGGCGGACCGCTTTTTCTCAACATCAGATTTTAGGCACGGGGCTATTCGCCGCGGTCTGAACTTATTACTGTTCGGCAACGCTCTGGAGCCTGCGCCGCTCCAAAGATATCGATAGGTCACAAATAGAGGCAAAAAGCCTCCTGGAGGTTGGAATGATTCAGGCAATCTGTGTGCATGAGACGGGTGGCCCTGGCGTGATGCGCTGGGAACAGATTGAGGTCGGGCAGCCGGGCCCGGGAGAAGCGCGCATCCGCCACACGGCCATTGGCCTGAACTTTATCGACACCTATTTCCGCTCCGGGCTTTACCCGTCCCCGTCCGGCACGCCATTCACGCCGGGCAATGAAGGGGCGGGGATTGTTCAGACCGTGGGCGAGGGCGTTGACCATATCGCCCCCGGAGACAGGGTTGCCTATGTGGGCCCACTTGGGGCCTATGCCCACGAGCGGCTCGTGCCTGCGGACCGCCTGGTGAAAGTCCCGGATGGCATCGATGACAAAACCGCCGCAGCCATGATGCTGAAGGGCATGACTGCCCAGTATCTTCTGCGCCAGACCTACAAGGTCGGCCCCGAAACAACCCTTTTGTTTCATGCTGCAGCAGGCGGCGTCGGCCTGATCGCCGGGCAATGGGCTGCCCATCTGGGAGCAACGGTGATCGGTACAGCAGGCTCTGAGGAAAAGATCGCGCTTGCCAAGGCCCATGGCTACCAGCACATGATCAACTACCGGACAGAGAACTTCGCCGACCGGGTCACGGAAATCACGGGCGGTAAGGGCTGTGACGTGGTCTATGACTCGGTCGGCAAGGACACCTATCCGGGATCTCTGGATTGCCTGAAACCGCGTGGCCTGTGGGTCAGTTTCGGCCAGTCCTCCGGCCCGATCGAGGATTTTAATCTTGGGCTCTTGGCCCAGAAGGGCTCTTTGTTCGCAACACGTCCGAGCCTTTTTTCCTATGCGGGAACCCGAGAGGAACTTGAGGCCTGCGCGCAGGACCTATTTGACGTTGTTCAAAAGGGCGTTGTTAAGATCGGGATCAATCAGGAATACCGGCTCGCGAATGCCGTTCAGGCCCATGAGGACCTGGAAGGCAGACGCACCACCGGAACAACTGTTTTGGTCCCCTAAAGGCCCGAAGGACCATGCTCTCGGCCCGCGTTCAGGACCTGTCACGCAATCTCTACAGCCCGGCCATGCGGTATTTCATGGCTGCGGCCCGGGCCGGGTCGATCCGCGCGGCTTCGCGCGAGCTGAATGTGGCGTCCTCGGCGGTCAACCGTCAGATCCTATGGCTGGAAGAAGCGCTCGGCCTACAGCTCTTCGACCGGGTCGGACGCCGCATCCGCCTGTCCCAGGCCGGAGAGCTTCTGCTTGCCCATGTCCGGCGGACCTATTCGGACTTTGAAGGAACGGTTGCCGAACTTGACGCCCTGAAGGGCCTCAGGCGCGGCACCGTTTCGATCGCGGCCGTTGAAAGTGTCTCCGAAAAGCTGCTGCCCGCCGTGATCAGCGACTTCCGTAAAAGCTACCCAGGCATCCATGTCAATGTGACAATTGCTTCGGCGCAGGAGGCTGCCGCCAAGGTTGAGGCTGCCGAAGCCGATGTGGGCTTCACCTTTGATCCCCCGGAGACGTCAGCGCTGACGATAGCCTTTCAGCACGACCTCGTCATCGGCGCCCTGATGCGGCCCGATCACCCGCTGGCGGAGGCAAAGACGCTGAGCCTTGCCGACTGTCTGAAATACCCGGTGGCGCTGCCCTCGGAAGGCCTGTCCCTGCGCACCCGGCTTGACCTGGTGCGCGACCGAATACCGGGCGTGTCGAGAACCTATGTGGAAGCCAACTCCCTCCGGTTGATGCGCGCCCTGGCGCGGGAACAGGATGTCATCGGGTTTCAAACCCAGATCGGCTGCGAAGAGGACATTGCCACAAAGGCCCTGATCTTCAAGCCCTTGAACGATGCGCCGCTGCAGGCGGACAGACTGTGTGTCGTGACCTCTTCGTTGCGGGCGCTTGCCCTGGTGCCGGCCATGTTTTTCGACCACGCAGTGCTCGCCCTGAAAGACCACTTGCCTTGAATTGATGCCAAAATGGCAACATAACGACCGCAAATGAACGCTTTGGTTCTCGGCCGTTTTAAGGCACATTTTTCATGACAAGATGCAGCCAGGCGCTGCGTGAGGGAGATACTTGATGGGGCGTTTGACGACGCATGTACTGGACACTGCTCTCGGAAAGCCTGCACAGGGCCTGAAGATCGAGCTATGGGCCTTTACGGAAGAGCCGGCCTTACTGGCCACACACAAGACGAATGACGACGGCCGGGTCGACGGCCCTTTGCTGGAGGGCCAGGCCTTTCTGACCGGCACCTATGAATTGCGCTTTTTTGCCGGAGACTATCTCAAGATGACGGGGCAGGATCTGCCCGAGCCCCTGTTTCTGGACATCGTTCCGGTCCGCTTCGGCATTGCTCAGGCGGATAGCCATTACCACGTGCCTCTGCTTTTGTCGCCATTTGGCTATTCCACCTACCGGGGGAGCTGATTGATGCGCGACACGATCCGATTTTTGAAAGCTGGCCAGATCGTTGAACTGGAGTCTGTCGGCCCAACGGAAACCCTGCTGGATTACCTGCGTCTCCGGCGTGGCGAAACCGGAACCAAGGAGGGCTGCGGCGAAGGCGACTGCGGCGCCTGTACGGTTGCCCTGGGGCGGCTGATCGACGGCAAGCTGGTCTACCAGCCGGTCAACAGCTGCATCTTGCTTCTCGGCATGATCGATGGTGCGGAACTTGTCACCGTGGAAGATCTTGTTCAGGACGAGCGGCTGCATCCGGTTCAGGCGGCCATGGTGGATCTCCATGGCTCTCAATGCGGCTTTTGCACCCCCGGCTTCATCATGAGCCTGTTCACGCTCTACCATGCCGAAGGGGTCGAAAAGTCCCGCCGGGTGGTGACAGAATGGCTTGCAGGAAACCTGTGCCGCTGCACCGGCTACCGGCCCATCGTGGATGCCGCGATCCAGTCGTGCTTTGACATTGCCGATGATGCCTTTTCCTGGCGCTCTAACGAAACCCGGGAAAAGCTGCAACAATTGGCCGACAGCCGGGACATTTTCATCGGCACAGGCGACAGCTTCTTTTCTGCTCCGGCAACGCTGGACGGATTGGCAGCACTCTATGGACAGAACTCCGGAGCCACACTCGTGGCCGGTGCGACCGATGTGGGCCTATGGATCACCAAACATCTCAAGGACCTGCCCAAAACCATCTGGCTCGGGCGCATTGAAGGTCTTGACCGGGTGGAGGAAAGCCCGTCCGGTGTCCTGATGGGGGCAACAGCCACCTATGCCACAACGGAAGCCGCCATGTCCCGGCTGTCGCCCGACCTCGGCGACTTGTGGAAACGCATCGGATCCAAACAGGTCCGGGCCTCTGGCACCATTGGCGGGAATATCGCGAACGGGTCTCCGATCGGCGACACGCCGCCCGCTCTGATCGCCCTTGGAGCCACTCTGGAGCTTCAGGCACTTGATGGCTCACGCGCACTGCCGCTTGAAGACTTCTTCGTGGCCTATGGCCAGCAGGACCGCAGGGAGGGGGAATTCGTGACCGGGCTGTTCGTGCCGCGCCTCGCCGCGAACCAGGCCTTCCGCTGCTACAAGATTTCCAAACGCTTTGATCAAGACATTTCAGCGGTCATGGGTGCCTTCAAGATGACCCTTGAAGATGGCACCATCGTTGCTGCCCGCATTGCCTATGGCGGCATGGCAGGAACCCCTATGCGCGCAGCCCATGCGGAAAGAGCCTTGACCGGGGCAAGTCTGGAAGACCCCGCCACCTGGGGCGCGGCCATGCAGGCGCTTCTGTCCGATTTCAGACCATTAACCGACATGCGGGCCAGCGCGGAATACCGGATGGAAACCGCACGGGCCCTGCTGGCAAAGGCGCTGATGGAGATCAGCGGCACAGCGCCTGAAGATGTCCGTGTCCTGAAACAGCGGGGGGCAGGCCATGACCGCGCCGCTTGAGCCTGCTGTCACTGAGACCGCGTTGAAAGACCCGCCATTGAAACATGTGCGCAAGGCGCTGCCCCATGACAGCGCGGCAAAACATGTCACGGGCACGGCAACTTATATCGACGATATTGTGGAACCGTCCGGCACGCTTCATGTGGTGCCGGGCTGGGCCCGCAACGCTGTGCGCGGGGAAATCCGCTCGCTGGATCTTGAAGACGTCAAGGCAACGCCCGGCGTCGTGGCCGTTCTGACAAGCGCCGATATTCCCGGCACCAATGACTGTTCGTCAGCCTTCGGAGATGACCCTGTTCTGGCTGAGAACGAGATCCTCTTTTTCGGTCAGGTCATGTTCGCTGTTGTGGCATCCTCCCGCGAAACCGCCCGTAAGGCAGCCTTGAAAGCCCGGATCGATGTTACGGCGCTGACGCCGATTTTGACCGCTGAGGATGCGGCAGCCTCAGACACGACGGTCCTGCCGGATTACCAATTCCGGCGCGGATCGCCGGAAACCGGACTGCAGGCGTCCGAAGAGGTTCTGAGCGGCAGCTTGCAGATCGGGGGCCAGGAACATTTCTATCTCGAAGGGCAGGTCGCCATGGCCATCCCCCAGGAAGATGGCGGCATGCTCGTGCATTCCTCCACACAGCACCCGACCGAGATACAACACACGGTCGCCAAGGTCCTTGGGGTGCCGGATGCCGCCGTGACGGCGGAAGTGCGCCGGATGGGCGGTGGCTTTGGCGGCAAGGAATCCCAGGCCAACCAATGGGCGGCCTTGGCGTCTCTTGCCGCGCGCAAGACCGGCAAGGCCTGCAAGCTGCGCCTTGACCGGGACGACGACATGATCATGACCGGCAAACGGCATGATTTCAGGGTCAATTGGAAGATCGGCCATGACGGTACGGGCAAAATCCGGGCGGTAGACATGGAGTTTCTGGCAAGATGCGGCTACTCCGCAGACCTGTCTCTGGGCGTCAATGACAGAACCATGTTCCACGCCGATTCCAGCTATTTCTACCCCGATGCCCTGATCCGCTCGCGGCGCCTGCGCACCGATACCTGTTCCAACACGGCCTTCCGTGGCTTCGGCGGCCCGCAAGGCATGCTGGCCGCAGAGCGGATGATCGATGCACTCGCCATACGCCTTGGCCGGGATCCGCTTGAGATCCGGAAACTGAATTTCTACGACGGGGAACACAACACCACGCCCTATGGTATGCCGGTTGAGGAATATGAGGTCATGCATGATCTCATCTCCAAACTGGAAACACGTTCAAACTACTGGGCCCGCCGGGAGGAGGTGGCTGCCTTCAACGCCTCCAGCGCAGTGCTCAAGAAAGGCTTGGCGCTGACGCCGGTCAAATTCGGCATTTCCTTCACGCTCAAACACCTGAACCAGGCCGGCGCGCTGGTGCATCTCTATACGGATGGCTCGGTTCACCTGAACCATGGCGGCACGGAAATGGGGCAGGGGCTGTATCAGAAGGTGGCCCAGGTCGTGGCCGAAGAATTCGGCGTTACTCTGGACAAGGTCAAAATCACGGCGACCAACACGTCGAAAGTGCCCAACACCGGCCCGACGGCCGCCTCTTCCGGCACCGATCTCAATGCCATGGCGGCCAAACGTGCCGCCGGTGAAATCAAGGGCCGCCTGATTTCCTTCCTGTGCGAACAGCACCAGTGCAGCGCCGATGTCATTCATTTCGGCGACAACAAAGTGCTGGTCGGAGAGAAGAGCTACACTCTTCCGGAAATCGCCAAACAGGCCCATATGGCACGCATCCAGCTCTCCCATGCCGGGTTCTATGCAACACCCGGCATCACCTGGGACCGGGACAGTGTCAGTGGCCGTCCGTTCTACTATTTCGCCTTTGGCGGTGCCTGCGCTGAAGTCACCATCGACACCATGACCGGTGAAATGACAGTGGACCGGGTAGATATCCTGCATGATGTTGGCCATTCCCTGAATCCGGCCATCGATCTTGGCCAGATCGAAGGCGGCTTTGTTCAGGGCATGGGGTGGCTGACGACGGAAGAACTGGTCTGGGATGAAAACGGCCGTCTGCGCACCCACGCACCGTCCACCTACAAGATCCCGGCGGCCTCCGACGTTCCGGACGATTTCACCGTTGAGCTTTATGAAGGCGACGGCAACCCCCAAGACACTGTCTACCGCTCCAAGGCGGTTGGCGAGCCGCCAGTCATGCTGGCAAATTCCGTCTTTTGCGCCATCACCGATGCCATCGCCAGCCTGAGGCCCGGAACGGTTCCGGCTCTGGACGCACCGGCAACGCCGGAAGCCATCATGCGGGCAGTTCAGGATATGCGCCGGAGACGGGAGGCCTGATGGCGGTTTGGGGTCACATTGCCGGATGCCTGGCCAAGGGGAGGGCCTGCGCCCTGGTGACCATCGTTGACGTTGATGGATCAACGCCCCGGAAAGCGGGAGCCCGCATGGTTGTGCGCCCGGATGGCGGGTTTTTCGGCACCATTGGCGGTGGCACCTTGGAATTTGAATCCATAAGAAAGGCCACAGCCGCTGCTGCAAAGGCTCAGCCAGGCCTTGATCTGCACTCCGTTTCACTCGGGCCGGATCTTGGCCAGTGCTGCGGCGGACGGGCGCGTATCGCAATTGAGGTCCTGACAGCCGATGCCCTTGAAAGCGCCCAGCTTTTCGCAGAACGTGAAGCATTGGGAACGCGTTTCGGAACCGTTACCGATCTGGTTGACGGGGTCCCCGCAGCTCGCGGTTTGTCAGAGACAGCTCCGGACCGTGCCTTTGCCCCGTTACGATCACCGGACGGCACGTTGATCCAGCTGTTGCAGCGTTTTGGGGAGGACCGCCAGCCTCTGGTCCTGTTCGGCGCCGGTCATGTGGGCAAGGCCCTGATCCTGGCCCTGGCGCCGCTGCCCTTTACCGTAACCTGGATCGACAGCCGGGCAGAGCAGTTTCCAGGACCGGTGCCCGCCAATGTCACCAAATGCTGCGTCGAAACACCCGCCAAAGCGCTGGACCGCGCCCCGGACGGCGCCTTTGTTCTGGCCATGACCCATTCCCACGCGCTGGATGAGGACATCATGGCGGCCGCATTGCTGTCGCAGCGCTTTGCCTATTGCGGCGTCATCGGGTCAAGAACCAAGAGGGCCCGTTTTCTGAAACGGCTGAAAACCCGGGGCCTGGACGAGACCCTGGTATCCTCCATGGCGTGCCCCGTTGGCAGACCCAGCATCCGGTCAAAGCATCCGGCCGCCATTGCTGCCGGTATCGCCTGTGATCTTCTAGAGCGCAGCGAAGCCGCTCATCAACAAGCCGTTGCGCCATCGGGGGTTGCACAAACATAACTCATGGTCAATAAGGCGGCATCCGCTCGGGGGACAGGTATTGGACACAGACGTTTCAGAACAGGCCGATAGCAGCATATCACCCGCGAGGGCCGCAGGCGAAGCCCTGCTTGAGGCTAAGGGGCTGACCAAACGGTTTGGCGACATTCTGGCCAATGACACGGTGGATCTTGTGATCAACAAGGGCGAAATCCACGCGCTTTTGGGGGAAAATGGCGCCGGAAAGTCCACTCTTGTCAAAATGTTCTACGGCTCCCTGGAGCCTGACGCGGGAAAGATTTCCTGGGCTGGCCGTGCAGCCGAAATCCCCAACCCGGCCGCCGCACGGGATCTTGGCATCGGTATGGTGTTCCAGCATTTCTCGCTGTTTGAAGCCCTGAGTGTTGTCGAAAACATTGCCCTTGCCCTGCCAAATCCGGGCAAGATGAGCAATCTGGCCAGGAGGGTCGAAGCTGTCTCGCGGGACTATGGGCTGCCGCTCAACCCCACCGACATCGTGGCCGATCTGCCGGTCGGCATACGCCAGCGGATCGAGATTGTGCGCTGCCTGCTGCAGGAGCCCCGCCTGGTCATCATGGACGAACCGACCTCGGTTCTGACACCACAAGAAGCCGATCAGCTGTTTCTGACCTTGCAGCGTCTGGCTTCCGAAGGCTGCGCGGTGCTTTACATCAGCCACCGGCTGGAGGAAGTGCAGCGTATCTGCCACCATGCAACGATCCTGCGCCATGGCCAGGTGGTCAGCGAATGCGATCCGGCCAAAGAAACGCCCGCAACGCTGGCCAGCATGATGGTGGGCGCCGAAATTGCCTCGGTCAGTTCCAGGGACACCGCCCCTAATCCCGGCGGAACCCGGCTTTCCCTGCAGGGATTGGGCGCACCGGCGGCTACGCCCTTCGCCACACCGCTCACGAATATCTGCCTTGACCTGAAGGCCGGGGAGGTCGTCGCAGTCGCGGGAGTCGCGGGCAATGGCCAGGGCGAACTGTTTGACGCCATTTCCGGGGAAATGCCGGTCGCATCCAACATGATCCATCTGGACGGATCCGCCTGTGGCAAAAAATCCGTAACCTGGCGCCGTCAGAACAATGCAGCCTTCGTGCCGGAAGAGCGGCTCGGCCACGGTGCGGTGCCGGGCATGAAACTCTCCCACAACGTTGTTCTGACCCGCCACAGCACCGGCGACGGCCTCAAGACCGGCGGCTTTGTGTCCGCCAGCCAAGCAGCCAAACTGGAGCAGCGGATTAAGCAGGCCTATGACGTGCGCATGTCGCATAGCGATCCGGAGGCACGGTCCCTGTCGGGCGGCAATCTGCAGAAATTTGTTGTCGGCAGGGAACTGGACCGCAAGCCCGGTGTTCTTGTGGTCAACCAGCCGACCTGGGGCGTGGATGCGGGGGCGGCCGCCTTGATCCGGCAGGCCCTGATCGATCTGGCCCGCTCCGGGTCTGCCGTTCTTGTGATCAGTCAGGATCTGGACGAAATTTTCGAGATTGCGGACCGGATTGCCGTGATTTCGCGTGGATACCTGTCGGAGGCCGAACCTGCCTCCGGCATGACCCGTGAACGGGTGGGCCTGTTGATGGCCGGGGGCGCAGAAGCCCAAGAGGAGGTGGCCTGATGCGCCTGGAACTGGTCAAACGCAAGGAACACAGCCGCCTGATGACGCTCCTGTCGCCGCTGATCGCAGTTGCGCTGACCGCCCTGGCTGCTGCAATCATTTTCTTAATATCCGGCAACAATCCATTGATTGGACTTTATAAATTCTTTTTTGAACCTTTGACGCAAGCGTGGTCCCTTGAGGCGACCATCGACAAGGCAACCCCCTTGATCCTTATCGCTTGCGGACTGTCCGTCTGCTATCTCTCCAACAACTGGAACATTGGCGCGGAAGGCCAGTTTGTTGTCGGGGCCCTGTTCGGATCGGTACTACCGATCCTGTTTCCCTCCTTTGAAAACGCTGCAACCTTGCCACTGATGCTGGTCTTCGGTGCTCTTGGTGGCGCGCTCTGGGCGCTGATCCCGGCCTATTTGAAAATCCGCTTCAATACGAACGAGATCCTGACAAGCCTGATGCTGGTCTATGTGGCCGGTTTGCTTCTGGACTATCTGGTGCGCGGTCCCTGGCGGGATCCCGGCGGATATAATTTTCCAGAATCCCGGCTCTTTTCCAATGCCGCTACGCTGCCGGATCTCTTTGGCGGCGCCGTGAGCCTGTCGGCCCTGGTGACTGTCAGTGTCGTGATTGTGCTAGCGGTGGTGCTGGCCAGGACCCTTAAAGGGTTCGAAATCCGCGTCATGGGCGAGAGCCCCAGAGCCGGCAGCTTTGCAGGCTTCTCCGCCAAGCGCCTGACCCTGTTTTCCTTTGCGCTTGCAGGTGCTCTGGCGGGTCTTGCCGGCACAATGGAAGTCTCCGGCGCGCTGAACCAGCTGCTACCGACGATTTCACCCGGCTATGGCTTCACGGCAATTATCGTTGCCTTTCTGGGACGCCTCAATCCCGTCGGCATTCTGATTGCCGGATTCGTGCTCGCCCTGTCTTATATTGGCGGGGAGGGGGTGCAATCCTCCATGGGGGTGTCCAACGAGATCGCCAGCGTCATTCAGGGCCTGCTGCTGTTTTTCGTGCTTGCCTGCGATACGCTCATTTTGTACCGCATCCGTTTCGTGCATCGGCGCGCGCAGTCCGGGGAGGCCACCCATGCTTGAAGCTGTTTTGCTGACGGTCATCACCGCCGCAACACCGCTCCTGATCGCCGCCATCGGGGAACTGGTGGTCGAACGGTCCGGTGTTCTCAATCTGGGCGTGGAAGGCATGATGATCATGGGCGCCGTGATCGGTTTTGCCGTCGCCAACCAGACCGGCTCCGGCACACTGGGGATCGTGGCGGCCATTGCAGCGGGTATGGCAATGTCTGCACTGTTCGGCTTTCTTGTTCTGGTGCTGGTGGCCAACCAGGTCGCAACCGGCCTTGCCCTGACAATCCTGGGCATTGGCCTGTCCGGGATGATCGGCGAGGCTTTTATCGGGGTGCCGGGCCTCAAACTACCGGATCTTTATATTCCTGGCCTGTCTGAACTTCCCTTTGTCGGCCCGGTCCTGTTCCAGCAGGACGTCATTGTCTATATCAGTTTTCTACTGGTCGCCCTGGTCGCCTATGGCCTGTTCCGTACGCGCCTTGGTCTGGTGCTGCGTGCGGTTGGCGACAACCATGGCTCTGCCCATGCACTTGGCTATTCAGTCATCAGCATCCGCTTTGCGGCCATCCTGTTCGGCGGCGCCTGCGCAGGACTGGCCGGAGCCTATCTTTCGCTGGCCTATACCCCTCAATGGGTGGAAAACATGACCGCCGGACGGGGCTGGATTGCGCTCGCCCTGGTCGTGTTTTCCTCCTGGCTGCCGCTGAGGGTCGTGATTGGTGCCTATCTGTTCGGCGCCGTCAGCGTGCTCAATCTCCATGCCCAGGCCCTGGAATTCGACATTCCCTCGCAACTGTTGTCGAGCTTGCCCTATCTTGCAACAATTCTAGTTCTTGTGCTGATTTCCGCAAACCGCAGACTGACGCTCGTGAATACACCCGCCTGTCTTGGCAAGCCCTTTGTACCTGACCGGTAAAAGCCCGCCTTCCGGTCCGGCCGGCTTCCAGAGGCGATCCTGGAGCGGCTCGAATTGAAGATCGCAAAAGAAAGACTGAACAACAGGGGAAACCAAATGAAGTCACTCTTGAAAGCAACCGCCGCCGCCTTGGCCTTTGCCGCTGCAGGGTCTGCGGCCCACGCAGCCGATGTGAAGGCCTGTTTCATTTATGTCGGTCCGGTCGGCGATTTCGGCTGGTCCTATCAGCATGACCAGGGCCGCCTTGATGTGGAGAAACACTTTGGCGACAAGGTCGAGACCGCCTATCTGGAATCCGTGCCGGAAGGGCCGGATGCCGAGCGGGCGATCGAGCGCTTTGCCCGCGAAGGCTGCAACATCATCTTCACCACTTCGTTTGGCTATATGAACCCGACGCTCAAGGTCGCAAAGAAGTTCCCGGACGTGAAATTTGAGCATGCGACCGGCTACAAGACAGCCAAGAATGTCGCGACCTACAACTCGAAATTCCATCAGGGCCGCTATATCATCGGCCAGATCGCCGCCAAACAGTCCAAGACTGGTGTTGCGGGCTATATCGGCTCTTTCCCGATCCCGGAAGTGGTCTCCGGCATCAATGCCTTCCTCCTGGGCGCTCAATCCGTCAATCCGGATTTCAAGGTCAAGGTTGTGTGGGTGAATTCCTGGTTTGATCCGGGCAAGGAAGCGGACGCGGCCAAGGCCCTCATCGATCAAGGCGCGGATATCATTTCCCAGCATACGGATTCCACAGCACCGCTTCAGGTGGCTCAGGAACGCGGCGTTCATGGGTTTGGCCAAGCGTCCGACATGATCAACTTCGCCAAGGATGCACAATATACAGCCATCATCGACGACTGGGGCCCCTATTACATCGAGCGCGTGCAGGAAGTGATCGACGGCACCTGGGAATCAAAGAGCACCTGGGCAGGTCTTGCTGAAGGCCACGTGGTCATGGCGCCTTACACGAACCTTCCGGCCGACGTCGTGGAAATGGCCAAGGCCACCGAAGCCAAGATCAAGGACGGCTGGGAGCCTTTCACCGGCCCAATCACCAAGCAAGACGGCACCGTGGCCGCTGAAGACGGCGTTACGCTGGACGATGGCGCAATCCTTGGAATGAACTGGTACGTTCAGGGCATCGACGACAAGCTGCCTGAATAAGCAGGTCACCGGTATGCGAGACCGGCCCGGCAACCGTTGCCGGGCCGGTCATAACTTTGAACGACAAAAGCCATTTGGCAGCAATTGGATGGCTTGCAAAGATAAGTAGAAAATCATATTTCTTCAAAGCGATAAATTTATTACACTCTTTGCATCACTTAGAAGCCACTCATTTCAAATTTGCGCGCGGTCTTGTGAAAGGGACACGCAGCATCCGTAACAGGATCATAGGTTGTGTTTGACAAAATCCCGGCAGTCCAAGCCACGCTGGCTGTTTTGTTGCTCACCCTCATAAGTGCACAGTACCAAGCACAGGCCCAGGATCTGGACAAGATTGTCCTGACCGTTTCCGGCAAACTCAAACAGGCCCATCCGATTGACTTGTCTCTCCGCATGCTGGAGCAGATGCCTCACAAAACGATTGTGACAACGACCCCTTGGCAAGACGGTCCCATTAGCTTTGAAGGCGTGCCCCTGGACGAGTTGATGCATCAGGCCGGAGCGGAAGGCACCGAGGCGGAATTCATCGCGCTCAACAACTATCGGTCCGTCCTGCCGATCCAGGACTTTAGTGCATTTGGTCCGATCCTTGCCTACAAGATGAATGGCTCTTACATGAAGATCCGGGACAAGGGGCCGCTCTTTGTCATTTACCCCTTTGATGACCGGCCCGAGCTGAAGACAGAGATCTATTTTTCCAGGTCTGTCTGGCAGGTCCGCTCAATCGTGATCGAGTGAAGCGACCATGAAACTTCGGCTTCATCCCTGGCACATGGTGTTTCTGGCCAGTTTTACGGTCACCATTTTAGTGTTCTGGACCTATTTTTACACGTCCTTCAGCCAGGACCGCACCCACAAACACTCGCTCGAATATGACACGGTCTGGTCGGCCGCCAACGGACGGAACGAATTCTCTAGATTTGCCGCTTCTGCCGCACGCTATCATCTCACCGGTGCACAGCGCGATCTGGAAGAGGCCGAGATCAACTATGAGATCCTGCTCGGGCGGTTGAATACCTGGGGATCCGGCGGCTTCAAAAGCCTGATTGCCAATTCGGACGGGCTGAACCGGGAATTCGAGGCGTTGAAAGGCGCTGTTGCTTCTCTGGCCCCCATCGCCGAGACCCTCAAACAGGGGGATTCGGACGCCTTTGAGCAAACCATGCGCGGCATCCGCGACAAGGTAGATGTGATTGCCGGACGCTCCTATCAAACCAGTGTAGAGCGTTTTTCCGCAGAGCGACGGACGATCCGGGATCAACTGATCACAGAAAAGCGTTTTGTGTTTGCGTTGCTGGTGCTGGCTACAGCCCTGATGGCGGTCATCATGCGCCAGAACTGGGGGCTAAGGCACGCCAATGACCGGATTGCGGGAGATGCGGAACGCCTGTCTTATGTGGCCAAACACGATGCCCTAACGGATATTGCCAACCGCTGCCTAGTCGAAGACCGGCTTAGGGAAGCCACCGATACCCTCGCGGACAGCGAGGTCCTTGTGGCGATCGCACTCGACCTGGACGGTTTCAAGACAATCAACGACACACTCGGCCATTCCGGCGGCGATGCGCTGCTCATTGCCCTGTCCAAGCGGCTGGTGGCCTTTACTCAGTCTCTTGCCGGTCACAACCTGGCCGCACGGGTCGGCGGCGATGAATTCCTGATCCTGCTTCGTTGCGCGAAAGTAGATCTGGCCCTGGAAGACACGATTGTTGCGCTTACCGAACTGTTCGCCAACTCGATTGAGACGCGGATCGGAAGTTTTCTCGTGGGCACCTCTATCGGCTATGCAACGGCCCACACAAGAGACGAGATCGGCAATGTTGTGCTCAACGCGGATCTGGCCCTGACACAGGCCAAGGCCGCCGGACGCGGCTCGGCCATCGCCTTTTCCGGCCCCATGCGGACCCAAATGGAACGCCGGCTGCGGATTGAACGCGATTTACCTGCAGCTCTCGAATGTGGCGACATCGAACCGCACTACCAGCTTCAATACAACATGATCACCGGTCAGCCGGTGGGGCTTGAAGCGCTGGCCCGATGGCATCATTTCGAGCTCGGCCCGATCTCTCCGGTCGAATTCATCCCGATTGCCGAAGCCAGCGGAGACATTCTGGCGCTTGGGCGTCTTATGCTGAAGAGCGCCTGCCGGGATGCGGCACTGCTGCCATCCGATATCAGCGTCGCGGTCAATTTTTCCATGATCCAGTTTCTCAATGACGACATGATCGATCTGGTCAAATCCGTCCTTGAAGAGAGCGGGCTGGCACCCCACCGGCTGAAACTGGAGGTCACCGAAAGCATCATCATGCGCAATGTCAAGACTGTATCCGAGATCCTGTCGCAGCTGCAGGCCCTCGGGGTCAGGATTTCGCTGGATGATTTTGGTACGGGCTATTCCGCCCTAAGCTACCTGTGCACCTTGAGTTGGGACGAAATCAAGATCGACCGGTCCTTTGTCCGGGCCTGCGAGGAATCGGCCAAAGCCGTCAACATTATCGGCGTCATGCAATCCATGGCGAACAAAATGCAGGCGGAACTGGTCGTGGAGGGGCTTGAGACCCCGGAACAGGTTCTTCTGTTCAAGAAGCTTGGCTGCCTCTACGGGCAGGGGTTCCATTTTAACCGGCCAAGTCCCTTCCAGGATCTGAGCGAGACCCTGGAAGCCGCAAATTCAAACAAGACAGGCACAGCTCCAGAGCCCGAACCAGCGCTTTCCTGAGAACTCGACGCGCTCGAAACCGGCGCTTTGGGCGGATACCGCCCCAATGGGCCCTCAAACGACACAGGTATGGCTTGTCAGATCAGCGCCGGGACGCTTTGCGCACCCCTTTCTGAAGCTTTGACAGGACAAACGCCGCACATGCAGCCCCCGCCAGAAGCATGGCTCCATGAAAGGGCGAGGAAACAAGGTGCTGGACTGCGGCAGCCCAGCCGGTCAGATGCTCATGGGAACCAGCATGGGCAAAGGCGGGCGTTGACACTGCTGTCAGCGCCAGAAAGCTGAAAAGCCTTATCATTCGTCGATATCTCCTGCTTTGAGACGGGTTGCCAAAATCTCGATCAGATCGACATCGAGCCGTTCTGTCAGCGATACATAAGTGAATGTCATAGTTTCGCGCTCGCTCACCATGGTTCCCGGGAAGGGCATATAAACGAGTTCCCGGGATGCAAAGGCTGGCGACGCTGTGCCGATCTGCCAGTTCGAACTGATCCCGGCATCCACCAGATGCTGGATCAGGCCATCAGATCCGGGCCGGTGAAACGGCACCCCGGCAAGGCGCAGATAGCTTGTCTTGTCGGACGCTGAGCGGAAGCCGTCGATAAAGCTCGTTGCAAGGGCCTGCAGTTCATCCGCCCGTTCCGCGTCCGAGGCCCCATGAACATGGGAATGGAGATGATCCGGCCCCGCGTGATTGTGGCCATGCAGATGCATGTGGGGATCGTCATGAGGATGCGTATGGCTGTGGCTGTGGCTGTGAGGATGGTCGCTCATGGGATCACACAACCTCCGGACCGGCGGGAATGGTCACCGGTTTGTCGAGAATTGCCTTATGCGAACCCATCTTGCCATGGGAGACCAGCGTTCCGAGCACATCCACAATCACACGGGTGGCCAGAAGGGCGGTGATGTCCGAACAGTCGTAGGGCGGCGAGACTTCCACAACTTCCAGCCCGCAGATCCCTTCCTTGGCCACCAGCGAGACCAGCTCCAGGGCTTCGCGGGGCAGGAAGCCGCCCGGTTCCGGCCAGCCGGTTCCCGGAACAAACCCGCAGTCGACGCTGTCGATATCAAAGGAAATATAGACCGCATCCGCGTCTTTCCAGGCCAGCTCAAGCGCCCTGGCCGCCGTTTCAGCAAGGCCAAGCTCTTCCACATCGCGCATTGTGAAGATATTGGTGTTGCGCTCGCGGGCGACTTCCACCCCTTCACGCGGCACCTGCCAGCCGCCAATGCCGATCTGCACCAAATTGACCGCAGGAACATTGACCAGATCGGTCGCATGGAACCACGGGGTCGTGTGCATCCGCTCATCCAGATCCTTTTCCTGAATGTCGATATGCCGGTCGAAATGCACAATCCCGATCCGTTTCGAGGTGCATTGTGCGATGCCGCGCACACAGGGAAACCCAATGGAATGGTCGCCGCCGATCATGATCGGCAGCGCGCCGGAAGACGCCACATGGGAAACGGCCCTTGTGATCTGATCAAAGGTCTTCTCGATATTGGCAGGGATCGTGAAAATATCGCCGACATCGCAGAGCGTCATCTGCTCGCGCAGATCCACCCCCATTTCATAGTTATAGGGCGTATAAAGCGCGGAAATCTTGCGCACCCCTTGTGGCCCGAAGCGGGTGCCGGGCCGGTAAGTCGTGCCCCCGTCAAAGGGAATTCCGATGATTGCCGCATCATAGGCCCCGACTTGGGTCACATCTTCCACGTAAGGCGCCTTCAAAAAGGTGTTGATGCCGGCATAATGCGGCAACTCCCCGCGGGCAAAAGTCGGAATGGACTTGTCGGTGAGGCTGTCAGAACCGGTCAGCCCCATCCGGAGCGCCCAGGCTTTTTCCTTCTCCCAGGCAGCGGAGGGCAGGGCGCCTTCCTTTTCGGCGGCCTTCCAGCCCCTGAGTTGCAGCTTGTCGAAATCCGGATGGTGCTGGCGCCGGGAATGGCCCCTGCCGGTTGAACCTGCGGCCCTGTGCCCGGTGGCGCGGCCAAATCGATCGAAAATGTCCATGGTCGTTTTCCTCTGAAATATCCTAGTGTTTTGACGGGAACTGGCCGCGCAGCGCGCCCGCAAGCTCCTCCGGAACCTGGTCCGGGCGACTCTTCTGCGGACTGAGTGCAAGGTCATAGGTGATGGTGGCGCCATAGGCCTGAGGCGCCTGTGGGTCGTGGCGGGTCTTGTCAAAAACCAACAGCCGCGTACCCAGCTTGAAAGCCTCGTGAATATCATGGGTGACCATGAAGACGGTCATGCCCGTTTCCTGCCACAGGCTGAGCAGGAGGTCGTGCATATCGAGCCGAATGCCCGGATCAAGCGCCCCGAAGGGTTCGTCCAGAAGAAGCACATCGGGCTTTTTGACCAGAGCCTGGGCAATGGCGAGCCGCTGTTGCATGCCACCGGACAGTTGCGCCGGGTATTTGGTGCTCGCGTCTGTCAAACCGATCCGCTCCAGAAGCTCATCAAGCTCAGAAAGCGCTTTTCGGCGGGCTGCCCCGAAGAACCGGCCGGTCAGCGGGGCGGTGGCAAATTCTGCCCCGAGGATCAGGTTTTCAGCAACCGACAGATGGGGAAAGACCGAGTATTTCTGAAACACAATGCCCCGGTCCGGGGTCGGTTCGCCAGGGAGCGGGGCGCCGTTCAAAAGGATATTGCCGCGGCTCGGGTGCTCCTGGGAGAGCAGCATGCGCAGAAAGGTGGATTTGCCGCAGCCGGAGGCGCCGACAATGGTGCAAAACGCCCCTTGTTCCACATTCAGGTCCACCCGCTCCAGGACAGGAATACCATCATAGTCTTTCCAGACATTGGCAAAGGACACGGCCGCAGGCTTGCTCACAGGCTGTCTCCTTCAAGATGTTTCCAGCTAAAGACGGCGCGTGACAGGCTGCGCAGCAGGTAGTCCATGGTAAATGCAAGCAGGGTTATCCAGGCGACATAGGGAAGAATGATGTCCATCGCCATATAGCGGCGCACCAGGAAAATCCGGTAGCCGAGCCCTTCTGTTGAAGCGATGGCTTCCGCCGACACCAGAAAGATCCAGGCCGGGATGAGGCCGATCCGCAGGGCAACAACAGCTGCGGGCAGCACATTAGGAATGATAACCCGTGCCGCGATCTGCCAGCTGGAAGCCCCCAGCGTCTCCGCCTTGATGACCAGTTCCCTTGGAATGTCCAGCGCCGCCTGGGCGAGGGACCGGGCCATGACCGGGGCGGTTCCCACCACAATCAGCCCGATTTTTGCCGCTTCTCCCAGCCCCAGCATAATGAACAGGATCGGCAGAACCGTGATAGGCGGGATCAGCGAAAAGGCCGAAATGAACGGGGCAAGCGCTGCCCGTCCATAGGGCAGGATCCCCATGATCAGACCGGTCAGGAGCGCGAGCCCGGTTGAAATAACAAGTCCGGCTGCAATCCGGGCAAGGCTCGCCAGCGTGTCCTTCCACAAGAGCAGCTCGCCGTTGCGCCGGTCCGGCTCAAACGCCATTTTGCCCATGGCGGCCATCATCTTTTCAAGGGAGGGCAGCAGCCTGTCCGACGGGTTTTCCGCCAGCCGGGCTTCACTGGCCACCGTATAGAGCACGATCACCAGAACAAAGGGCAGAAGGCCCAGTACCAGGGCGGTCACTCGGTCCGGTTTCCGGTTGATCAGGCGCATTGTTTCTCCGTTTCCAGATCATCGAGGGTCCGGCCTTCCTTCCAGGGATGTGTCGCATGCCGGACCACCCAGCGCCCGCCTTCGCGGCGGCACAGGCACAGCTCAAGCGCGGCGAGCCACATCAGGTGATCCCGGCTTTGCTCTTCAAGGCCCTCATATGCGTCGATGCCCGGAGGCGCTGGCGGCCTTTTGGTGAGGGCAACGGCGAAAGCACCCGACTGAAGAAAGAGGCCCGTTTCTGACAGGCGAAGGGCCGGGGCTGCACACCCGTCCGGTTTTGACCCGTCCACAAGGCTCCAGTGTTCCAGATAGTCTTCGCCAATCCCCATCTCGACAAGGAGTTTGCCGCTGTCAAACGCCATGCGCGCCACATCCAGGCCGGTGCCGGGTTTCAGATCATGCAGCCGCAACCAGGTGCAGATCCCGCCCTCAACACGGGTGATCCCGTAAAAGGCCTCCTGTCCGGCGAGAAAACGGAGCTGATCGTCGTCGCACGCCTTCAGCGAGGTGATGCCAGAAAAGTCGGGACGCTCCAGGGGGATGCGCAGATCCGCATGATAAAGGGCTGTCTGAAGCCAGAACACCCGGGCCGGGCGGTCATTGGTCAGGACACCGGGGCCACGCCGCTCCAGGAGCGTGCGTTTCCAGAGGCCTTGCCAGGCGAGCGGAAGCTCAGGCAAGGTCTCAAACATTGAGCGCTGCCTTCTGCCGAGCTTCCTGGCCAAAGGAGGACAGGGCCTTTGCTCCTTCGGGAAGCTGCATGCCACCGGATTTTTGTTTTTCAATCAGATAGGTAAAGCTCTGCATGGTCTGGGCCAGCAGGTGATCGCCCGCACGGATCGGCTCAAAGCGTGGTGCCTCATCCCCCTCCAGCAATTGCGGCAGAGGCGCAACCACCGTGTCATAGTCACAAGCAAAGAACAGGGGGAAGGAGTAGCGTTCCTCCTTGACCTTGCGCACCCGATGGGACGTGGCCACGAAGCGCCCATTGGTCCACACTTCCATCATGTCGCCGATATTCACCACATAGGCATCGGGAAGCAGGGGCACGTCAATCCACTCCCCGGCGCCATTCATGACTTCAAGGCCGGGGGCTGTCGGCAACAACAGGGTGAAACACTCATAATCGGTGTGGGCGCCAATGCCTTGCGCATCTTTTGCCTCCGGATTGAACGGATAGTGCAGCAGGCGCAGTTGGCTCGGTGGGCAGGTGACAAAGCTGTCGAAAAACGTTTCTTCCTGCCCGAGGGCGCGGGCAAACCCCTGCAGCAGGTGGCGCCCAAGATCAAACACCGCTTCGTAATAGGCATTGACGGTGTCCTGAAACCCCTCAAGCTCTGGCCATTGGTTGGGACCGACCATCGGCGTGCCAGCCGCCACCATGGCATGGTCCTTCGCGATGTCCGGTCCAAGGTCCAGAGCTTCTTTCAGATCCTTCTTGCCATCGGCCATCACCTCTTCACCCACCGGAACATAGCCCCTGTGGTTACAGGACTTGCCGATGTAAATCTCCATTTTCTCGTCCGCGGACAACGCAAAGAAGGCCTTCGTCTTCTCAAGGAGCGCCGCCCGCAACTCCTGGCTCACCTTGTGGCCCGTGACATAGAGAAAGCCCACATCCCGTGCGGCCTCACCAAGGGCCTCCGCCACCTGCTGGCGTGCGGCAGCATCAGGCCCATACAATCCGGAAATATTGACGACGGGAAGTTCCTTGAACGCGCTTCGGGCTTTTGCAGGCATGGACAGCTCCTGACAGCTTCGGGAAGACCAAAAGAGATCTCTGCACGGCACGGCACGGCCAGCGCCGTGCAGAGAGAACCTGAGCGTTACAGCGCGCCTTTTGCGGCCATCTCGACAAAGCTGTTGTCGAAGCGCAGTTTCACATTGTTGGCATCGCCAAAGACGCTCTTGTCAGGAAATTCGACCCCGACAAATTCGGCGGATTGAGCACCTTCCCCGAGGATGCCGTGGTCAAACAGGAAGGTAGCGACGAAATTCATCGTCTCTTTCAGCTTGGGGTCGCTGGTGAACGCCAGCAGTTCCTCAGGCGTATAGAAGAGAGCGGTGGCCGCGAGCTGGGCCTTATACCCTTCCAGATCCGTGCCGGAGGCCTCGGCCATGGCTTCCAGAGCTGCCTTGCCTTCCGGCGTGTCCTGCGCCATCAGCGACAGCACTTCGAACCAGGCCCCGGCCAGCGCCTTGCCGAGGGCGGGATTGTCCTTCAGCGTGACGGTATTGACCATCATGGCATCAATGATTTCGCCCGGGATCTGGGAACTGTCGAAGACCAGTGTGCCTTCTTTCGTGTTCAGGATTTCAGAGAGCATCGGGTTCCAGGTGGCAACGGCGGTGATTTCGGGATCATCATAGACCGCCACAATATCCGCATCGGATGTATTGACGATCTTCACGTCCTTTTCGCTCAAGCCAACGCTTTCCAGCGCCCGGACCAGAAAATAATGGGAAACGGACAGCTCCACCAGATTGACATTCTGCCCCTTGATCGAAGCAAGGTCGCCGCCATGTTTCAAGATCAGGCCGTCATTGCCGTTGGAATAGTCGCCTGCGATCAAAACCGTTGTGTCGATCCCGCTGCCTGCCGGAATGGACAGCGCATCCATGTTGGTCATGGCGCAGGCATCATAGGCACCGGCCGTATACTGGTTGATGGATTCAATATAATCGTTGAACTGCGTGATCTCTACGGAAATGCCGTATTTGTCGGCCCACTTTTTCATGATGCCGGACTCTTGCAGATAGCCCCAGGGCATCCAGCCGGCATAGATGGACCAACAGACCTTGAAATCTTTCTTTTCTTCGGCTTGGGCAGCCGGGGTCAGAAAGGGCAGGGTGAGGGCCGCTGCAAATAGGGTGGCTTTGGCAATCGATCTGAACATCTGTGCGCGTCTCCTGTCTTAAGCCCGGCAGAAAGAACCGGTTGAGCTTGCGTCATGAGTTTCTTGCGCACGGCCGGGAGCAGGTTCGCGCGCGCGAAACCTCGTGCAGTAATCTCCCGGGTTTTTGTCCCGCCGTGTCACCGGATATGATGCCCAAGCCTTGCGGCCCAAAAGGCCACGTCAGAGGCTTTGACTGTCCGGCTTGCACCTCTCGGTCCTGCGTCGTGTCCGACCGGATCCCTAGGCGCGCTGCACTCCTTCCTCTTTAGCAAGCAGGATGCCAGAATAAAAGAAGAGAATTTAAGTGTTTTCTTTCAATTGGATAAAGAAATTTTCAGTGCCGTACGCAAAAACCTCTGCGTCGGTCTGCTGCGCTGAAGTGATTAATAAAGAGGCGTGATTGACCAGTAAGCGATCACCTTCTGCAGCAGGTCCCATGGGCCCCTAAGATTTTCTGAGGCCTTTGCGGCATCTGTCTACCGGAGCCCCCCTGTTCCGCAACACCGGCCAGGACGGGGCTCGGCAAACGGCCTTCTTTGCGGATATCCGGAGCCTGACTGTTCATCTGCACCGGTCCATCTGCAAAGGCCTCAGACCTTGTCCGGATCGTTAAACAGCTCCGCGAAAAAGTCGACCTGCTCCGGCACGAAGGCGTCACCGCGCCCACCGGCAATCGACTGGTCGAGGGCGGTCTTGGCTCCTTCTGCCATGATGGAGGTCACGCCCAGGCTTTCGGCCATGTCCATGTAATAGCCCAGGTCCTTGCGTGCGTTGCGGATTGAAAAGGCAAGCATGTTCGGGTCACCGTCAATCGCAAAGGCCTTGATGAAATCCATCATACCGGAGCGCAGCGGTCCGGCAGACATGACGTCATAAAGCTTCTGGCGCTCCACCCCGGCCTTGTCAGCCATGGCAAAGGCTTCCGCCATGCCGTTGGCCACCGCCTGGGCAAAGAAATTGTTGATCAGCTTGATTGTGTGCCCAGTGCCAAGTGCGCCCAGATGGAACACATTTTCCCCCAGATCCTGCAGCACCGGCTCCACTTTCCGGTAGGCCGTTTCGTCCCCGGAACACATCAGGTTCAGCTTGCCTTCCAACGCATGGGACGGCGTACGGCCGATGGGACAATCGAGATAGACCGCCTGTGTCTTTTCAATATCAGCCCCGATGGCCTTGGTGGAGGCGGGCAGGGAGGTGCCGAAATCAATGACGATCTTGCCGGGCGCCAACCCGGCAATCACACCCTCCGGCCCGTAGATGCGGCTTTCAACCGACGCGGACGTATCGACACATACCATCACGATGTCGCAGGCTCTGGCAATTTCGCGCGCCGTAGCGACTTCTTTCGCTCCCCGGGCCACCAGCGCGTCCACGCGCTCTCTTGACCGGTTGGCGACGAGTGTGAGCGGATACCCCTTGTCCAGAAGGCGGTTGCACATGGCAGCCCCCATGAGGCCGATGCCGATAAATCCGATTTTGGGCTGTGTCATGCCGAGTGTCCTCACCTTGCTCATTGGTTGTTTGCGTGCGTCACTGCACCTGATTTCAATATGTGATTCTGGGCTCATCTTTCACCGGCTTTTCTCACCGCCTCAACCAGGCGCAAAGCCTCCAGCCCGTCCCGCCCGGAAACTTTGGCCGTTCGGACGTTTCCGCGCACCAGCTGCGCAAAATGGGTCAATTGATCCGTCAGAGGGTCCACCGTTTCAAACGGCACCGGCGCGCTCTTCAAGGGCCGGGACCAGTCGCCCTCCTTGCCCTCGGCATCGCTCCAGATCCGTAAATTGGGAAAGTCGAAACTTCCTTCCGTGCAGCCGATCCGCCAGGACGCCAAACCGGTTTCGGCGATAGTGGGATTTTCCCCGCTCGCGCCTTCAAAACTCCAGGGGGTCAGCGCCGCATCACTCAACACAATGGTAGCCAGAACACCACTTTCAAAACGCAGCAGGACGGCAGCGCTGTCTTCCACCGGCGTCTTGCGGATGCGACTGGACACCATGGCCTTGACCTCAAGAACCGGCCCGAACAGCCCCAGAAGAAGATCAGCCTCATGGATGAAATTGATCAAAAGCGGCCCGCCGTTGCCATCCCGCCGCCAGGCGCCTTTCTCAAAATAACTTTCCGGCTTGCGGACCGCCCAGATCACAGACACCATCACCGGCTGGCCAAGAGCCTTTGTGGCAATCATCTCCCTGGCCTTGTCCACCACCGGGAGATAGCGCCTGTGGTGTCCGGCAAGCAAAGGCACTCCGGCCGTCTCAAAGCACTCTACGAGAGTTTCGGCATCTGCCACCGTGCCGGCAACCGGTTTTTCAACAAGCACCGCCCAGGATCTTTCAAGACAGGCAAGCCCGCTTGGCAAGTGGTCCGCATTCGGGGTCGCAATCAGGGCCGCCTCGCAGGTCTCCTTGGGCACATCCGCGAGACGGACCGCCCATTGACAGCCAAGCTCCGTAGCCAGTGCCTGGCGGCCAGGATCCGGGTCAACAATCCAGACAAGTTCAATCTCCGGATGGGCGGCTGCCTTTCTGGCATGCCGCTCACCGACCAGACCTGCGCCAAGCACGGCGACGCGCAGGGGCGTATTTGTTTTCAGGGCCATTGTTGGTTCAGGCACAATAGGGCGCGTCATTGCCCCAGCGGTGTTGCGGGATGTGGTCTGTATGGGCGAGGCGGTGGCGGGTGTCTTCCCACATGGCCTTCCAGGCCCGCCAATCCTTCAGCTCAGTCCCGGGCCGCTGCCGGGAGCGGGCAACAAACTCCGGAAAATGACTGCGTCCCGAGGGCTGTCCGGTCACATGATAGCGAAGATCGAACGACCAGCGGTATCCCTGACTGGTATTGGCAAGAGATCCATGGGGCGTCAGCGGGTGAAACAGGACGGCCCCACCGGCTTTGACAGGAGCAGGCACGGCTGTTTCCCTGGGACGGTAGGCATCGGCAATGCCGACCTGAGATTTCAGGCAATGGGGCAGCATTCCCCGATACCGGCCCGGGGCCACCTGAAGACAGCCATTTTCAACAGTCGCATCGGTGATCGCCAGCCAGACAGTGACAAAGGTCGTGCCGTCCGCTTCCTCAAGCGTCACCCCCTGGTCCTGATGCCAGTCAGTCGCGACCACATGAGCCCGGCTCTCAGAGGCATCCACCGCACTTTGTGGCGGCTTGATCCGCACATGCTGGATCGGGTTGGAGGAAATCTCAGGTCCGATCAGCGCTTCGACACAGTCCAGAATGTTGCCGTTGGTCGCCATGGCGAACACGGCTGGCCCGAAATGCATCGGCGTGTCCACGGTGATCCCGTCATGGGGCAGGCTGATATCGAAAGGCTGGTACCAGTCAAAACCGCCCGGGTAACACCGGTCCAGCTTGTCCCAGAACCCTGCTTCGGTGCCAAGTGGCGGCACCTTGCCCTGCCGCTGCCAACGGCCATAGAGCTGATCCATCAGGTCCGCATATTCCTTCCGGATGGCGGAAAGCGCCGCCTCATCCAGAAGATTTTCGACCACCAAATAGCCCTCTTCGTGGAAGCGTTCGATATCGCCTTGGGTCAGCATGACACATCACCTCATAGCAGCAGAGTCACGATTGTCGGCCAGATCAGCAGCACAGCAAGGGCAATGAGCTGAACCCCGATGAAGGGCAGAAAGCCCCGGAAAATGTCGGTCAGGGAGATATGCGGCGGTGCCACCGATTTCAGATAGAACGCGGCCGGTCCGAAGGGCGGAGACAGGAAACTGACCTGCATGTTCATGCAGAACAGGACCCCGAACCAGATGGCCACATGCTGCGGCGACAGCTGACCGATAAAGCCGATCTCCTCGATCGGCAGACGCTTCACGATCGGGAGGAATACCGGAATGATCAGAAGCACGATCCCAACCCAGTCCATGAAGGCGCCCATGAACAGCAGGATCACCATCATGGTCAGGATCACAAGCATAGTCGGCATTTCCGCCCCAATGATCAGCTGGGCAATATAGGTCGGGCCGCCTGCCAAGGTGTAGGCCCCGGCCAGGGTCGCCGCTCCGATCGTAACCCAAATGATCGTGCCGGTGGAGCGCAGCGTGCGCATCATAGACACCCAGAGCAGATCCACCGAGGCTTCGCCGCGGAACAGGGCTATGCAGAAGACGGCGACCGCGCCCATCCCGGCCGCTTCTGTGATCCCCGTGACCCCGCCATAGATGGAACCAAGCACAATGCCGATCACCGCAAGTGGCGGCACCAGCCCCTTTCCGTGTTCCCATCCGGCGGCCGTGCGTTTGCGCCCGGCCACAAGAAAGATCAGCGCCAGGGCTAGGACACCGATCCCGGCCAGCAAAGGCAGGTCGGACACCATGCCAAAGGGAGGAGGATCGAAATCCTCAACACTCGCATCATTACGCCCAAGCGCTGTCAGAAACGCAATCCGCGCAATCATCAGGGCGATGACACCAGAAATTACCAGCCCGAGAAAGCCTGCAAACATCAACAGCTTTTCCCCCCCATCGGGGTCACCTTCACGGGGTTCTGGCAAGGGCGCCTGGGACGGGTCCATTTGGGTGCGGACCACGATATAGAGCATGATGAAACTGGCGAGCATGAAACCGGGAATGAACGCGCCGGTGAAAAGCGCCTTGATCGAAGTTTCCGTGATCAGGCCATAGATGATCAGAACAATGGAGGGCGGGATCATTGTGCCCAATGAGCCGGAGGCACAAATGGTGCCGATGGCCAGGTTCTGATTGTAGCCAAGGCGCAGCATCTGGGGCAGAGCAATAAGGCCCAGCAGCACCACTTCCCCACCGATAATTCCGGACATGGCGGCCATCAGCACGGCCATGATGGAGGTTACGATGGCAACGCCGCCCCGGGCCCGGCTCAGCCAGAAATCGAGACTGTCATACATCTGCTTGGCAATGCCGGACCGCTCCAGGAGAGCCGCCATGAAAATGAACAGCGGTACCGAAATGAGCACATATTCGGTCATCAGGTCGAAGATCTTCTGGGTCAGAAGATACAGTGGCCCTGTTCCGGGATTGCTGGTCAGAAGCCCGGTGCCAAAACTGGAAGGATCGGTCAGAAGCGTGGGTTCGAACTTCATGATCATGACCAGCGCGGCCAGAATGGCGGACGCAAAGCCAAGCGGCATTCCGATGCCCAGCAGGAAGAGAAGCCCGAAAACCAGGACTATTGAAATCGTGCCGACATCCATCAGTTCGCACCTACACTTTTCTTGATTGCTGCAAGTTCTTCCTCGTCGATGAGATCGTTCTCGTCATGATCGGAAGACTGTTTGTTCCAGTCGGCGATAAGATTGGCGACGGCCTGAAGGGCAACCAGCACAACCACGATCAGGATCATTGGCTGAATGGTCGCGGGAATGGGAGGATCAAAGGCCGTACCGAACATTTCCCAGCGGTGGAACTTGATGGCAAAGACCTGTTTGTAGCTGCCATAGACCATCAGGAACGCAAACAGACACAAAAGCGTCACCGAAATGACGTCACAGGCATGGCGCAACGGCCGGGGCAGAATGTCATAAAGGATGAAAATGCGGATGTGGCAGCGCTGTTGCATCGCATAGACACCAGAGAGCAGGAACACGAAGCCGGCGATCCAGAGTGTCAGTTCATTCGCCCACAGGGTTGGCGCTTCGACCACATAGCGCATGAACACTTCATAGAGCATCACAAGCGTCATGATGATGATGAGAAGCATGGTGACCCGACCCAGGAAGAGCGCAAAACGGTCAAAAACCGTATAGTCGGGATATTCCATCTGGGCGTGGACCAGAGTGCGCATGCCCAGCAGAAAAATGACCGGTGCGAGCAGAAGTGCAGCCCAATCGATGATGTCCATAGTGCCTCCGAAAAGGCCGGGAAGACCGGAAGAGACATCCTTGCGCTCGTGCAATTCGGTAATCTGCGCCGTCATGCTGTCATTGGCATGCGGGAAGAAATCGAGAATATACGCCGGGCCATGCCAGATGATCCACCCAGCACAGAAAACGAACGCGACGGGGATCGCCCATTCGCGCAGAGCGCCGGGTTTTTGGCTTGTCATCGATCTTCCTCCCATCAGGACACTGTGTAATGCGCAAAAAATCCCGGGTTGGGATCTTCGGGACCGGCAGCACGTCCCCGGTTGCGGTTCACCGGACCGGCCAGATCCTGCGGCGCACGCTGTAACGCGACGGCCGTTCCCGCCACCAGACAAGCCGTCCGGCGCCAGCGGATCTGCCGAGATGATCCGTGCTCTTCCGGCGCCTCAAACGGCAGCACGTGGCTTGTGACGGATGCGAGTTTCATGGTGCAACAAGTAGCGTTGAACGAAGCGGCAGGAACCCAGGTTCCTGCCGCCTTCTGGTTTCGAACGCCGCAGGGGCTTACTTCATTGCGCCAAGGTTCCGCAGGAAGGCCAGATGGCTCTCCAGCAGGGACTTGGCTTCCGGCGTGGTTGCGAACTCAACCCAGGCTTCCTGAACTGCCTGACGGTAAACAGCCATGTCCTCATCAGACCAGGTGTTCAGCTTGATGCCTTTTTCCCGGAGTTCCTTGGCCGTCTGGGCATTCTTGACTTCGTTGATAGTGGAGTTTTTAAGGCCAAGCGCCTGCATGCCGACTTTCAGAATTGCCTTGTGGTGCTCAGGCATGGCATCCCAGACATCCTTGCGGCAGGCCAGATGGTCGGCCGGCATGGAGTGGAAACCGGGATAGTTGGTTTCCGTGGCAATGTCGTAAAGGCCAAGACCCACATTGTTGGTCAGATTGGCCGCATCGGCGCCATCAATAATGCCGGTTTCAAGCGCAGTGAAGATCTCGTTGAAATCCATCACGATCGGCGAAGCACCAAGCTTTTCGAAGATCAGCGTGATCACGCCCGGGGGAGAGCGGAACTTCCAGTTTTTCAGATCCTTCACACCGGAAAAAGGTTTGGTGGAGGACAGCGATTCAGGCCCCGGAATCCACCAGCCCACAAACTCCATGTTGTTGGCGTTGTACAGCTCATTCAGCTTTTCATAGCCGCCGCCATGAAGCAGCCAGGCATATTGCTGGTAGGGGTTCTGATAGCCGCCGGTCAGATCGCCGGCAAACTGGAAGGCCGGATTTTTGCCGGTCTGATAGGCACCGCCAGTCATGTCGCAATCAAGAATGCCGGTCGCTGCCGCATCGAAGGTTTCAGCGGACTTGACCACCGAAGACGCGAAGAACATCTCGATTTCGATTTCTCCATTGGACATGGTGGTCACGTCATCAATGAATTCCTGGGCCATCTTGCCCGACAGGGTTTCTGTCGAGAAATGGGTCTGAATGCGCAGTTTTGTCTTGTCGGCCGCAAAAGCGTCTGTCGTGCCGCCCATGGACAGGGCAAGGCCCGCCATGGCAACGCCGGCAAGCATGGATCTGGTCAAGGTCTTGAGCATACGTGTTCCTCCCGGTTGCTCGAAGATTGGCGACGGTCCTCCATCGGCAATCCTGTTTGCTGGCCCATTTTCTAGGGTCTCCAGCCATTTCATCCATCTTGACAATGCCAGTGATGGATAGATCTTCTCCTGTCGGAACGCCCCATCCACGGACCGTCCCGGTTCTTCTGCTCTTCCGGCTAAGCCGCCCCCCGGGCATCCCGGGTTAGTAAATCCTCAGCCTCCAGCTTTTCCCAGTCAAACGTCACGCCAATGCCCGGCGCGCCGGGTGCGACCGCGCGGCCATTTTCCAGCACAAGCGGGCGCATCGTATACTGGTCAATCGGGAAAGAGTGCACTTCCAGCCAGCCATCGCTGCCAAGCCCTGATAGAAGACTGACATGAAGCTCCTGCATGCCGTGGCTGCAGACCGGAACCTGCGTTTGTGACGCCAGTTCCGCTGCTTGCAGGAACCCGGTAATCCCGCCGCAATTGGAAGCATCTGGCTGGATATAACTCAAATCGGCCTGATCAAGCGCGTAGCCGAATTCAAAGATCGTATGGAGATTTTCACCCATTGCGAGCGGCATGCCGGTGGCGGCAGCAATCTTTGCATACCCCTGATAATCGTCGGGAAGGGTCGGCTCTTCGAACCAAAGGATGTCATAGGGCTTGAACGCATTGGCCGCTTCGATGGCCTGATCCACGCTCATGGAATAATTGGCATCCACCATGAATTCTATGTCCGGACCGATCAGTTCGCGCACCGCTGCGATCCGTTCCACATCTTCGGCCAGGGTGGGCTGGCCGATCTTGATCTTGATGCCTCTGGCGCCTCGCGCGAGATACCCGCGAATGCTGTCCAGAAGCTTGGGCAGCGGAAAGGCCAGATCAATGCCGCCGAAATAGGCATTGCAGGTGGTCCCGGCACCGCCGGCCAGCTTCCAGAGCGGTGCGTCCGCCTCTTTGCCCCTGAGATCCCAAAGAGCAATGTCAACGGCGGAAATTGCAAAGGAGGCGATACCGCCCCGGGCCACATAATGCACGTGCCATTGCATTGCCTCATAGAGCGCTTCGACATTCGTAGCATCCCGGCCGACCAGCATCGGTGACAGGTCATGTTCAATCATGGCTGCAATCGCCCGGCCGCCCTTGCCGCCGGTATAGGTATAGCCCGTCCCCTGACGACCATCGGCAAGCATCACCGTTGCCGTCACTAGCTCGAAATGGGTGTGGTCGCCATGTTTGGCGTCTACCAGCACTTCAACAAGCGGAATATGAAAAAGCCGGACGGAAATTCCGGAGATTGCTGTCAAGGACCCCTCCCAAGATGCCAAGACCAGTTTGGAAACAACGCTTTGGTATGACCAAGCGCGCTGAGCAGACCTTGAATTGCGGTTCAAGTCAAGGCCGTTTCCTTGCTGTTTTGTTAAATCGATTGAATAAAAGTGACAAGCTATTGATTTACTGAATTTATTACACTTCTCGGAACTTCCTCACGTAAAGACTTGCCAGGAATTGCCTCTGGACTTAGCATCTCCGGCGAATATCTCCTGACTTTTGGTATGACCAAATTCACCCATTGGCGAACATGGCCCTTGACGACCGACCAGAGACCACCGGACAGGCCCGCGCCTCAGATGCTGTTGTTGCAGATCTGGAAGCGCGGATCTCCTCCGGCCTGCTGGCCTCAGGTCAGCCACTGCCGGCAGAGCGGGATCTGATGGAGGAGTTCGGCACGTCCCGGACCGTGGTCCGTGAAGCCATTTCCACACTCGCCAACCGCGGCTTGATCGAACTGCGCCCAAGATACCGTCCCAGAGTGCGCAAACCGGATTACGGCACCCTGATCGACGCCACCGGCACAATCGTCCGCACGCTCCTGCATGAGCCGGACGGGGTACAGAATCTTTATCAGAGCCGTGTCTTTATCGAACGGGGACTGGTGCGCGATGCAGCGCTGACGGCGACCAAGGACGATATTGCCGACCTGAAAGCCGCGCTGATTGCCAATGAAGCCGCAATCTATGCGTCAGAGGAGTTTTTCCGCACCGATATCGCGTTTCACGGGGTCCTCTACCGCATGAACGGCAACCCGGTCTTCCCCGCGATCCATGAAGGGTTCACGTCGTGGCTGTCGCCCCAGTGGCGCAAGTTGGACCGCAACATCGTCCATAATGAAACAGTCTATGCCGCCCACAAGTCCATATACGACGCTATTTTGGAACGGGATCCGGCGAGGGCAGAGGAGGCCCTGGTCGAGCACCTGCGCGTGGCCTGGGCCTATGTGGAGGAAACTTTTTGAGCCGGGCACCTGAATAAGTGACGGCCAAAGGCGCTGACTTACATACCAGAGAAGGGCAGCGGGTGTCTTCCGGACCCGCCCGGCCAGAGCACCAATCACGCGCGCTGGCTTGAAATCCCGCAAGACCAGGGCTGGCCGCACCGGGTGTTGCCAGGTTTTGCCAGGTGAAAACGGGAGGAATATACATGAAAACGATTGGAGTTATCGGACTGGGCGACATGGGCTCTGGGCTTGCCAAGAACCTGATTGCAAACGGCTTTCACACAAGAGGGTTTGATCTGTCCAGTGCCCGCATGGCGGCCTTTGAAGCCTTGGGCGGCATGCCTGCAGAAAATGCAGGTGAAGCGGGCAGGGGGGCAGACGCTGTTTTTGTGATGGTCATGAACGGCGCCCAGGTCCAAAATGTCCTGTTTGGCGAGACCGGGCTTGTGAACACGATGCCCCCGGGAAGCGCGGTCCTGCTCACCGCTACCATCAAACCAAGCGAAGCCCGTTCCCTGGGCGAGGACCTTGTCGGGAGCGGAATTCACCTCATCGACAGTCCTGTTTCCGGCGGATTTGCCGGCGCCCAAAGCGGTACGCTGACCATGATGGCAGCCGCCCCTGCAGCGGTTCTGACCCGCTTTGCCCCCGTTATGGAGGCTGTTTCGGCCCATATCCACCGGGTAGGAACGTCACCCGGCGACGGGCAAACGGTCAAAGCCTGCCTTCAGTCCCTGATCGGGTCCCAGTTTGCCGCAACCTTCGAAGCTGCAGCACTCGCTGCCAAGGCTGGCGTGCCGGGGCAGGTGATCCTCGATGTCTTTTCCACCTCATCTGCAGGCTGCGGTATCGTCAAAAATGCCCTTGAAAAGATCATTGACCGGCAATTTGAAGGCACCGGCAGTCACATCAACACCATGCACAAGGACCTGACAATTTCTCTGAACCTGGGGGAAGAGCTCGGCGTGCCGTTGCACACGGCCGCCGCCGCCATGCAGATCTTTCACGCGGGCCGGACCAAATATCCGCAGGGAGACAACTGGGTCTGCACACGGGTGATTGAGGAGATCATCGGCGCTGAACTTCACCGGACAGGGGCCAAACGCGCATGAAACTCGGAGTTATCTGTGACGGCATCAGCCGCGATCTCGCCCATGCCCTGAAGGTCATGAACGGAGCCGGACTCGATTATGCGGAGCTGCAATTTGTGGGTGACAAGGAAGTCGGAGATCATTCAAGCGAGGAGACCGCCGCCATCAAGGCACTTCTCAAACAGCATGGCAAAAAAGTCAGCTGCCTGTCCCGGCATGTGTTTGCAGGCATGACAACCACCAACCGGCCCGGCGATGCGCTGCATAGCCGTGAGCGTCCGCTGAACCCCACCTCCCGCTTTTCGATTTTGCGCCTTAAGTGTCCACTTATGCAAATGGACACTTAAAGGCGCGTGATGAGCAAACGAAAGAAACGGCGGA